>NZXJ01000035.1 GCA_002701945.1 Fidelibacterota bacterium
CTGCATCTAATAATTCAATAGCTTCTTTACCTATTTTTTGTGCTTGAGCAAGGAGTTCTAATTTGTCAAAATATTCCATACCCATTTGAAGGCAGTTTCCCCTCATGCCACCAAACGTCCGCGTCTGCTGGTTCGCACCATCTGCAGCTGTAGCAGATAAATCAAATTCTAACATGAGAAAATCTTGTGAGATATCACTACCATTGGAGCTCACAAACCGAAACATAGTCTGTATCGTTTGCAATAAAGCTCGCGCACTAACAATCTTATCGTTTACTTTGAGCTCATTATAAGCATCAAGAAGTAGTTTATTCAATTCACCTGGCGATAATGAGTCTTTTTCTTTTACAAATGGAGATTTATAGTTTCCAACATTAGCTGGCCGGGCATCTTGGGTGAATTGAAATGTAGCATGTTTTGAGGCAAGATTTGCTTGTGTAAACGCTTTCTTTGCAGCATTAGCGACACCCTCGTTAGTCATATTTGGAGTACCATAATAACCAAACTGACCTTTAGCAAGTACTTCAACCATTAATCCTTGAGAGGTATAGCTAGCATTCATTTGAGGTACGCCATCTCTGATAATACGAGGCGTATGTGTTTCGCTCACTTCTCTGATTCCAACCCAATCTGCTGGTACATCAACTGCTGATAATAAACTTTTTAGATCAATCTGTTGCATATTAATTCCTTTAACTAATTATCGAATTTTTCTGGATGATTCTTCAATGTCATTGTTACTTTTTCGAATGCATTAATAATATCATTTATATCACTTTCATCTCCCAGTAAATGATTTTGTGTAAGCCAAATTGATTGATAATCCGCAATTTGCTCAGTTACTGGACATGAAATATTACTGTAATTTATTTTTTTAAGCCATGGAAAATCATTTCCTTTTCCCTGGAAAATATCTTCTCTATATAATGGCTTATACCCAGCATATGTATATACACCTTCTGCTCTCATAGCATTAAAGAAGCTTTCTCTCGAAATATTATTGAAATTTTCAGCTTTATACCTTAATAAATATAGATGATTTGACTCTCTCGTTACATTTTTATATCTGTGTGTTACTTCTAAGCCCATTTCTGATAACACTTGATCTAATTTTTGTCTATTCTTATCACGAGTTCGCATATCATGTTCGATAGTTTGAAATTGAGGTAAAAGCAAACTTGCCGCCATGGCACTCATACGATGATTTCCACCAATTATATGATGTTCATACCAATCACCATCACGATGTCTTCCACAATTATAATATGCAAAACATGCATCCATAAAATCATTATCATTTGATATTATAGCTCCTCCTTCACCCGCACTCATATTTTTGGATGATTGAAAACTAAATATTCCTCCCTTGTGTAGTGCGCCTACTTTTTTACCATCCCATTCGGCGCCATGAGCTTGAGCAGCATCTTCAATAATTTTAATATTGTGCTTATCCGCTATAGAAATGATACTTTCCATATCTGCTGGATTACCACCAATATGAACCGGTATAATCACTTTTGTACGTTCAGTAATTGCAGATTCAATTAGATTTGGATCTATATTAAAAGTATTTTCATCAATATCAACAAAGACTGGGGTCGCATGCGCCATAAGTACAGCAGTGACTGTTGCTATAAATGTATATGGAGGAATAATAACTTCATCTCCAGAAGAAACGCCAGCGGCTTTTAAAGCAACCCATAATGCATTAGTTCCTGTATTAACAGCAATGCAATTTTTAGCATCATGAAACATTGCAAAATTTTCTTCAAGTAGTTTAATAGATTCACTTCCAATACCCCAGGAGTCATTAATTAACGTATCTATTAATTGTTCTTTCTGACCATCTACAACTCTAGGCCAAGGAAAAAATGGAGTTTTCCTAACCGGATCACCACCAAATAATGCTAATTCATTTAATTTCATAAAACTAAGTCATCAAATATTACACAATTTTCGTTCTAAATTGAATACACATAAGTGATTATCTGCAATATTTACATACTCAATTGACATATTTTCTAACCGATATGCCAATATTGCAGATATATATTAAAATATAACATACAATAATAGCTGGCATACATATTGCGTATAGTATAATGAAAACAATTAATGAAAGGAGTCTTAAATGACATTAGTAAAATGGAATCCAAATAGAAGTTTAATATCAGATTTTGATAGAATATTTGATAATATGTTTAACATTGATATTCCTATACATCAAAAGGAAAGTTCATATTATCCTGCTGTAGACATTGAAGAAACAGAGAAAGAGTTTATTCTATCAGCTGATATGCCTGGACTTAAGAAAAAAGAAGTAACAATTGATATTCATGATGGTATTATAACTATTAAAGGGGAACGAATGAATGAAGATAAATCATCTTTTNATGGTTATCGTATGCATGAACGTCAATTTGGTTCATTTAATCGAAGCTTCCGNCTACCAGACAATGTAAATGAAGATAAAATAGCTGCNAAATTTGATAATGGCGAATTATTAATAACATTGCCTAAAACGAAGGAAATTAAACCAGAAGGAAGACAAATTAAGATTAGTTAACTCTATCTGANATAAAATAGAAAAGGGGCTNAATGCCCCTTTTCTATTNANAGTATTTNTTTATAATAAATCAATTAGACTATGTATGGAACGTTTCGCAGAATCTTGATTAAACTTCTTCTTATCATTAACAGATATCGTTTTTGGTACAACTATCGTTCCCAAATATTCTAATTGAGAACGAAAAGAAGCTAAAAACCTAAGTCCATCTCCTCCACTGTTAGTTCCAATCAAAGCAATTTTACCAATAAAACAATCCCGCCAATTCTTTGTTGNAAGCGAAACCCATGTTATAGCATTTGTTAATATAGGTGGTGANCCTCCATTGTATTCAGGTGCACAAAAAATAAAAGCATTACTATTTTCAAATTCCTGACTTAACTCTTGGGCAACTTCATTATCAGTATCTATACCAGGTATATATAATGGGAGTTTATATAATTCAAGGTTAATTATTTTAGTTGTAATTGGGTAAGCTGATTCAACCAATTCTTTTAAACTATTTGCTAATTTAAAATTTTTTCCACCGCTGGAAGAAACTATTAAAAGGCTCTTATTGTTGGCCATGAATACTCAGAAAATTATATTTAAAGAATAACCTGGAACATTATCAAATACTCCAATATCTCTATACACATAATCAAAATTAATTTTAGGACCTCTGGGTACTTGATAATTCAANCCAATACCAAATGTTAAACCTTCCTTAGACTCATTCATACCGTAAAATGCCTGTCCTCCTCTAAGAGATATCATTTTTCTAAATATATATTCAAAACCTACATTTATATATTCTACATTATTATTTGGATGAATTGCATCAGCTGCGATAGTCAACTTATGTATATCTGATTGCACAACATCTTTGCTTACTCCAGCGCGAAACACTAAAGGTAATGGCCAATTCATTGAGTTTAGNCTTGCATCTATCTTGTCATTATTTCCATACATTGTTTCATCAATATCATAATCTACTTCTGTATCGTAACCCTCCATGGAAATTTTTCCACCAAAGTTGGAAATAGACATTCCTATACGTAAGCCACTATTTTTTGTCACAAAAAGACTCCCTAGATCCACAGCCAATCCACCAGCATTCATATGCCAGATCTTCTCTTGTATAAATTTCATGTTTACACCGAAAGAAAAACGATCAGTTAGTCTTCTTGCATATGATCCAGCCAAAGCAACATTACTTACTGAAAAATATTCTCCTGTTCCTTGTGGNGATTTTACAGTGCGTACTTGCATTTCGTCCATAGTAACAGAAGTAATAAAAAACCCTAAAGAGCTTGAACGGTCTAAGGGGACAACTACTGCACTATGATTAAATTGAANATCGGCAAGCCATGGAGAATGATAAAAATGTGCCATAGGTCTTACAATATTAACACTACCAGCTGGATTCCAATACAAAGCTGTAGGATCATCAGCAATTGCTACAAATGCACCGCCCATAGATAAAGATCTTGCACCAATACCAATATCTAAAAACGACGCTGCAGTAGTAGCAACATTACTTACACTTCCAGTTATCTGACTATATGAAAATGAAAAAGAAAATAAAATTATAATAATCTTAGTATAGCGTATCATTTAATTACCGCAAATTTTCCGGTTTTTTCACCGACATTAGGCGCATCCACATGATAAATATATAGACCATAAGCAATCTCTAGTCCATCTTTGGATAACATATCCCATGAATATGTACCATATTCGTACTGACTCGTGTGATGAATTTCATCCACTAGGTATCCAGATAGAGTAAAAATCTTAATAGTACATTCTTGAGGTAAATTAATAAAATCAAGCTTACGAGGTCCACGCCCAGAAACATAAATATGTTTTGGTTCCCAACGGGCAGTTACCACATAAGGATTAGGTACAACGGCAATATCATTCATTTCAACTTTAGCTAGTTCATTATCTACCCAAGATTTCTTTGTTGTAAAATGATATTTGTCTTGACTAGAAAATGGACGCTTAGTAGATATTCTAAAACGATCACCCTTAACAATAGTAGCTGTAGTATCATATAGAAAATCATTTTCATTATATGGGCATATTATTGAATCAGGAAAAAATTGAACAAACATATACGGTGTTTGCANACCGGGATATGGCATTAATAATATTGGTTCTTCCGGNTCCCANCTCCCATTATTACTAATATCATAAATACGGAATGTAACATCAGTATTTTCTGTNATGTTTCTTACTCTAAATGGAGATGGAAGATTTGAATAATCAAATGTTATAGAATCACCAAGATCTCCATCCCAAATAATCTCAAAATCTGCAGGGTGAATTCTTTGATCAAAAATTCGATAGCAATGAGGAGAATTAGAACCAAGCCATCCAGATGAATCAAAATCTACAGCGATAGGTTCATTATAGATAAANACCTTCATTCCATCAAAAATTGGGTTATTTGTTTCACCTGCTGTCGAACTGCTATTCATAATAGGGTAATATTTAAAGCTAGCTACAAATGTGCCCATTTCAACTAAGCCACCATTTTCTAAAGCAATAATCATACCATTTTCATAATCCATAGAATAATCAACACCTAAAACATAAACCATATCGCCAGTTTCATCCGTAACGATGACAGAAGATGAATCAATATTTTTNTGTTCTAATGCACCATATCCACCAGCTATAACAAATGTTTCCATTTTTATCTGTTCATCTAAAACAGAATAATAAATTATTGGACTGCCAAATTCTCGATCAAAAGTCAAAGAGTATGTTGCGTCTTCAGGAACAGCAGTTGGATCAACTGTTATTACTTCAATCCTACCNGTAGCATATCCTGAATCATGTACAACAAATTCTTGACCGAGAGATNCTGTATTGGGACCCATATACCCTGCCACGGTTGCATTTGGAACAGCCATACCTGCATTCTCACTCATATTGATTACATTTCCTTTACGATCCAAATCAACTATTATTGAGCATTCAGAAGGTGCTATGGGTAATAAATTATCCTGTTCACTAAAACCTAATTCATAAAAGTCTATATCATACCCTTTATCATATGCCACTACTGCATAATAGTATGTCATACCATTGTATACATTATTGCTATCAATAAACATATGNTCAAGACCTGAATCCGTACCCATATCATATTGGATACCGTTAAATCCTATTGGNTGAGGNCCTTTTAAACTATCAATTAAATCAAACTGTGCTATTGGTTTATTAAATGTATTATTACCATATGCATCAGTAATAACATAAGGATCAATAAAACCAGGATCTGTACTACGGTATATCCTATACCCTTCAAAATCTGAACCATAAATAGCATCCAGAGAATTCTCGGATAGCTTATCCCAAAATAAGGTAACCTGTTTATCTCCAGGAACAACAGTTAAGTTTGGCTTTAAAGGAGGCTTAGCAAAATTATAATCATTATCATATATATTTTGCATAGTCACAGTATTTCTCAAAATATCATCCATATCATTTCCAAAGACCATCGCTACAGAAAATTTCTTTTTCTCACCTGGATCTAAGCCAATAAAACCTGAACCATATAAAAATGTTTGATCAATATTTTGTGTTGGTACATCGAAAAAGCCAGGTTGCAATTGACTCCACATAATTTCATCATTTGATGGATATATACTTGGATAAGGCGAAGAATAAAAGCTAGTTAAGCCTATCTGATCAGATTCATCATTATCAGTAATTTCAAAATTTGGNTCCCCTAAATCAGGGATTCCATTTCCTTCTGTCCCATCTGGNTCTGGACCATTATAATCATAATGATATGCGCCAAGACCATCTGAGCCAATATCATCTCTTTCTGCCAACCAATCTCCATCATTATCAATTCCATCAAACTGGCTTTCATCAATCATACCATCATCATCATTATCAATACCATCATGTGGATTACCGGGAGACTCAAGGAAGCTCCACCCAAAATACACTGGTTTGAATCCACCATCTGCATTACTCCAACCATCATGATCCCATTGNTATACAATATCATTTTCAACATCAAACCATGCATCATCATCCGTATAATCACCATTTGTACTACCTATATCTGCATCACCATACATTCCAAAAATCACACTATCTAATCGAGAAGTACCAACATTTGTAATCCAATAAGTAACNATAATTATATCTTCCGCCGCAGGATGATTCCATTGATATATACGACACTCAAGTTCAACTCCAATTCCAGATCTTCTTTTAGGAACTACATCAAAATCTGTAGAATCTGGAAAATGAGAAAATTCATCATTATAATAATCATCCATTACAAAATAGGATTCTTGATCTGCTCGAACATACTTTCCATATTGACCATTCCAAAAACCATCCCAATCACTATCACGATTAGGCCATGTTTCTGGCCAAGTAAAATCCTTATCACTCATGGCCATAATCTCTTGATTTGGGTTTGCATAACCGGTTAAAGGCTCGAAACCCCATTGATATCCCTGAGGAGAGTTATCTTTTAGACCAACAGCACCATCAGAGACTATATGAACTCTATTACCGTTCGTATCAATAACACTTGCTGCAATAACAGGAGTAAATTCATAAAAATACGAATGACCGGAACCAAAGGGGTAAATACCAGATAAACTGCCACCAGCATCACCAATTCCTCCAAAATTATAAAATCTATTAAAAATACGATTGCCATTATGATCCCCATATTTACGATCAGTTACATCCATATTTTTTTCACGAGAATCAATTCCTTGTAAATATTTATTNGGCTGTTGGCCTAATAGAAGTGTAAATAANGGTATAAAAAATAATAATCGCATTAAAAGCTTACACTNAATCCTATTTTTATTTGCCTTGGACTAGAATAATAATCCGGACGGATAAGGTATTCATCTAAACTATTATATCCAGGACCACTAATCTGTGGTGTATAAGTTGGGACAAGTGTATAGGTAGATCTTCCTGTATCACTGAATACAGTTAATTCATTCCTTATATCAAATAGATTATACACATTCATACTAAGGGACATTTTGATTCCAGATAATTGAAAATGGTAATAACTACGTAAATCAACATTGAAAGTACTTGGCTTTCTNGCATTATTTTCAAAAGATGTTCTAACTCCAAGGTATTGGGTTGTATATGGAAGTCCACTGCCATAGCTAAATATAATTCCCACACCTGAGTTCTTAATAGGATGATATGTCAANGTCGTATTTAATGTATGTCTTTGATCCCAATCTAGAGGAACTAGCATTTTCTCAGGTTCAATATTTGATGCTTCATCATTGAATGCTGCTGCAGGGTCGGATGCATTACCTTCTGAAACTGAATATGTATAATCTACGTTACCTGAAACCTTAGCTGATGCTCTTTTGGAAAGAGCAANAGTAACACCTTTTGAATTTGCATAATCNTGATTGATATATANTCCATATTTATCACCAGCAACAAAAGATTGAATAATCTTTGTTGCATTTAAGTTTCTAATATCTTTATAAAAGCCAGTTAATTCAATTCCAATATTTGCACCAATTTGCTGAGAAAATCCAACTTCGTATTGTGTAGTTCGCTGAGGTTCTAAATCTCCATTCCCCATTGTATATCCTGTACCACTTCCCGCGGGCACTTCAAACTCTGGGTTTGTATACAAGTAACTATACTGAGGAATAGCAAANAAATGACCATAAGAAAAGTGCATATGACCTTGGTCCGTTATTGGAAAGGCTAAAGCGAATCTAGGACTTAATTGTGACTTTGCTTTTGCATTCTGATACCATGAATCACCGAAAGCATTACTTTCACGACGATCATTAGTATTNTTTTGGTTNTCGGGATACATTTCTATCTGAGAAATTTCACCGTCACCATCTAAATCAAAAAAACGGTTAATTGGTTTAACAGGACTATTAATATTGGGATCACTTGGATCATTAAGAATTCTCCATTTTGGATCAAAATAGTCCCAACGTAATCCAATATTGACAACCAAATCTTCAAATTCAATTTTATCCTGAATATAAAAAGCATACTCAAAAGGATTTCTACCTTTTTTACCGTATGTATTGTGACTAGGAGATTCAGATGAATTTGGAATTCTTGGNGTATACCCTGTGTATTCCGCTAATTGCACACTATAACTAGTTAATGACATATTTGTTTGACGATATTCAAAACCTGCCTTTAAATAATGAAATCTATTTATTTGGCTAGTTCCATCAATTTTAAAAGTATTAATTGCTGATTTTTGTTCGAAATAACCCATACTATGTCCACCAACTTCAAAATTATTTCCAGGCGTATAGTCATCTATAGTTGGAGAAACATAAAAAAGACTTGGGTCTGCATTTAAGGTAGTATCCACAAAGGAATAACCAAAAAAGTTCACGCTATCAATTGATAATTCAGAATGATTTTGAAAATAATTTCGTTTATCACTCCTCTGACTTCTGTAATGGTTGACAGTCCTCGATAATGATAAAGTAAAAAATGTTGAAGGATTTAAACTATAATCCATTACAAACATATTACTTAGTTTAGTGGTGAACTGATGCGATCTGCCGTATGGATTCCATTTATAGGCATGAGAATACCCTTGAGAGGCTGTTTCACTTCCACTAAGACTATAGGCCACTCTTAAAGTAGGGTTTACAATCCATGAGACCTTTGTTAAACCTGTGTATTGATCAGACCAGTTCATAGCCACCCATGAAGAATCATTAGCTCCATAAGGATGATACAGAGAATCCCAATCTGCGTGAGATGGGGTAATATACTCAAAATTATTTGTTTGGGAGTTCCAACGATGAGATTCTGGAACAAAAATCTTCTGGCCATATAAATAACCGCCATTTCTCTTATATCTACCCGAGGCAAAAATAGATATTTTATCTTTAATTATAGGTCCATCTACAGAACCTTGAATATCCTGAATTGTATTTGGTCGAAATACATCTAGCTGAGGAAATAATTCATCATTTGCATAATAACTACCAAGCATAGATGACATATTTCCAGAATATTTTCTATAATCACCGCTTTTTGTAATAATATTTATTATTCCAGACATTGCTTTGCCGTATTCAGCATTAAAAGTTCCACTAATAAATTGAAGTTCTTGAATCGCATTATTTTCAATTTCAACTGCCATACCTGCATCGTATGGATCAGTTACAGCCACACCATCAATCATATATGCTATTTCTCCGCTTCTACCTCCACGTACGTGTAAACCACCTGAGTTTACTACACCAGCTTGTAGTGCTACTATATCTTCTAATTCTTCAACGGGAAGCATATCAATTTCTTCACTGGTTATATTTGCCTGAGAATACGTTACATCTGCTTGAACCATTGGTCTTTGTGCAGTAACCTCAACTGCATCCATACCTATAACACCTTCTTCCAATTCAGCATTTAATGTAGTAGTTAAATCAACTTGGATTTTTACATCTTTAACAACAACATCTTTATATCCAATCATAGAAAATGTGACAGAATAGGTTTTAGGGGGTATTTGTAAAATAAAGTATCTACCCTCTATATCTGTTGCAGTACCATAATTCGTACCATTAACAAGAACATTTGCACCAACCATAGGCTCTCTAGATACCTTATCAATTACGATTCCAACTATTTTACCAGTTGTACCTGCATCTAACAGATGGAATGCTATAATCAGAGTAAAAACAAATTTATTGATATATTTCATTATATTAAACAATGCTAAATTGCGGGAGAATATAATATATAAAGATTATTAATATTTTTAATTATTTATGCAAATTTCTATACAAACTATCAAAGCAGCACATAATAGAATAAAACCATATATTATTAATACCCCCATAAAATCAGATAAAGAAATTAATCAATTAGTTGATGCAGATGTTTATTTCAAGTGTGAAAATTTGCAAAATTCTGGATCATTTAAATTTCGAGGTGCATCAAATGCTGTTTTTTCTTTAAATGATGAAGAGGCTCGTAGAGGCGTCATAACTGTTTCATCTGGAAATCATGGCACCGCATTAAGCCTAGCTGCAAAAAATAGAGGAATTCCGTCCACTGTAATTCTACCATCAAACGCTACTAAATATAAAAAAAACCTTATAGAAGAATTAGGTGCCAATATAATATTATGTGAACCAACAGTAAAAAGTAGAGAAAAAACTTTATTAGATATTAAAGAAAAAACTGGCGCTAGTGTTATTCACCCATATAATGACTACCGTGTTATGTCAGGTCAAGGAACTATAGCATTAGAAATTATTGAAAAAATTCCTGATTTAGATATTATTTTGTTCCCCATTGGTGGCGGTGGATTAATAAGTGGAAATGCCATTGCAATTAATTCTATTTCTCCTAAAACAACTATAATAGGAGCAGAACCAGATTTAGCTAATGATGCTCAACAATCATTAATTAAAAAGGAACTTATCCCATCAACATATCCTGAAACCGTTGCAGATGGTTTACGCACATCTTTAGGCTCAAAAACATTTCCTATAATATTGAAATACATAAAAGATATATTTACTGCACCAGAAGTTTCTATTATACCAACAATGAAATGGATGACAGAAAAATTTAATGATAAGATAGAACCCTCTTGCGCAGTACCCTTAGCAGCACTGATAGAAAATAAACCTTATTTTTCAGATAAAAAGGTAGCGATTATAATTAGTGGTGGTAATATTGCTGATGCATAAAGTTTTAAATATATTTACATAACTTTGTTTTACATGATGTTTAAAATATGATACTGAATAATATTCTAGAAAATATTGGCAATACACCAATCGTAANACTNGATAAAGTTGGTTCTGNACTTAAGTGTAACCTATTTGCAAAATGTGAATATTTAAATCCAGGAGGATCTGTAAAAGATCGCATAGGTCTCCGTATGATCAACGAAGCAGAAAAATCGGGTCAAATTAAACCTGGAGACACCTTAATCGAACCGAGTTCTGGAAANACGGGAATAGGTTTAGCTCTAGCTGCAGCAGTTAAAGGATATAAACTAATTATTACTATGCCAGAAAAAATGAGTATGGAAAAAGAAGTGGTTTTAAAAGCTTTAGGTGCAACGATAGTTCGAACACCTACTGAAGTTTCACATGATGATCCAAAAAGTCTCTTTGGTGTAGCAAAAAAACTGCAAAGTGAAATACCTAATTCTCATATTCTTGATCAATATAGTAATAATAATAACCCAGATGCCCATTACAATAGTACGGCCCAAGAAATTCTAGATGAGTTTGGAACTGATCTTAATATGGTTGTCATATCAACTGGAACAGGTGGAACTATTACTGGTATTGCAAAAAAACTAAAAGAGTCAATTCCAGATATACATATTGTAGGGGTTGATCCAATTGGCTCAATTCTTGGTGGTGGTACAGATATATCTTCTTATAAAGTTGAAGGAATAGGATATGACTTCTTTCCTAATGTGTTAGATAATTCATTAGTTGATAAATATATTAAAACAAATGATGAAGATTCATTTTCAATGGCGAGAAGGCTTATTAAAGAAGAAGGCTTATTAATTGGTGGATCATGCGGTGCGACTGTATGGGGAGCTATTGAAGCGGCAAAAGATCTTGATATAAATAAAAATGTACTGGTTATACTACCAGATGGCATTAGAAATTATCTGAGCAAATTTGTAAATGATGAGTGGATGAAAAATAATAATTTTTCATTATGAAGAAAACCGTACTATTACTGTTATGTATTTCATTTTTATTTAGCTCTTCCCCAGATGAGCGTGGATACATAGTAAAGATTGGAGATAAAATACCGGAATTTATTATGGAATTCCCTGATGAATCTCTAATTAACAGTAAAGATTTATTGGGAAATGTTGTTATGTTACAATTTACTGCAAGTTGGTGTTCAGTATGCAGAGAAGAGATGCCTCATATTGAAAAAGAAATTTGGAAAATTTATAAAAGAGTTGGTCTAAAAGTAATCGGTATTGACCGGGATGAGCCTGCAGATGTTGTAAAAAGGTTTGCGAAAGAAGTAAAAGTAACTTACCCTATTGCGCTTGATCCGGGAGCGGATATTTTTGCACTATTTGCNGATAGAAATAGTGGTGTNACAAGNAATATAATTATTNATACNGATGGNACAATATCATTNCTNACTCGATTATTTGATCCTAANGAATATTNANNAATGAAAAANGTNATACANAGTTTACTTAAAAGTCAATTTCTAGAAGAAAAACAAGATCTTATTGCNCAAAAACAAATTTTAAANNAGTTAAAAAATAAAAGAAAACCTAATAATTTATCTTCAATACATAAAATTGAAAGAAGATTATCACTAAAGGAAAGTGAATTAAACCTAAGAGAAAGAAGACTTATTTACGCTAAGAAACTTTTATAAATTAAAAAATTACTATCCAAATACTCGTAAAGAAATTTTCTGATCATTTAACTGTTTTAAATTAATAATCGCCATTAAAGGNACCATAAATATCATTGCTATAACAGCAGCTTTTTGTGATAAAACTTTTGCATTATGGGGGTTAGACATATATAAAGCAAAATCAAAGTCTGCTATNATTATATGAGATAAAACGATAAGCCCACTAGAAAANAATATTAATGATAAAATTATATTTTCTTTATTAATTAATAGAAATGTTAAAGAATAAAAAAANACAGCTAAACTCATGGATCGAAAGACCCAGTTTGCAAAAAAAACATGTAGATCAAAATATAAATCTGATGGTGTAAGTCCAACTCCCGCAAAGCAAACACTAGCAAAACATCCAAATATTCCACCAATTCTTGATAACATAAATGATGCTGGACTGATATTATGTAATGATGGCAAAAATAAGAAATAAATTAAAAATGAGATTCCTATTATTATTAATGATAGGTTAAACGTGTAAAAGGATATTTGATTATTTTTCCCTGAATATCCTATATCCCTTCCCAAGTCACTCAAATAGTTTAAGGAAAATGAATACCCATAACTNAAATTATCAATAGCATTNCCACCATCGTATGNTATCATAGCTATTGAAACAAGCGAAACAAATAAAACTATTGAAAGTATTGGTAATATTATAAAAATATTATATTCTAAATTTTTCATCATGNAGTAATAGTAATAATATNTCCAGAAATAGAAGCGTTATATTGCCTTAATGGATTTTCAGCAGGTCCATTAAGGACATTTCCATTCAAATCAAATCTACTTCCATGACAAGAACATGTAGAGACACCAGACGAAGAATATGCATCAACTGTACAATTGGCATGCGTACAATTTCTACTATATACTTTAATAACATTTTCGTTTTGTCTGTAAACTAGCATCCCATGGCTATCAATAGGATTAGGAGATAGAGCTAAAGTTCCTCCTACAGATTGAAGTGCACTATTTTCTGATAATGANATATCAACAATAAAAGATATGTCTTGTCCATTTGGNGTTACAGGATTTGAATCATCACTACATCCAGTTTGATTAATAATAATAAAACTACCCATTGTTAAAGTGCCTAATCCAGTTAATGTATCTTTAACAAACTTTCTNCTACTACATGGGTCATTAAATATTTTTTCAACAGAATTTTTTTTCATTTTCTCTCCAATTAATTAAATACCAAGAATTACATCCATCAGCATNAGAACATCAATAATATCAAGAGTATTATCATAATTCAAATCTGCTTTACAATAGTCTATATCAGTGGGATTNTAATAACCTAAGCTAAATCGTAATAATTCNATTACATCTAAGATATTTACTATATTATCTTCAGTTAGATCACCAGGTTGACAATTACCTCCAATAGGGATAGCTGAAATTGATACACTTATACTAGTCGAATCAGTATCAATNACTCTGGTAATTAATGAATAATTATATTCTGTATTAGCTGATAATCCATCATCNGTGTATGACTCTACACCAGACCAAACTGATGCTTCAAAATCTTCATTTTTATATATGTCAATCATAAAGTTTGGAATTGGATCACCACCAAATAATTCAGTAGGATCATCCCATTCTAAATTCACACGATACCATACAGAGGTATCTGCNGTAAGATTTGTGATAGGATTTGGATCTAAAGAATCTGCAGCTAAATATTCCATACTCAGCACTGCAGAATTATATAAATTAAGCCTACCACCACTTACCGTAATGCCATTGAGCGAAGCCAGCTGATCAGTACCATCTAATATTATTTGCTTAATAATAATTGCACCTTGATCTGGAGATGAACGGTAAAAAGANGCTAACCCAGATGACATCGAAGCATGCATAAATCCTATTGCACCAGCAACATGTGGGGAAGCCATTGAAGTTCCAGATANTGATGATGTACCTCCTCCAGTATANGTAGANAATATTTGNGTTCCTGGAGCACCAAGNTCTATTGTTGTTGCCCCNTAGGCAGCACCACTATTTTTAGAATCATTTCTNGTAGTGTTTGTTACAGAAACCATATAATCACTCTCACANCCTGTTGGAACATCACCTGTTACATCNACATTAGAATTATTATTCATTGTNGCTCCNCAACTNAAGATNCCATATNNTCCCATTGCATTATACATATCATTCCATAGAGAATAAGTAGCGCTATTACAATCTGCATTATTTACTCCAAAGCTACTATTTGTTGCTACAACAAATGCTCCNGACNCACCNCCNGTAGAATCATAGATTGCACGTTGATCTAAAATATACCCATACGCTTCTAAGACTATAGAGGTAGTACCAGAAGATCCTCCTAAAGCCATTAGTTTTACATCCCAGTTTACACCAGATACGTAATTACCATTATTTCCTTTTGCCCCAACTATNCCGGCAACATGAGTTCCATGGCCATCACTTGGAATCGAACCATTTGATGAATATGCATTCCATCCATGAATGTCATCTATATATCCGTTATTATCATCATCAATCCCATTACCTGGTATCTCACCCCAATTTGTCCAAAGATTTGGAATTAAATCAGCATGAGTAAGCAACATTCCACCATCCACAATAGCAACAACAATTGTATCTCCTAAAGGCGTAACTCCACCTGTTGATAAATCCCACGCTTCAGGTGCATCAATATCTGCATCTATTGTACCACCACTTTGACCTGTATTTTGAAGAGCCCACTGTTGATTAAATTGAGTATCATCTGGAATATTTCTCCTAGACACTTTTGTATCCGGCATTACTTTATCAATAAAAGGATTATTTTCAAGTTCTTTTATTGCACTTAGTGGACCGCCTATCATGTCATTTTTTAATTTTATACTTACAATATTCAATCTTCTAACTAGTACTTTTTCAATAGCATATCTACTAGTATCAAGTGAAGAACTAAAATCAGATCGTGAAATATCAGGAGCTATTTTTACAATTATTTTATCTTGAACAATTTCTTGTCCGAATAAAATATTAATTATTAATAAAATATATAATTGATAACGAAGGTAGTACATCCGAGTAATCTACGAGTTTTTTATAAACATATAATTGATATTGATCACAGAAAATACAACAGTATTCAGATTATAATACGATTATAAAAGATAGTTTACTTAGGCTTTTCTTCTATTTGGAATTTTTTTGCCATTAAAAGTATTTCTTCAGCAATCTTAAAGGGTATATTTGCTTTATTAGCAATAGTCTTTGAATCTGTACTTGCTATATTTTCAATTCCATTAAATGTTTTTAATAAAGATTGTACTCTTTTGGGTCCCATACCATCTACATTATCAAATATTGATTTACGTACTTTCTTGTTTCTCTTCTGCTTTTGATAGGTAATGGCAAATCGATGAGCCTCATCTCTAATTTTTCTCAATAAAATTAAACTAGGAGAATTTTTAGGAATTGATTGGGCATCTGAATTTCCTGGGACGAAAACTTCTTCTAAACGTTTAGCCAGACCAATAACTAATAAATAGTCTAGACCAAGTTCTCGTAGTGCAGATATAGCCATATTTAATTGCCCTTTTCCCCCATCAATCAGAATAAGATCTGGGAAAGATAATTTCTCATCTTTTAGTTTTTTATATCTCCTAAATACAACTTCCCGAATTGCAGCAAAGTCATCAATGCCATTAACTCCTTTTATTTTATATTTTCTGTACTCAGATTTTTTTGATTTACCATCAACAAAACTCACCATTGAAGCAACCGTATCTTCCCCTGCCAAGTGTGACACATCAAATGACTCAATTCTACGAGGAGGTATTTTAAGTTGTAAATCTTCTTGTAGTTGATGTATCATCTTTGGAATTAATTCTCGACGTTTTGTTCTATTAATTATCCATTCTCCTAATAATAACTTTGCATTTTGTTTTGCTAATCTAATCTCTCTAGCCTTGTCACCCTTGATAGGTACTTTAATAGATACATTCCCATTACGTTTTTCTTTTAGCCAATTGATTAATTGTTCTTTATTCGTTGGTATTTCAAACACATTAATAACTTTAGGTATAAAATCTGAATTCAGATAAAATTGAGTTATTACTATTTCAATTATATCTGAATCAGTTTCATCAGAAATATTCATAGATATTTTTTCACGGCTATGTATTCTTCCGTTTCGTATTCTAATTATCACGCTGATGCACATATTATCTTTCCTCGATAAAGCAATAACATCACGATCATCAAAATCTGCAGCAACTTTACGTTGCTTTTCCTTAAAGTTTCTTATTGCATCTAATTGATCTCTATATGTTGCGGCATCTTCGTATCTCGTTTCACTAGCCGCTTTTAACATTTGATCATTAATATATGTTTCAGTTTCTTTTGTTCTACCATGTAAAAAAGAAATAACTCGTTTTATCATTTTATTATATTCTTCTTCAGATACTAGATCTTGGCAAGGGCCTTCACATTTTTTTATATGGTAATCAAGGCAAAGATCTACTTTTGAAGATTTTATTGTTTCTTTATCTAGAAGAAAATCACAACTGCGAATTGGAAAAATTTTATATACAGCTTTAAGAGATCTTCGTAAAACATATACATCCGTATATGGTCCAAAATATTGAGAACCATCTTTAATAATTTCTCTAGTAATAAAAATTCTTGGATAAGGTTCTTTTGTAATTCGGATATAAGGAAACGATTTATCATCTTTGAGATTAATATTATAATGGGGTTTATTTTCTTTAATTAAATTTGCTTCGGTTAGCAAAGCTTCGACTTCAGATGAAACAACTATCCATTCCAAATCTACAATTCTTTTTATCATAGATTGATTTTTAGGAGTCTGATATTTGTTCTTCTGAAAGTACGATCGGACTCTTGTGCGTAAATTTTTTGCCTTTCCTATATAAATAATTTCACCTTTATCATTGATAAACTGATATACACCTGGTTTTTGAGGAATGTTAGTGATTTTATTATTTAATAAATCATTCATGATAGAAATTTACTTTTTTTTAGTTATTTAAAATGAACCCTTTTTATATACAATTCTTCGATATAATCATTTAAAATATTCTATTAGAAATTCAATAATCATAAATAATACGGAAAAATAATCATGAATAATAAAGATACAATTCATATGTCTATCAAAGAATTCAAAGAAAATGGATATAAAGTAATAGACTGGATAGCAGATTATTATGAAAATATTGAATCGTATCCGGTTCTATCAAACTTAAAGCCTGGTGAATTACGTAAAGGTCTTCCTAAAAACCCACCAAAAGAGGGTGAAAATTTTATTAATATTTTAAG
>NZXJ01000036.1 GCA_002701945.1 Fidelibacterota bacterium
TCCAGCCGAGATTCCTTTAGTTATAATAGTGTATTATTTTATGAGATTACCTTTAACAAGTTCTGCGAAAAAAAGTGCCAATTTGCTCAAGTTCAGCATAATTGTCGGTCTAATAGCAATATTTATTGATAATTATGTCAGCTGAGTTCGTTCACTTACATAATCATTCTGATTATAGTTTGCTAGATGGCGCCCAAACAGTGCAGACTTTAGTAAACACTATAGATGATTTAAAAATGGATGCGGTGGCGCTAACAGAACATGGTAATATGTTTAGCGCAGTAAACTTTTATAATAATGCGAATAAAACTGGAATTAAGCCAATTGTTGGTAGCGAAGTATATGTAGCAGTTGATAGTAGGTTTAATAAAAAACCTAGGGCAGAAGGGGGTTGGGGGAATAACCATCTTATTTTACTTGCCCAAAATTATACCGGGTATAAAAACTTAATGAAATTGATATCTTTAGGTTATCTAGAAGGTTTTTATTACAGACCAAGAATTGACAAAGATATTTTAAGAGAATTTAGCGATGGTTTAATTTGTTTATCTGGCTGTTTAAAAGGAGAGGTTCCTGAAAAATTGGTTAATGGTGATTGGGAAGGGGCTAAACAATCAGCATTAGAATTTGCGGAGATTTTCCCTGATAGATATTTCTTAGAGGTGCAAAATCATGGAATTGAACATGAAAAAGTTAATGTTGAGCAAATGCAAAAACTTGCTAAAGAACTAGACTTGCCTCTAGTTGCTACCAATGATGCTCATTATGCTAAGCATGATCATTGGGAAGCCCATGATATACACATTTGTTTAGGTACTGGAAAAGAAAGAAATGATACAAATAGACTACGCTATGCAACACCAGAGTTCTATTTTAAATCACAAGATGAAATGCACAAGCTTTTTAAAGGAGTTCCACAAGCAATAGAAAATACTAGATTAATTTCTGATAGCATTGACCTTTCGATACCAACTGGAGAATATCATTTGCCAAATTTTCCGTTACCACCTGATAAAAAATTTACTGATCCAAATAAATATTTAAAGACTTTGTGTGATAAAGGAATTGAGGAAAGATATTCTGAGAAAACCCCTGAGATTAAGAAACGAATCGATCAAGAACTTAAGGTAATTAGAAAAATGGGATTTTCAGGATATTTCCTTATCACACAAGACTTTGTTAGATATGCTCATGATAATAATATACCTGTTGGCCCTGGCAGAGGCTCTGCTGCGGGAAGTATCGTATCATATGCTCTAGGTATAACTGATATTGACCCTATAAAACATAATTTAATTTTTGAAAGATTCTTGAACGAAGATCGTATAAGCATGCCAGATATTGATATTGATTTTTGCATAGAAAGAAGGGGTGAGGTAATCGATTATATTAAAAATCAATATGGAGAAAATTCAGTCACACAGATAATAACTTTTGGTAAGATGAAAGCAAAGCAAGTTGTTCGTGATGTNGGTAGNGTTATGGGTTATTCATTTGGTGATGTTGANCGTGTAGCNAAAGCNATNCCAAANGAATTAAANATTACTTTANATAAAGCATTAACAAANAGTACNGATTTGCAAACAATGGCNAATGGTGAATACAAAGAATTAATNGATTTTTCAAAAGTNTTNGAAGGNATGAATAGGCACGCGTCTACNCATGCNGCTGGNGTNGTNGTTACCCCNGGNGAGTTAACNGACTATATGCCTTTGTANAAATCAAGNCANGGNGATNTNACNAGTCANTATGATATGAAAAATTTAGANGATCTTGGTTTATTNAAAATGGATTTTCTTGGNCTNAGGAATCTCACTGTAATTAATCATNCAATTAANATGTTAAATNAAAAAAANATATCCGTTGATATTGGAANCCTANCAATGGATGATTCAAAAGTATATAAATTATTTTCTAAAGGGTTAACAATAGGCGTATTCCAGTTCGAATCTGCAGGAATGAGAGAATTTTTAAAAAAACTTAAGCCTACTCAATTCGAAGATTTAATTGCAATGAATGCTTTGTATCGACCAGGCCCAATGCAAAATATTGATAAATTTATCAAACGTAAATCAACAAAGAAAAAGATAGAATATATTTCTCCATTATTAAAGCCCATCTTAGATGAAACCTATGGAATTATTGTTTATCAAGAACAAGTAATGCAAATAGCAAATGAGATAGCAAGCTTTACGCTAGCACAAGCTGATATTTTAAGAAGAGCAATTGGTAAAAAAGATAATGATCTTATGGAGGCATTAAAGGTTAAGTTTATTGATGGCGCTTCACACAATGGAATCCCTAAAAAAAATGCCACTGATATATATAATTTAATTGAAAAGTTTGCACAGTATGGTTTTAATAAAAGTCATTCTACTGCTTATTCTTATATAGCTTATCAAACGGCTTGGCTAAAAGCTTACCATCCAGCAGAGTTTATGTCTGCTAATTTAACAAGTGAAATGAATAATATAGACAGAGTCGTCATTTTAATTAATGAATGCAGAAAAATGGGTATTACTATTTCTCCACCAGATATAAATATTTCCAATATACATTTTCACCCAGTGGATAATAAAACAATATCATTTGGTTTAAACGCAATCAAAAATGTAGGCATTAAGGCATTAGAACAAATTATTTTATCAAGGGAGGATGGGGGCCCTTTCACGTCATTGTTTGATTTCACAAGCAGAGTAGATTTACATGCTGTGAATAAAAAAGTGGTAGAAAGTTTAATTTTATCTGGAGCTATGGATCATATAGATGGATCTAGGGCTGAAAAGTTTTCAACTATTGATATAGCTATGCGTTATGGGCAAAATTTGCAATCAGAAAAAAATAAGAATCAAGTAGACTTGTTTGGAGGTTCATCAGCAGATGCAAATATTTCAATGATGCCTAAATTACAAGTAGTCAGGCCCTGGTCGGAAAAAGAGTCTCTTAGTAAAGAAAAAGAAGTGTTAGGCCTTTATTTAACTGGCCATCCGCTATTAGAATTTGCAGATGATCTTGAAGATTTCAGCAATCATGATTTTTCAGAAAAAATTAATACAACTAATTCAAAAAAGATTCGCATTGGGGGGTCAATTCAAAATTTTAAAATTCATTATGATAGAAAAAATAATCAAATGGCTTTTTTTACATTAGAATGTTTAGGCGGGCGAGCCGAAATATTGGTTTTTAGTTCAACTTATGCTAAATATAAAGAATTTATTTTTGAAGATAGTATTGTTTTTATAAATGGGAAGCCAACAGACAATCATGATTTTACAGATTTAAAGCTAGTTGCAGANGAAATTGTTCCTCTTGAAAAAGTACGAGATTATTATGCAAAAAAGGTTAATGTCTTTTTGGATTTTATTAATATTGATGCTACAAAAATTGAAGCGTTGCATTCTTTATCCAAATNATACCCGGGCAAGTGCAATTTAATGTTTCATTACAATGATGAAAATAATAGAAAAAAGAGAATTTTATCACACAACATACAAGTATCCTCAAGTCGAGAATTTTTAACAAAGCTGAGAGATGAGTTTGGTAAAAATAATATTTGGGTAGAATAATATATTTATATGATTGCAGTTATACAGCGAGTATTAGATGCAAAGGTTCAAATAAATAATTCAGAAGAAAGAAGTATAACAAATGGGTTGGTGATACTTCTTGGCGTACATAAGGATGATGTTGAAAAAGATGTCACTTATCTAGCAGACAAGATCATTGGTTTAAGAATATTTAATGATCAAAATAATAAAATGAACCATTCATTATTAGATATCAATGGCTCAGTTTTGATAATCAGTCAGTTTACTCTTTGTGGAGACATACGTAAAGGCCGTAGACCAAACTTCTTAAGCGCGGCAAACCCCTCAAAAGGAAGATCCATGTATAACAATTTTATACAAAGGTTTAAACAAAANGATCTTAATGTTGTAAATGGAGAGTTTGGAGCCCATATGGATGTAAGCCTTGTTAATAATGGCCCAGTAACATTTGTTATTGATACAAATGATGTTTAATATATTAAAATATCAAAAATTATTAATAGGATATGGATAGAAAAATACGAATTGTTATGGCAAAACCTGGCCTTGATGGTCATGATAGAGGAATAAAAGTTTTAGCTAGTGCTTACAGAGATGCAGGTATGGAAGTAATATATTTAGGACTTCGCCAAACCCCTGAAATGATAGTATCAGCAGCTATGCAAGAAGATGCAGATGTTATAGCATTATCAGTGCTTTCGGGTGCCCATATGACTGTATTCCCAAAAGTTATGGATCTAATGAAAGAAAATAGAATAAATGATGTTTTGCTAACTGGTGGTGGAATAATTTCCGATAAAGATAAAGATTCTTTAACTAAAATTGGAGTAGGGCAATTATTTGGGCCTGGAACTCCTGTACAAGACACAGTAGATTATATAATTGATTGGGTTAAGAGCAATAGGCGTTAATAATGAACTTAAATAATCAAGCAGAATTAGAAGTATATTTTGCAGATAACTTCGATACAGTTTTATTTCCTATCCTCGCAGATATGTATCTTCAAAAAGGAGATTTAACTAGAGCTCGTAAAGTTTGTGAAATAGGGCTAGGATATCATCCAGATCATGTCGATGGAAAATTCATTCTTTCTATGGTAGAATTAGAAATAGGCAATGAACGTGAAGCAGAAAAGTTATTAAAGGATGTAGTTTTATCTGGAACAGATCATCTTCAAGCAGCTTTTCAACTGGCGGTTGTACAACAATCTTTAGGAAGAGCAGAGTCAACCTTGCAAAAGAGTTGGAATAAAGTAATTGATCTAGACCCTGAAAATAGAGAGGCGAAATCAATACTTTCCATTATTGAAAAAGGTGAAAAACCACGACAGAGAATAAAGACTAATAAGACTAAAAAAAGAAAAAACCCTTCCAAGAGCAATAAAGCATCATCGAAAAAAACAGATGGTCCCCAATTAGCCATAAGTCCAAGAATTGCTACTTTTACAATGGTAAATGTATTAAAAAATCAAAATTTGTTTTATCAAGCATTAGATGTATTAGATATACTTGTTACTAAGGGTGCTGATCCAGAAAGAATTGAAGCAGAAAGAGATGTAATTAAGNATCTCATTAAAGAAGAAAATAATTAATGATGACCAGAGATATATTTTTATTGCGTGTTGATAAACTTCGTCAATCACTTTCTAGCCAAGGGCTAGATGGAATTTTTATTACCAACTTAACAAGTGTTAGATATATATCGGGCTTTACTGGGTCTGCTGGATCTTGTTTGATAACTGAAGATGAGTCATATTTTATTTCTGATGGTAGATATGATATCCAATCAAAAAAACAGGTTGGCAATATGATTAGATTTATTGATTTTGGTAACCACATATCTATTATTGCAAAAAACAATCTTCTGAAAGATGGTTTAAATCTAGCTTTTGAAGGAGATCATACAAGCTATAGTCAGTTCAAATCAATTTCCGAAAGCTTTCCAAAAATTAACTGGGAATCTACATCAATGCTTATGGAAAACTTACAAGCTGTAAAGGATGAATCTGAATTAAATGCTATCCGTGCTGCAGTAGAAATAACTGATGTTATTTATGAAGAAATATTACCTATGTTGAGACCGGGGACTACAGAAAAAGAAGTAGCAAATCAATTGGTTTTGCGATATAGACAAGAGAGCGATGGCGAAGCGTATAACCCTATTGTTGCGGGTGGTGAAAATGGTGCTTTACCTCATGCTGTGCCTAGCGATAGACCTTTTCAAAATGGAGACTTCATTGTTATAGATGCGGCAGCAAAATATGCAGGATACCATGCAGATATGACTAGAACTCCATTAATTGGCAAGCCAACTGATAAACATTCTGAAATTTATGCTATTGTAAAAGGGTCCCAGCAGGCTGGGTGTGATGCAGCTAAAGCAGGTATGAGTTGCAAAGAAATGGATACGGTCACAAGGGATTTTATTACAGAAAGAGGATATGGTGAATTTTATAATCATGGTACAGGACATGGCCTTGGCCTCGAAATACACACTGAACCAAGAATGAGCCAATTAAGTACCCAAACACTAAGTGAAAATAATGTTGTCACAATAGAGCCGGGTATTTATTTGCCAGGATGGGGCGGTGTTCGTATTGAAGATGATGTTATCATAAAGAATGATGGATGTGAAATAATGAATAAAACCAGTAAAGAGCTGGTTTCTTTAAATTAATTCTTTTTGCAAATAGATATTTATTCAGATCCACGGTTGTACGATGCGGCTCATGTGTGGAAAACTAACGANATAGAGTTTATAACTAACTATGCTACGCAGCAGCGTGGTTTAATATTGGAAATGGCTTCAGGNACTGGCCGTTTATCAGNCCCTTTAATTNATAAAGGTCTAAATTATACTGGTGTTGAGTTAAGCAAGCCATTTGTAGAGTATACAAGAAAAAAACTCAAAGCATACAATACTAATCATAGTATTATTCAAGGTGATATGAAGAATATTAGCCTAGATAAAAAATACAATTTTATATTTATAGCTTTTAATTCGATATGCCACTTATTGACAAATAAAGATTTATTAAAGTTTTTCAAATGCGTACATAATCATTTAATGGATGATGGACTTTTTCTTATTGATACTTTTGTCCCTAATCCCATATTTCTATATAGGCCAAAGATAAAAACCTTTGTGATGGAATTTGTTCTTCCAAATGGAGAACATTGTATGGTAAATGAAATAAATCAATATAACCCTAGTACTCAAATAAATCATATAAAGTGGTTATTTGAGTCATCAACTGTAGATGAGTTTTTATTTGATATGCACATGATATATCCTGACACTATGGATAGATTATTGACTGATTCAGGGTTTATAATCAAAAAAAAATTTGGTGATTATGAGAAATCTCCATTTAGTAGTGAAAGCCATTTGCAAATTTATTTATGTACTAAATGAATATTGATGCCGGATTGATTCATTTATCATCGGTTGACCCCAAGATGGAGAAACTGATAAATAAATTTGAAAAACCAAATTTTGTTAAAGAAAATAATTATTTTGAATCAATAGTTCGTTCAATTATATATCAACAATTAAGTACAAAATCTGCTTCAAAGATTTATGGCCGTTTTAATAAATTGTTTGAAAATGGAAGCTTAAANCCAGAAANTGTAATAGAGCAATCAAATGATACTTATCGAAGNATAGGGCTTTCAAGGCAAAAGATTTCTTATATTTTTAATGTAGCTGATGCATATACTAATGGTATGATTCCACAAAATNTTGATNAATATGGCGATGAAGATATAATTAATACTTTAATACAAATTAAAGGNATTGGNAAATGGACNGCTCAAATGTTTCTTATGTTTACATTAAATCGTCCAGATATATTACCAGAATTAGATTTGGGNATACAAAAAGGTTTTAAAGCTTATTTTAAATTAAAAGAAATTCCATCNGAAGATTATATGAAAACAAAAGCTAAGATATGGAGGCCATANCGTACATTAGCATGNTGGTACTTATGGCGCTTGGTTGAAGGNCCCTTTGAGTGGTAATACATTTTTTTAGAATTATTACAAATGGCGTATTAATATCTTAGATTTGTATATAGAGATAAACTTCCTATGAAAAAATATATTCATCAAAAATACATCTATCTAATTATTTTAATTGCATTTGCATGTCAAAAAGAAGGATTGCCAATTGACAAGCGNTGGCAATTTGTTAGCGGGAAAAGAGAGCTTTCTATAAGCGGAATCTCACCCACAACAAATAAAGATGTATTTTTAGTAGTACATGATAATAAAAAACAAGGGCAACTACGTGTAGGGTTGATCGATTTTTCTGCTGATTCCCTATATAAAGGATTAGATTGGCCAACCCAAAATTTGCCTATTGATCTTGAGGCCCTAGCAGATATCCCCGGATTTGAAGACCGGTATGTTGCAATGGGAAGTTGGGGTTTTTGTTATCTNATACAATTAGATCTTAAATCAAAAACTATAGATTTAATTAATGAATTTAGAATTCCCGATAGTGGCCCTCCATTAAACCTTGAGAGTGTATTAATATTTCAAGAAAGTAATAAATGGTATATAGCGTGGGCACATAGAGGCTCAGATAAAGAAGATTCAATTTTATTTTGGGGTTCAATAAGCTTNTTTGATGATAATATATCAATAATAGTTGAAGANAGCGTTTTAATAAATGTTCCTTGGCCGGTTAATTCAAAAAGGCATATGTCTGATATGGATATTGATGATAATAAGATATTATGGTCCTCNGCAACATCTGACCCGGGTGACGAAGGCCCATATGCATCTGCGATATATAAAATAGGTTCATTTCAAATTGAAAATGATGAAATGAAGTTTATTCTTGCNACACCANACCTTAAGCAATTTGTATTTGAATCAAATAAAGTAGAAGCAATGACTATAATTAAAAATAAAATGGTCTTTGCAACGGATGATGAAAATCTAGGCGCTGCAATTAATATGTCTGTAGATGGANATTAAAAAACTTATTTTATTTTTTTTTATAACCTCTATTGGATATNGTCAAACATGGGCATGGACNAATAGAACTCATGGTGAATTAGTTTGGAATACAATAACTACTAAAAACTTTAGAATACACTATCACAATGGGATTGAACAAATAGCTAAAGAAGGGGCTTCAATTTCCGAACAAGCTCTCCCCATATTATTAGAACAAATGGATCTAAAAGATATTCCAATAATNGATATTATTTTTACAACAGAAGATGAAATAATGAATGGTTTTGCAGGGCCAACATATCAAACATTTATATGGGTAGATCAAAATGATGCAGCGATTTGGCTTGAAGATGAAAAATGGCTGTTTCAAGTAGTTTCTCATGAGTTACAACATATTGTCTTTTTTCATCGTGTAAAAACATGGCTTCCTGAGCCATGGTCATATTTATTGTCTAAAACACCTGGTTGGGTGGTTGAGGGACTAGCAGAATATGAAACTGAAAAATGGCGGCCATACCGTGCAGAGATTAGCCACAAATATCATGTGTTAAAAAACAATATGGATAGTATGGACCCGCATCATGATGGTTTTTCAAAATTATTATACTGGTCAAATAGATTTGGTGATTCAACTATTATACAAACCCTATCAGATCGTAACAATTTTGGTTTATTTGATTTTAAATCATCTTTTAAGAAAAATGTAGGGATAGATGTTGATCAGTTTAACGAGGATTGGCGTAGGCATATGAATACGTATTATTATGGCTATAGATCACAAAAAGAATCTATTGAGGAGTTAGGTCAGGTTTTTACGTTACCAATAGATAAATTAGTTGGATTTAACTTTTCAAGTGATAGTTCTAAAATGGCTATTATAGGTATGGACAATAAAATGCAAAGAGATATGTCATTATATGTATTCAATAGAGATACCTTAAAGGAGAAAGAAATAAGGGAAAAAAGACTGAAATCTGATGAAGATAAAAAGAAAAACAAAAATTCAGGATTTTTAAGTAGGATATTTAAAAACAAAGATAGGGATGTATTAAAAGAAAAAAAGTTTAAACCAGTGGTTGTATGGAAAAGAGAAGAAATTGACTATGGAAGTTTTCATTCTAAATTAAGCTGGGCACCAACAAAAGATAAGCTTGCTTATTCAAAATACAGATATGGGGAATATCAATCTTTAGTATACGATATTAAAGTATTTGATCAAAAAAATAATAGTACAAAATGGATTACAAATTCAAAAAGAGCCACATATCCATCTTGGTCGCCGGACGGTCAAAAGTTAGTATATGTAGCGCATAATAATAGTATAGCAAACATATATGAAGTTGAAGTAGATAAATGGGATCAAGAACATAAACAATTAACTAATTATACTTATGATACGCAAATATTGAGCCCAAAATATAGTCCTAATGGGGAATACATTGTTTATTGTAAGGCTGATCAAAATGCTAATTTAGATTTATATATAAGAAATATTAATAGCGAAAACACTGAAAGACTAACCACTAATCCAGCTGCAGATTATGATCCTATATGGCACCCGGATGGACAATATATATCGTATACTTCACATTCAGGGTATACACCAAACATACACACCATAAATGTTAACACTAAAGTTGATAAGTTTATTACTGATGTTGGTGATGCAATTTGGGCAACCCAATGGTCGCCGAATGATTCTAGTATTACAGCACAAACACTTTCTGACGTAGATTCGATACGTTTAGTAAGGGTCAACCCTCATAGAGAGATCACCACTGAAAAATTAGAAATTCGAGAACATTATTCTAGCTGGAAGAATGCAGGCCCGGGCAAACGGTTAAACAGTGTAGATGTTAATAAAGAAATAAATATTTTAAGTAATTCACCGTATAAGTCGTTTGATATATTTAGACATCAAGGCTCATTAATTTTACCAGACAGCAGATCTATATCAGGATTTACACAGTGGACAGATAAAATGACTAGACACCTATTCACTGGGTTAGGTGTTTACGAT
>NZXJ01000037.1 GCA_002701945.1 Fidelibacterota bacterium
GCTTGGCCTTTTTGATGATATGCACATTGATAATTTAACGAAACTTACAGATTCAATTCATTCTCATGGAAGCTTGAGTTTTGCACAATTATTTCATGGCGGGATGCGCGCGCCTCAATATTTGACAGCAAAAAAACCCATATCAGCAAGTAAGATCCCTTGCGATGAATCAAAAAGCGGATTTACTCGTGCTGCATCTGAAAAAGATATAAAAAGAATTATTAAAGATTTTACTGCGGCGGCTGTTCGTTGTGTGAAAGCAGGATTTGAAGGCATAGAGCTACATGGAGCCCATGGGTATTTGATATCACAGTTTTTGGGAACAAAGACGAATATGCGTAAAGATGAATGGGGTGGCGATTTAAAAAACAGGTCTAGATTTTTAATCGAGATATATCGTTCAATAAAAGAAAATGTGCCAGATTCCTTTATTGTTGGTGTTCGAATCTCTCCTGAGATTGAAAAACTGGGAATAAATCTGAATGATAGTATTAACCTTGCAGGTTTTCTTAGGGATGAAGGAGTGGATTTTCTACACCTTTCCTGCTGGGATGTGTTTGCTAATTCAAAAGAGTATCCGGATAATCCTAGACGATTGACTGAGTGGTTTACGCAGAGTTTTAATGATTTGCCCCCTATAATTAGTACGGGAAGCGTTTGGTCCCAATCAGACGCTCAGGGATTAATGAATCAAGGCGCAGATCTCATCGGAGTAGCGAGAGTTGGCATTCCTTATCCTGATTGGGCTAAACAAATTTCTCAGAAAAACTATAATCCGCCCCGAGCTCCTTTTACGGTGAATCACCTCAGAGAAGTAGATCTAAGTGATGTTTTTATAAATTATATGAAAAAATGGGATGGATTTGTTAGCAATAATAATTAATAAGATTTGTTTCTATAAATGAATAGAATTAAAAATGATTATGATAATTGGGCGACGAATTATGATAATAACATCAATCCAACTCGAGACCTAGATAAACTGGCTACCAAAGAATCTTTATTCAATATAAATTTTTCTAATGTCTTAGAATTAGGTTGTGGTACAGGAAAGAATACAGAGTGGCTAATTACTAAGGCAGACAAATTGGTTGGATTGGATTTTTCTGAAGGTATGCTCAATTTAGCACGATACAAGATTCCCTCCGAAAATGTCACTTTTATTAATACAAACCTTAATGAGAAATGGCCAGTTGATAACAATGCATTTGACATGGCAACGATTAACCTTACTTTAGAACACATCGAAAATCTGGACCATATATTTAATTCAGCAAAAATGAAATTAACTAAAGCCGGAAAATGTTTTGTGTGTGAACTTCATCCTAAAAAACAATTAGCAGAGAGTAAGGCGCGGTTTGAAGAAAAGGGAACTGAAGTAGTATTGGATGTGTTTCAGCATTTAGAACTGGATTATATCNAAAGTGCTGAAAANGCAGGATTTATTTTNTTAGAGAAAAAGGATTGGTATGATGATGAAACTGATTTACCCAGATTGATTTCTTTTTTATTTGAGAAACCTAAATAGTGAAACAATCTTTGATTAATAGTATTTTTTTGTTTCTANACATTTAGGACTACTGCTTTTTAATATTGTTATTATGAAGCAATTTATAACACTATTAATTTTCACAAGCTTGTTGTTTNGGCAAGATGTGCTAAATCATAAACCTGGAGAATAATATGAGTTTTACAAATAAGAAGTGGATTTTAAAAACAAGGCCAACAGGTTTAGTTAAAACATCAAATTTTGAGTTACTTGAAGAAGCTGTTCCTGAATTAAATGAGGGGGAGATATTGATACAAACAGAATACCTGTCAGTGGANCCTACTCAGAGAATGTGGCTTAAGGATTTACCGGGTTATCTTCCACCAATACAGATTGATGAAGTGATTCGATCAGGTGGAATGGGTAGAGTTATACAATCCAAAAATTCAAATTTTAAAGAAGGTGACTTGCTTAGTGGCTTAGTTGGATGGCAAACTCACCTAATATCTGATGGAAAAGGGTTTAGAGTCATACCAGAANTCNTTCCGATTCCCACGATGTTAAATGTTTTAGGNCTAACTGGCATAACTGCCTACTTTGGGTTACTTGATATTGGAAAGCCAAAAGAAGGAGAAACTATTGTGGTATCTGGAGCATCTGGAGCAACTGGCTCTGTAGTTGCACAGATTGCAAAAATTAAGGGATGTAATGTAATTGGAATTGCTGGCGGTGAAGAAAAATGTAGTTGGCTTGAAGGTTGTGGTATTGATCATGTGATTGATTATAAAAATACGGTAGCAACTAAAGAATTGAGAAAAATTGCAAGCTCGGGTATTGATATCTATTTTGANAATGTTGGAGGTCCATTGCTTGAAGCAGTCTTATATCAAATTAACCAAAAGGCTAGAATTGTCATTTGTGGCTCAATTTCAAATTATGCTAANGAAGATTTACCAGTTGGCCCTAGGAACCTGAGTAGTTTGATTATTAATCGAGCAAAAATGGAAGGTTTCTTAGTGTTAGATTATTTTNATAGGATGNATGAAGCAATACAAGAACTTTCAAAATGGTTGATGGAAGGTAAAATCAAACATCGGGAAGATATTCAAAAGGGAATTGAAAATTGCCCCAAAACGCTTAACCGTCTTTTTACTGGTGAAAATAAAGGTAAACAAATTTTAATGATATAGGTAGGTAAGTTTCGTAATTGAAGAAAATATTTATTAAGTTATAGGCATTATGAAAAATTTATTATCATTATTATTTATATTATCAATTTTGTTCACAATTGGTTGTGAAGATAATATTGCCAAGGATGACAATTCATTAGAGCCCTATAAGACTATTAATCTGAATAATTCTGATAAAAATAGTAATAATCATGGAGATATGAATCATATTTGCCCAATATGTAATCCAACAGAAATCCCTGGTAAGGGAGACAACAATTTTTATATCGTTAAACATTCACTGAATAGTGAAGTTATTAATGATAAAACAATGGATAACGATAGTTATGAGTTGGGCTTTTTAGGTAAGAAAATAGATTAATAATTTTCGTTCAATATTTAAAGCCCCACATTTGTGGGGTTTTTTGTTTCTAGACATTTAAGACTATGAATCCTTACATTTACTCTATTGATTTTACTTATGGTATTTATTAGCAGATGTTAGAATTTCTTAAATATTTGATTTATGGTTGGATAATCTTAATCGTAGCTATACCTGTAAATTTTATAGCTAAGGAAATAGGTTTAATCACTTGGTATGGTTTTTTAGTATTTAAGGATAGTATAGGTTTCCTAGATGTGGTATTTATGTTTATAGTATATCCTTTAATTCTTGGTGCTTCTATTGGTATTAGCAGACGCTTTGTATTATCTAGGCGAGAAGCTACTTCATAGACTATTACTAATAATTAACACTTTATTGTTTTCTATTGTTATTACAATAAAAGAATAGTTATGATTACATATGAAAAATAAAAAAATAAATATTAGTGAAAAGTTAAAAAAATTCACTGATTATTGGAGCCCTAGGGTTGTTGCTGAAATGAATGATTATCAGTTTAAATTGGCAAAAATTTCTGGAGAATTTATCTGGCATCATCATGAATCTACGGATGAGGTATTTTTTGTAATTAAAGGCAGTATGAGTATTGAATTTAGAGATGGAATAGTAGAACTATCTCAAGGTGAAATGTATGTGGTCCCAAAAGGAGTAGAACATAAACCTCATGCTGAAGAAGAATGTCATATAATGCTCATTGAACCAAGAGGTATTATAAATACGGGTGAGATAAAAAATGAGCTTACAGCGGTAAATGATAATTGGATTTAAATATATCCCCACATTCGTGTGGTTTTTTTTAACATTTAGGACTACTGCTATATAATTTTACACCAGTATGCGGCATATGAAGCGCTTCATTCTATTTATAATATTATCAACACATCTTTTTGCCATTACAGGATATGTACGATTAAGTGGACCTTCAATATGTATGGATAATTGNTCTATTTATTTTCTTGAAAATGAAAATGGAGAATTTTTGTCCTGGATAACATATTTAGATAGTATTGAAATTTTAGATTTTTATAATGATAGATTTGTTGATGTTGAAGGGGATACAGTACAATGTGTTGAGTGCGAGGCAATAAATATAACATCAATTATGTTATCTAGTGATTGTCAAACACCTGTGAATTGTGTTGTTAATCCCTGTTCAATAGATACATGCATATCATACCCTGGCGCAGAATGTATTCCAAATTATTGTGATGGTTGTTGGGCCGATTATTATTTAAATAATGAACTTGTGAATTGTGATTTGAATCCTGCAGTTGAGTGGAGCTTTTCTATTAGCGAACCTGTGATTCAGATAATTGGTGATAATGACCAATGGTATCCTGGAAATACCATTTCTATTGAGATGGATTTTTGTAATAATACAGATGTAGCTCACGGATGGTATCCAGGAGTTGTTTTGGAGTCAGACACAAATTTGACTACAATATTCAATAATCACTTTTGGTTCTATGGTATGGAGTCAAATACATGCAATACTGTACAATTTAATGTACTCGCAGATTCATTAATCTCATCTGATACAATGATTACATTTATTTCTTATGCTGCAGCTCTAAACTGTCAAAATCAGCCAGAATATTGTATAGAGAGTGATACTGTAATATTTGAATTACCAGTATTTTTACAGTATGTATCTTCTGAATTAAATTTTTCTATCCCAACTGAGTTTGCATTACATCAAAACTATCCTAATCCATTCAACCCCGTAACATCACTTCGATATGATTTACCAAAAAAGAGTCTAGTAAATATTGCTATTTACGATATGATGGGTAGGAAGGTGAAAAACCTCATAAATCATACCGAAAATGCTGGTAGTCGATCAGTAGTATGGGATGCAACTAATAGTTACGGAAAACCAGTGAGTGCCGGCATCTATTTGTATCAGATGAAGGCTGGCAGACACACTCGCACCAACAAGATGGTGCTATTAAGATAGTTTTATATAATTACTTAAAAAACCCTGCTTATTAGTGCGGGTTTTGTTTGTAGACATTTAGGACTGGCAAGGTGTAATATTGGTTATATGAAACGATTGCTAAGACAATTAATCATTCTACCATTACTTATTTGGGTTGCTTGTGAGGATGAAAAATTATCTAATTCAGATGATGATACTATATATGAGTATGAATCACATTCAAATAATAGAGTTTCTTCATTACTTATGTCAGAAAGTGATTATAGTGATTGGGTAAATAACGATGGATTTTCCGATGGAAGCACAAGATTGCCTCTCGTTCAAGATGTTTATAATAAGTTTTCAGATAAGTATGATTTTATATTTTTTGTATTAAATGAGCCAACAATACCTGAAAATCTATATTATTATGGTAAGTTGATTGGGGTTTCAAATGATGTACAGGGAATTGGAAAAAGTGTATATGATTATACTTCTGATTATGGCTCTTCAGGTAAATTAAAAGCCATAATGCAACTTACAGGACTGGAATATTTAAAATATGGACCTGCTCTGCATGAAATAGCACACCAATGGGCAAATTTTGCACTTTCAACTCATTCTGTTGATGCTCCTGGATCAAATATAACTTCATATCCTTATGGTAGTCATTGGGGATTTACAGGAGGAAGTACAAAAGGACAATTAGGCGGTTTTAAACAAAGCTCTTTAATCGAAAATGGAGATAATTCCTATACTGTTGAGGAATTTGGTCCATTTGCTAATGGCGGTAATGGAATTCCATATAATGAATTAGAATTATACCTAATGGGTATGATACCAGCATCCTCTGTCTCAAACTTTGATATGTTTACTGATATAACGTCTCTAGCAATTAACGCGTCAACTTTCGACTTTACTGCTTCTACCAGGACAACTTATACGTCTGAATCTTTAGTGGATCTTTTAGGTGAAAGAGTCCCTTCTGTAGATGATTCACAAAAAGATTTTAAGTTATTAGTAATTGTCATAACAGATTCTCCTTTATCAGATGATGAATGGAACAGAGTAGATGCAACAGCTGAATGGTTTTCTAAAACAGAAGATGATGGTACAATTCTTTATAATTTTTGGGAGGCTACAAATGGAGCAGGTTCTATTACTATAGAAAATTAATTTTTATATAAGATATATATAACTCTCTATGTAGATTAATTGATACAGAACCTAAATTATATAGGAGGCCCTATTTTGAAGAATATATTTAGTACTATTATCATTACCCTTTTTTGTTTGATTTTGTTAATACCAAATAGATTAACAGCTCAANCNGTTGTTTTTACTAAANCGGATTCNGCAGATTGGACGCTTGAAGNTAATCAGGATCGCATTACAGATAATGTTTGGATTACACGNAAACATAACCAGAGTATTTTCAATATTGNCCAAGAGACTGGATATTCTGGTAATTCTGGTTCACCAGTANGCACTCTTTGGTCTGANACATCATCTGCTNACGCNACTNCAGATAGCTATACTAGTTTTGTAACAATGCANGGTGGANCNCCATCATCAATCGTTAATAAAATTATATCTCTTTACCTTCCACAAGATGGCCTCTATTTTGATATGACTTTTTCATCTTACACTGGAGGAAATAGTGGCGGAGGCTTTTCGTATAGTCGTACATCTGTAACGCCTAATCTAGCAGTATCGCCGGATTCATTATCGGCTGATTTAAATACTGGNGAAGTGGAAACGCAAACATTAACCATCACCAATAGTGGTAACAGTAACCTTAATTGGGATATAGAGGTTGATTGGATTACCATGGATTCTGTCACTTTTATCAAAGAGAATTCTGTAGATCATACATTATCACAACACCAAGATAGAATTACGGATGATATATGGATAACTAGGGTACAAGGTGGNGCCATNTTCAATATATTTTATGAANNAAATGATTGGCATCCNCANAATCCNGCGGGNACAGAATGGGCAGCTGGATCNTTTGATGATATTGGATCTGTAGTTTTTGAGACTTTTGGTACAGATGTNTTGGGGCATAGNATTGGNGATTCATTAAATAATTATTTCATACCAAATAATCTTCCAATTCTTATGCATCTTATTGATGATGATATCTACCATGAAGTATATTTTCATAGCTGGCAACGAGGCAATATTGGCGGCGGTGGCGGCGGATTTTCCTATACGAGAGTAGCAGAGCCTAGGGCACTTCATCTATCTTCAGAATCGGGTACAGTAAGTGCAGGTTCTTCATTTGATGTAGACGTTATGTTTGATGCCAGCGGAATGAATAGTGGGGAATATTATGCAAATATTATAGTTACTAGTAATGACTCTAGCAATGCGGAAGTAATAGTGCCAGTTCATCTGGGCGTTACAGGATCGCCTAATATTTGGATAGAGTCAGATACGCTAGATTTTGGTGAAGTATTTGTGAATTATAGTGGACCAGGAAATTATGGCGATTCGAAAGAATTTAGTCTGGGTAATAATGGAACAGATATTTTAAATGTGAGTAGTATTACAGTAGATAATGCTGCTTTTACAATATCCCAGTCTTCTGCAACGCTTGATAATGGTGAAAATTTATCATTAACCATAAATTTCATGACTGCTGATGGAGTTGGTTCATATAACGCAAACATAACAATTGTATCGGATGATTCCGATGAAGGTACTATTACTATTCCTGTGTATGTTGATGCGGTAGAACCTCCAGTAATGTCGGCGACTGAATCAATATCAGCAGCAATAGACGTAGGTGATAGTTTGAACCAGTCTTTTACATTAAGTAATACTGGAGTAGGTGAACTTACATACGAATTGAATGTAACTGAACAGAGCCAGCGAGATGGATCCAGATCATATGAAAGCCAAGCAAATCCTCAAGCTAGAAGATTGCCATTCGATGGATATTTTGATTATACTAATAGTGAAACACGCCAGCGAATGAGAGAGAAAGCATTACAGTTATCTAATGATTCAAATAGTAACAATAATTCAGAAACAAATCATTCAACACATTCTAGAGATAATAATTATACTTGGGAATTAATACACACAGACCAAAATAATGGAGCTCCGTTTGATGTCAGAAATATCTATATGGATGAACATGATGGAGAACTTTTATTTAAATGGGATAGTTATGAAGTATGGGATAACCCTGGTGAACTACCTGCAATCACTTTTATCTATATTGATGTTGATCAGAATCCCAATACTGGTTCTCCAATAGATTTTGTCCCCTATTTTAATATAGGTGCAGAAATTGGAATTGTTAGATGGAACCATGAATTTGGTGGAGTGTGGGAATATCAATATAGCCCTGGTTTTAATGCATGGATTGCAATAGATATCGATACACTTAGAACCAATTATATGGTACCATATGGTAATGAGGTCATAATTGGTGTAAAGGCTGGTTGGTTCGATGGTTCTAGTGGAATAAATTTTGGTATTATAACAGATAATGCGATTGGTGATGACAACGATGTGGATTTGGTACCAAGTTTTGGGACAGCATCATACATTACGTATAATTTTGAACCGAATTGGTTATTCCTCGATTTACAAAATGGTACAATTCCATCAGGGAGTAGTCAAGATATTATAGCTACATTTGATGGCAGCGGGATGCTTGGTGGTGAATATTTTGCGGATATTAATGTTGCAACAAATGATCCTATAACTCCGCAATATACAATCTTAGCACACATGAGCCTAACTGGGATACCAAATGTATTTGTAGAAAATGATGCTGTAGACTTTGGCATTTCGTATTTGGACTTTGCAGATGAAACATATCTGAAAATTCATA
>NZXJ01000038.1 GCA_002701945.1 Fidelibacterota bacterium
TGGGAGAATGGAAGGATAGCAAGCGTTTTACAGGTAATGGAATAATAAAGTTTGATAATGGAGCAATATGGGAAGGTGAATTCAAAAACGGAGAACCATATACTGGTAAAGGAATATTTATTTGGTCAGATAGTTCGAAATTTGAAGGAGAAATAGTAAAAGGATTATATCAAGGTCAAGGTACATATACGTATCCTGATGGTAAAAAGTGGATTGGAGATTGGAAAGATGACAAACGTTTTACAGGAAAAGGTATTATCTATTTTGATGGTGGAGAAATATGGGATGGTGAATGGAGCGAAGGTTTAAAAATTAATGGAAAAGGTACAATTATTTATGAAGATGGTTCCAGGTACTTAGGTGAGTTTAGAGATAGCACATATAATGGCAGAGGTACCTTTACTTATGCAGATGGAAAAGAATGGACAGGTGAATGGAAAGATGGAAAAAATATTAATGGTGAAGGAATAATAAAATATGATAATGGAGAGATGTGGGAGGGTGAATATAAAGATGGCAAAAGAAATGGGGAAGGAACGTATACATATCCAGATGAAAAACAATATGTAGGTCAATATATTAATGATGAACGTAATGGAGAAGGAACATTAACTCATCCTGATGGAAAAAAGTATATCGGGGAATGGAAAGATGGAACTTATCATGGTCAGGGAACTTACATATACTCTGACGGAAGAGAATATAAAGGTGAATTCAGTGAAGGGTTTTTTAATGGAACTGGGTTATTCCTATATCCAGACAGCTCAAAATATTTAGGAAGCTTTACTAAGGGCAATAGAAATGGTCAAGGTACATACACTTATCCAGATAGCAGTGAATGGGTGGGAGAATGGAAGGATAGCAAGCGTTTTACAGGTAATGGAATAATAAAGTTTGATAATGGCGGAATATGGGAAGGCGAATGGAGCGAAGGTGTTAAAATAAATGGAAAAGGTACTATTACTTATCCTGACAATTCTAAGTATGTAGGTGCATTTAAAGAGAGCAAATATAATGGAGAAGGAACGTATACCTATGCGAATGGAGACAAGTGGAGTGGCACATGGAAAGATGGAGATAAGTTAACTGGTAAAGGTGTTATTAACTATAGTGATGGTTCCAAATATACAGGTCCATTAGAGGATGGGAAGAGAATAGGTTCTGGATCATTGAATTTTACTGATGGTAAACGATACGTAGGTGAATTTTTAAATAATGAATATAATGGTGAAGGAGAATTAACCTATCCTGACAATTCTAAGTATGTAGGTTTTTTTAATGCAGGTTTATATGATGGAGAAGGAATATTTTCATATATTGATGGAAAAGAGTGGAAAGGAGAATGGATAAAAGGACAAAAATTTAATGGTCAAGGTACTATTAAATATAATGATGGGAAGGAATGGACAGGAGGATATAAAAGAGGAAAGATGGATGGTAATGGTATTTTAAAATATCCAGATGGTTCTAAATACATAGGGGAGCATAAAGAAGGAGAACGAAATGGATATGGTATATTTACTTATTTCGATGGAAAACAATGGGAAGGAGAATGGAAGGATGGAAAAAAATATAACGGTGAAGGTACTTTAAAATATGAAAATGATGAAAAATGGGAAGGAAAATGGGAAGACGGATTAAAACTAACAGGTAGAGGAACCATCAATTATGAAGATGGTTCCAAATATGTGGGTGAATATTTAGAAGGATCATATAATGGAGTTGGTACGCATACATATCCAGATGGAATGAATTGGGAAGGGGAATGGAAAGATGATAAAAGAGTAAATGGAAAAGGATTTATTAAATATATAAATGGATCGATTTACGAAGGATTATTATTAAATAGTGAATATGAAGGAAAAGGAATATTTACCTATTCAGATGGAAATAAATGGATAGGAGAATGGAAAGAAGGGAAAATGGTTGCTGGTCATGGTACTGTAAAAAATTCAGATGGATCAACTTATGTTGGTGAATATTCTTATAGAGAATATAATGGACTTGGTACGTATACATATCCAGATGGTAAACAATATGTAGGTGAGTTTAAGGATGGAGAAAGACATGGCAGAGGAACGTATACATATACTGATGGTAAACAATATGTAGGTGATTTTAAGCATGGAGAAAGAAATGGACGGGGAACATTTATTTATACTGATGGAAAACAGTATATAGGTGACTTTAAAGATGGAGAGCGAAATGGATATGGCAAATATTTATATCCTAATGGGCAGCAATACAAAGGTGAATTTAAAGATGGAGAAAAGCATGGTATAGGAACATTAATTTATCCTGAAGGAGACAAATGGACAGGTGAATGGAAGGAAGGAAAAAAGTTAACTGGTAAAGGAACTATCAATTTTTCAGATGGTTCAAAATATATTGGTGGATTAAGAAACGGTATTTACAATGAACAAGGAATCTATACGCATTCAAATGGATTTAAATATATTGGTGAATTTAGAAATGGTACATTTGTAGGCCAGATACTTTCTGAAGGAAATCCAGCATTTTGGGGTAGTTTTGATGGAGAGTGGACTTATTATGATGAAGATGGATTAATTAAGATTACTGACCTAGATAATAATTGGTTACAGTAAAAACTATAATTTTTTATAATTTGTGATACAGATCATTTGAATTATTAATTAAATCAGACAATTTTACTTTAGTATGATTGTATCTGATTTTAGCAAAAAGTTTAATCCAAAAATCCGCGATCTTTATAATGATTTAGGTATACTATTTAGATATGATAAAAAGATCAGCGATCAATATTCCATTGATAATGATTGTATTTCTATTGTTCAAAATAGATTCCAGTTGATAAATATAAATAGAGTAATAAACTATAGAAATAACCTGTCAGATAATGATTTTTTCTTTTTTAGAAATACTAGGTTGCCAATATCTAAATTAAGTAGGCTTTATTTGACTCATAATGTGTATAGTAATCTTGATTTACATAATATGTGTTATGTTTTTTATTCAGATCATAATTACCCAAATTAATATTTATCCTTTTTTACAATATCCTATTTTTTCCTTATTGAAACATTTTCTTTAATAAGATGTATAAAAATACGTATGCAATTGTGATGTACTCCATTTTAATGGTCTTACATTGTATCATTAATGTATTTTCTAGAAGCATGAAAGCAAGTTATATAAGAATAATTTTATTGTTTTTCACTCTTTCGTTACCTGTTTTTGGTCAAAATTGGTTTCAATCCCGTTTGATCGAAAAGCAAATAGATATGGCTATTGACCATTTTAACGAAGATCGTTTTGCCATTGCAGAAACAATTTTAAATAAACTTATGGAAAAACCACTTGGCGCTTATGAACCAAAGTCTAGAATGATGTTAATGAAAACAGCTTATGCACTCAATAAAAAAGAAAATATTAAAATTATAGGACGTGAGTTTTTAGAATTATTTCCTGATAATGAATATGTTAAAGATATTTATCTAAAGTTTGGTGATACATTTATTGATGAGCAGAATTTTAATTCTGCTTTTCGCATGTATATAAAAGCAAGGACTTTAAGTAATAATCAAGATTTTACCTTTTTAGTTGATCAAAGATTATTAAATACAATTCAATTAAATATTTCTTCATCGACAATTTCTGAATTATCTATGATCTCTACGAAAAGTTCTGAAAGAATTATTTGCACTTTGGCAAAATCATTCAATGATATTTCATCAGGTAATCCAGACGAATGTGCTCTTTCTCTTTATCAATTAAATCCGGAAGATATTCCTGTAAACTATTTTGATATATATGAAAAATTACTTAGAGCATCTTATCAGCCTGCAGTAAAGACTATAACTGTTGGTGTTGTTATCCCATTGAGTGGAGATAATATGATTCAAGGAAATTCTTTTTTAAGAGGAATGCATAAAGCATTATTATCTATTAACAATTCTGATAGTAAAATATCATTTTTAATTAAAGATAATCAAGGTGGTCAAATACAGACTATACGTGCAGTAAATGAATTAGAAAGAAATCCTGCGATTAAAGCTATTATTGGACCTATTTCTGAATCAAATGCAATCATAGCAGCAAATGCTCTTCAAGGTAAAAATATTCCATTACTTATTCCAAATGCTACCATGGATGGAATAACATCTCTCGGAAAAAATATTTATCAACTTAATTCAAATTTATCAATGCGTGGTAAGCTGGCTGCAAGGTATATAACAAATGTTTTAGAATTAGATAGTATCGCTGTTTTATCTCCGGCTGATAATTTTGGCCGAGCATTAACGGATGCGTTTGTAAAAGAAGTGAATCAACTAGGGAAAAAAATAGTTGGAGTAGAACGTTATTCTGGTGTCCCAACAGATCTAAAACGTCAATTTAAAAATTTACGTAAAATTGCTTTTGAGCTTGAAGAAAAAGAAAATAATTACGATGAATATCTGGGTATGGTTTTTGATAGTTTAGATTATCTTTTTGAATTATCTGATGATGATTTATTTGATATTCCTGAGGATGAAGAAAAAGAATTGACGGCATCAGATTCATCTAAAATAAAACTCAATACTATTCAAGCTATTTATGCCCCAGTTCACTCAGAACATTTAGCTTATATAGGCACACAATTTCCAATGTATTATTTTGATACACAAATTATTGGTAATGATAGTTGGAAAAATTTAGATGTTTTAAATCAAAGTAATATTGGTCCACACATGGAAGGACTAGTTATTATTTCAAATAACTTTTCTATTGATACAAAAGATCATATTTATAACCAAGCACTGGATTGCACGCAATTGATTCATTCCATAATTAATGATCATGATAATGCAAGATTGTCATTAGCAAAAAGACTTTCAAATTTATCTGATTTTAATGGTGAATCTCATAATATTAGATTTTTTGATTCAAATTTAAATTCCTCATTACAGGTTTTACGTTATAATAATAATCAAATTATTAGATCTGGGTATTTCATGGGGGATTCTCTTTTGTCTTTAGAAGGCATTGCTCCCTAATTACATTATTTAATATGTATCATAAATCATATATGGATTTATCAGATATATTTAGATCTGATAAAATTCATGCTGCCTTTTCATTAAAGACGCTTTTTAATAGTGGTAATGAAAGAAAATTACTTTCTTCACTTATTAATTTAGATCCCAAAAAAATTGTTATTCCTGAACAAATTCATTCATCAGAGGTAAAAATAGTAGATACTCCAGGAAAAATTTCTTCAACAGATGCAATTATTAGCTCTTCAAAATCATTAGTATTATCAATCCAAGTAGCCGACTGTATTCCATTATATTTAGCCGACCCTTATAATAATGTTATAGGTTTAGTGCATGCAGGATGGAGAGGTATAGAAAAGGGAATTGTAGAAAATAGTATTAATAAAATGATAAGCAAAGGTGCTCATAGTAATAAAATCATTGCATACATTGGTCCATCTATACAAAAATGCTGTTTTGAAATTGGACCAGATGTTTCTAAAAAGTTTCCTAGAAATTTTCAAATTTTTAGTAACTCAGATAGATCTTTTCTAGATTTACAAGAATTAACTAAAAATATTCTCATAAAAAATTCTGTTTTACATAAAAATATTATTTCTTCTAATGAATGTACTAAATGTAATAGCGATAAATTCTTTTCATATAGAAATACCGGATCAAAAAGTGGTAGAATGATTGGGGTTATTGGTTTAACATAATATTGTTAACTCAATAAATTAAATGCATTATATCGACACTCTTATTCTAGGTATTCTTCAGGGTTTAACAGAATTCCTTCCTATTAGCAGTTCTGGACATTTAGTTCTTGGGCAATATTTTTTAAATATCTATATGCCAGGGAATGCTTTTGAAGTAGTGCTACATATTGGAACTTTAATGAGTGTAATTACCGTTTTTAGAAAGGAAATTAAGTCAATTATATGTGACCTCAGTAATTCTTCAAATAAATTCTATCTTTATGCGTTGGTTTGTGGAACTATTCCTGCTGTAATAATAGGAATAGTTTTAAAAGATATGATATCATTAATTTTTGATGATATTAGATTTGTTTCTTTAGCATTGATTATTACTGGAATTATTTTAATTAGTTCAAGATTTATCATTATAAGAAATCTAAAATTAACTATGTTAGTAGCGTTTATTATAGGATTGGCGCAGGCAGGTGCAATAATACCAGGTATTTCTAGATCTGGAATGACCATTTGTATGGGTCTTCTAATGGGCTTATCTGCTCCTGATGCAGCTAAATTCTCTTTCTTATTATCAATACCAGTTATAATTGGTGCGGGTTTATTAACTGCTATAAATGTTAAAGCTATACCTTTTGGATTTGATATTATGTTAATAGGAGTTTCATCTTCCTTTTTAGTTGGTTGGATATCATTAAAATGGTTACTTACAATATTAAACTCGGGTAAGCTATATTGGTTTGGTATCTATTGTTTATTAATTGGTTCTTATGTCTTGATGAAGTGAAATGACTATTGTAGGAATAATTTTTATATTTTATTTATCTTTTCTTATTGGTGTCGGATTGATGTCCATCAAGCATAATAAGTCTCAAGAAGATTATTTATTAGCAGGTAGAAAACTTGGCCCATGGGTTACTGCTTTTTCAGAGAGGGCATCAGGTGAATCAGCATGGCTTTTACTTGCATTGCCAGGTGCTGCAATATCTATTGGGCTGGGAGAAGCGTGGACTGTTTTGGGTATAACTTTAGGAATAATTGCTTCATGGTATATAATTGCAGAAAAATTACGAATAGAAACAGAAAAATATAGTGCATTAACTATACCTGGATATCTGCATAGAAAATATAATGACAATTCAAATATCATCAGATTATTTTCATCTATAATAATTGCTTTTTTCTTTTTATTCTATGTTTCAGCCCAGTTTCATGCTTCAGGTAAAGTAATTAATACTCTTTTTGGCCTTTCTTCTATTGACGGTATAGTTATTGGGGCAATAGTTATCATTTTATATACTTTAATGGGCGGTTTCTTTGCTATTGCATGGACAGATCTTCTTCAAGGAGTACTAATGATTGGAACTTTAGTATTTCTTCCCATAGTTGGAATTATTGAATTGCAAAATACTGATCGTTCATTTTATGAAGTTCTTAATCAAGTTGGTGAATCTAAATCTTCTTTTACTATGGGAAAAAGTGGCCTAGCAGCAATAAGCGTCGTCTTAGGAGGTCTGAGCTGGGGTTTAGGCTATTTAGGTCAACCCCATTTAGTAATACGTTATATGGCTATACGAGACCCTAAAGATATAAAAAAGGCAAAATTAATTGCAATATTATGGGCCCTACCAGGTATTACAGGTGCTTTTATGATAGGTCTAGTTGCACTAAATTATTTTGGTCCTGAATTTTTTAATATTAATGATGTTGAGCAGGCAATGCCATTGTTAGCAACTGAACTTTTACCACCTATACTTGCAGGATTATTAATCTCGGGAGCAGTTGCTGCTATGATGTCCACAGCAGATTCACAACTTTTAGTTTCTACTTCTGCAATTACTGAAGATTTTATTCATCAGTATTTAGGGTTAAATATCTCAGAAAAGACTCTTTTATTGATTAATCGCATAACAATAATAATTCTGGGTATAATCGCTTTTGGTATAGCTATATTCTCTGAAATTACAGGTAAAAATATTTTCAGTGTTGTAAGTTATGCTTGGAGTGGATTAGGATCATCATTTGGGCCAGTACTTGTACTTAGTCTATGGTGGCCTAAAACTACTCGTAAAGGTGTTATTGCCGGCTTATTAACCGGTTTTAGTTCAACTATCATCTGGGCGAATACTGATCTTAAACTTATTATATCTGAAAGACTTGTTAGCTTTATTTTTGCTTTCATTATGGTAATATTAGTTAGTTATACAGATAAAGAAAGATCTTAATGCGTTCATCTGGAGAACTTTTACGAGATGTTAAGAAAGGAAATATTGATCCAGTCTATTTCCTATTAGGGGGTGATTATTATCTCCAAAATTTAATAATCAATGAAATAAGTAAAACTATTTTTAAAGAAATTAAACAGGATAAGACATTTTTATTTCCTGATGAAATGAAAAGTGAGGATATTATAAATAAAATCACTCAAAATGATTTATTCTCATCAAAAAAGTTATTAGTTATAAGAAATCCAGGATCTTTACGAAATAAAGCTAGGTTAGATTTTTTATCATACTGTAAAAATCCAATGATAAATAATTGTTTAATTATTATTGAAGATGACTTTAGTGATCGAAAATCTATAACAAAAGAATTAAAAAAAATCAATAATACTATTTCAGTCCAAACACCTTTTCCCAATGAGATGCGAAAATGGACAAAATTTATTCTTTTGGAAAAACAGTTAAACTTTCAAGAAGAAATTATTGATATAATAGTAGAAATTGCGGGTGACTCTTTATTTCATATATATAATGAGATAGAGAAAATGTCTTTAAACGTAGATAATAATGACGAATTAACTAAAGATTTTATAGATCAAACATCAGGCTGGAGAATGCAATATAGACGATGGCAGTTTTTTCAGTCCCTAGGAAAAAGAGATTTAGATAAATCTTTAATATTAGGATTGTCATTGCTTAATCAGGGGAATTCCATGATTAGCTTAATGTACCCTTTAACTGCATTTTTTCAGGAATTATTATTTTTGAAGAAAAGAAGTGGAACTTTTTCATTGAAAAATAGTTATATACCTCTACCGCCATCTGTGATTAAGCAAATTCCACAGATAGCAAATAGATTTAACAAGGAGGAAATTGAATACGCACTAACTATTTTAGGTAAAATAGATCAGCGTTTGAAAACTACTAATCTATCAGATGAAGCATTATTCTCAAATTTCCTATTCTCAATCTTACAAGCAAATGGATAAGAAGTTTATTTTTACAGATGAAGAGCTTATAAGTAGGTTCCAAAATGGAGAAGAACAGGCTTATATAGAGCTAGTAAATAGATATAGAGATCGCTTGATGTCATTTATATACCGCTTTGTAAATGATCAAGTTGCAGCAGAAGATATTGTTCAGGATACATTGGTAAAATTATATACTCATAAAGATTATTATCGTAACATAGCAAAATTTTCTACATGGATTTATACAATTGCAGGAAATTTGGCAAAAACAGAATTGCGAAAGAACAAACGTAGAAAAGTCACAAATCTAAGTGATATGGGAAGTGATGATTGGGAGTTTGAGATTCCTGCTAAAGAAGATACTGCTGAAGAGGTACATAACCAATTTGATGGCGAACAAATTAACAAAGCTATACAAACCTTACCTGACCATTTTCGTGAAGTAATAATTTTACGAGATATTCAGGAACTTTCTTATGAGGAAGTGAGTAATATAGTAGAGGTTCCTTTAGGAACAGTAAAATCACGAATAAATCGTGCACGTTTACAGTTACAAGAAATGTTGAAAGAATTAAGATAGGAGAAAGTAATATAGATGGAACGTTATCAGTTTGAGGATTTAATATCCGATTATATAGAAAATAAACTTCCAGTTGCTAAGAGAAAAGAATTCGAAGCATTCATGGAAGAAAACCTGGAAGCAAAAAAACAAATTGAATCAATTCGTTCATTATTGAATTCCATGAAAGATCTACCAGAAATAAAAACTTCTGATAATTTTATGGAAAACTTGATGAAAAAGGTAGAATTTGAAAAAAATAGACCTTCTAAGAATAAATATGTGAATCCAAATAGAATGAAAACATATTTTGGATTTACACCAGTTTATGCAACGGTAATGAGTTGTTTAATTGTAGCTTTAGTAGTAGTTGCATTGCAATTAATGCCAACGGATAAATTCAACTTAATCTCTGTGCCTAATAATATAGTAGAACAGGAAACGGTAATACCAAAACCATCAAATGTAATTAGTCCAAATCAGGATTTGATGTTAGCAGAGGATGATGATACAACTAATGTAGATAAACCAAATAGATTAAATAGTGGACAGTTTGATAAAAAGATTAAGCTGGTAGGTAATAAATAATATCTAACAAATAAATCAGCAAACTATCTTCAAAAATACGGCTAGTTTCCGTAAGTTTTACTTATAGGATCTATCTGTTGTGATTAATCTAAGACAATTTGCGATAACTACAATTCTTGTTCTGTTATTTATATTGTTTATTTATCCATCGCCTTCAGGTAATGGATATCTATTAGTTAAAATCTTTGTCTTTGTAAGCATATTAGTCCTTTTTTACCAATACAATATAGATTCTGAAGAAGATAGAGCGAAGACAGCTAAATCCATTAATTCAAATGGAAATGTCCCTGATAATAAAGATTTTACAATTGAATTAAGAGAAAACTATGATTCTTTATTAGACTTAGTTTTCAAATCAATTATTGCAATGAATCCAGAATATGAGTGCGCTACTTATATATTAAATCCAAAAATAAATAATTTAGTTTTACAGAAATCTTCTTCAGATGAGTTTCCCAAAAAGATAATTCAGGATAATCCATTAATAAATAAAATAATTGATCATGATCAACCATTTTTAATCCAACAGAGTGAATATAAAAATGAATGGTCAGATTTATTTGGTGATAAGTCATGGAGAGGAAGCGAATGTATTTTAGGGATACGTTTGGAATATAATGAACATGTTAGGGGATGTTTAATCTTAATGGCAAATCATTTTAAGAGCGTAAATGATAGAGATAAAAATATATTGTTTCATTTAGCAAAATATTTATCAATGGGTATTAGCAAACTCCAACGTATAGAAAAATTGTTGGGAGATAAAGATTATCACTTAAGTATATCAAAATTATTTAATCAGATTAATATTATTTCTAAAGATCAAGAAATCTTGGAACAGGTAAAAGATTTATGCAGATCATTTTTAAGATATGACAAATTAACAATTACTTTTCCAAAACCTAATTCTTCATCTGCAAAAGTTAAAATGATAGATGGTTTTAACGAAGATTCTAAACTTGGAGATATTATTGAAATAGATAATACTTTACATGGTTTGCCATACAAATTAGGTGAGATAATTAATTCTTCTAATTGGGCAGAGGAATATTCAGTGAAAGGACGATTTATACAAGGCGATATACAACAGTATAATTTTCATTCAATTCTATCTATACCTATAAAAAATGAAAATAAAATATTAGGAGCTATTTCTATTGAGAGATTAGAAAAATCTGAATTCTCAAATAAGGATATAGAATTTCTTAGACTATTATCAGAAACTTTAGGTTCAATTATATCTTGGAAAAATGAATATTCAAAAATGTATAAAAGCGCTATACATGATGGTTTGACAGATTTATTAAATCATAAAGCATATAAGGAGAGATTAACTGAAGAATTAAGTCGTGCAAAACGTTTTAAACAAAGTTTAGTATTATTAATTCTAGACCTAGACAAATTTAAAAGAATTAATGACACTTATGGGCATTTATACGGAGATTACGTTTTAACTAATGTATCGATGATATTAAAAGATAGTGTGCGTAACATAGATATCTGTGCTCGATATGGTGGAGAAGAATTTGCTATTGTTCTAGTAAATACTGATGTTGAAAATGCTAGACCAGTTGCAGAAAGAATAATAGAAAAAGTTTCTGAATTTAATTTTAACAAAGATGGTATTGAAGAAAGAATGACTATAAGTGCTGGTATGTCTGAATATCCAAAGAATTCTTTAGAGATGAAGGAGCTAATTGCCCATGCAGATCTAGCAATGTATGAGGTTAAGAAAAATGGTGGTAATGCTGTGATTGCACATGGAGATTATTAAAAATATGATACATTCATATTAAATTAATATTTATTAAAAGTATTCATTAAATGACAAAAAAAATAAATTTTATTATATCATTATTATTCTTTTGTAATTGTGTTTCAAAGCCACCTGTTATTGTTGAAGACCCTATTACAATAGATGAAATTCATACTGAATCCAATGNTGAAATAGTAACTAAACCAAAAGAGAATGTAAGGGCAATTGCTCATTTTATGGANGGTCAGTTATTTATGTCTCAAGGCAATTATTCTATGGCAATTCTTGAATTTCAAGATGCTTTGGAATTAGACCCCGAGGCATCAACAATTATTGTCTCTATGGCAGAANGCTATTGGAAATTAGGAAAAGCAAAAAAATCTGAAGAACTATTATTTAATGCACTTAATATTAATCCTANAGACAATGAAGCTAGAGAAATTTTAGCAAANCAATATATTTATCAAAATAAACANGATAAAGCAATAGAGCAGTATAGAGTCCTAGCAGAAAATGCTNNTGAGGGANATACTAAATATTTAATTGCTTTAGCAAAATTAGTANTATCACAAAANAATATTAATGAATCAATTTCTTTATTTATTAAAGCTTATGAAAAAGATAAAAGTAGAATTGACATTTTGGAAGAAGCAGCAAATTTATCTCTAAGATCTCGACAATTAGAAAAAGCAANAAATTTATACAAGCAGCTTATAGATATTGACAACAACAACTCATACTACCTTTCAACATATATTGATTTAATTGTAATGTCAGGAGATTATGATAATGGTATAGTTGCTCTGAAATCATTAATTGAAATCGAGGGAGAAACTACTGAAAGATTATCACAGCTTGGAATATTATATTATAATACTAATCGAATAGTTAAGGCTAAACCAATATTTAATAAGCTTTTAANTATGGACCACTTTGATGCAACCACAATGCACTTTCTTTCCAACATATATATAGAACAGGGTATTTTAGATTCAGCTTTGATTATAGCTAATATGATTATTGATCATCACCCATCTGATCCTAGAGGATATTTAGATGCAGCATTAACAGAGTTAAATAATGAAAATCCAATTGGTGCAATTGAAATTTTGGAACCTGTAAATAGAACATTTAATAATGAGTTTTCAATACAATACCTTCTTGGNAGTAGTTATCAACAGCTTGAAGAATATGATAAAGCAACAGTAGTTTTAAGACAATCGTTAAAAATTTATCCTGAATCAAGAGGAGCAAGACATACACTTGCAATTGCTAGCGATGCTTTAAGCTATTGGAATGAATCTGATTCATTATATGAAGGTCTAATTGAATCAGATACGAATGATGTTCAAGCTCTGAATAATTATTCTTATAGTTTAGTTGAAAGAAATATANAATTGAATAAAGCTCTTGCTATGGCAAAAAAAGCAATAGAGTTAGAACCCAATAATGCTGCATATCTTGATACAATTGGGTGGATATATTATAAAATGGATAATGTTGAGAAGGCTTTAAGTTTTATACGTAAATCTGTTGAATTAGATAATAATAATGCTGTAGTCTTAGAGCATTTAGGAGATGTTTTATTTTCAAATAATCAAATTGAAGAAGCAATGCTTTTCTACCTTAAGGCTCTTGATATAGATAAAAATAATGAAATCCTTCAGCAGAAAGCGGGTATTATTGCGAATTAAAATTTGGGCTATATTTTTAATTATTTTTTTTGGATGTACTAAAGTAAAAAACAATTTTCCAGATTTATTAGTTCCATCTATAGAATCCAAATTAACTATAAAAAAACTTGTATCAGAATATGGTCATCTACGTGGCAAAGGAACCACAACAATATTTGGAAAACAGTCTGGTAAATTTGATTTTTCTTTTACATCAAATGGGTATGATACNTTTTTACTATTTAGAGATATTTTAGGTAGAAAGATATTATTATTGGAAATCCATGGTGATTCTATAANTGCATGGGATATGATTCAGAATCAGAGNTATTCAAAAACTTCATTAGTTATTCTNTTTCCATTTACTGAATATTTATCACCAGAAAAANTAACTACACTGCTGTGGGGNTTTGTCCCNAANCTAGATAATGATATTAATAATAAATTTGAGTTTGAGAATAAAAATNTTAAAATGACNTTTGAATCAAATAAGGAACGAATAGGTTCAATGATTCAAAAAATAGTATATATTGATGAGTTTAACATGGATAAGTATGANATTAANATAATTACGAGAGAATNTGGATCACATTATACTGATCTGGAAAAAGGTATACCAAAATCAATTCCGATGATGAATCCTTAGGAAAATATTATGAATAATTCACTTTCAATAATTATCCCAGTTTATAATGAAAAAGATTCTCTTGAAGAGTTATATGGAGAAATTCGTAATGCCACAGGATCATTTTCTAAAAGGGAAATCTTATTTATTGATGATGGTAGTACGGATGGATCAACCGAAATTCTTAAAAATATGGCTGAAGAATATGCTGATATTATTTTGATACAATTTTATAGAAATTATGGTAAAGCTGCTGCCTTAGCAGAGGGATTCAATCATTCTAGAGGTGATTATATTGTAACAATGGATGCTGACNTACAAGATGATCCNTNAGAAATTAATAATTTATNTGANAANTTAAATGAAGGATATGATCTTGTTTCTGGATGGAAAAAAGTAAGACATGATCCATTGAATAAACGTCTTCCTTCAAAATTNTTTAATTTTGTTACACGCATTGTAACAGGGGTTAAAATACATGATTTTAATTGTGGATTGAAAATGTATCGAAGATCTGTAGTTAAAGCTGTTGAAATTTATGGNGGTCGACATAGATATATACCTGCACTAGCTGGACACAAAAAATTTAAAGTTGGTGAAATTGAAATAAATCATAGATCTAGAAAATTTGGTGAAACTAAATACGGGGGATCTAGANTNTTTCATGGTTTTTTTGATCTTATATCAATTTTATTCATTGANCGATTTGACCANAGNCCTTTACATTTATTTGGTTTTTTTGGTTTATCAAGTTTCTTCATAGGATTATTTGTTGAAATATATGTCCTTTATTTAAAATATGTTCTAGGAGAACCATTTCAAAAACATATGGCACTTTTAGTATTTGGNGTAATGATTATTGTTATAGGTATTCAGTTTTTTTCTTTAGGACTTTTAGGTGAGATGCATACTAGAGGGAATCAAAAAAATGAAAATCGAATTCATCATATAACTAAATGATTTNTTAGATTTATTGTGAAAATTGTGATAGTGGGTACTTTTCCACCCTTTAGAGGAGGAATATCTAATTTTTATCAAACTTTATATGAAAAATTATCATATGAACATGATGTGACAGCAATAAATTTCTCTTTGCAATACCCTAACATATTATTTCCAGGGAAATCGCAATATGATAACAATCTTAAATCTGATATTAATATAGAAAGAACCATAAATAGTATTAATCCAATATCTTGGAAAAAAACCGCAAATAAGATAATTGAACTAGAACCCGATCTAATAATATTTAAATATTGGATACCTTTTTTGGCTCCTTCTTTTAGATCAATAATTAAACATACTAAGAAAAAAATTAGCATTAAATCTTTAGTTATATGCGATAATATTATTCCTCATGAAAATCGTCCTTTTGATAAATTCTTAACGAAATCATTTTTTAAACATATAGATCATTTTATAGTGATGTCAAAGTCAGTTGAAAAAGATCTCTTATTTCTTTTCCCAGATGCTAAATATATTTATACACCACACCCTTTATATGATATTTTTGGTAAATGTAATAATAAAGATAAATCAAAGAGGTATTTACAGATTCATGAAAATAAAGTGATTTTATTCTTTGGATTAATTAGACCTTATAAAGGATTAGATTTATTAATTGAGGCATCAAAAACACTAAAGGAAAAATTAAATAATTTTAAAATTTTAGTTGTTGGTGATTGTTATGAAAATCCAGAGCCATATTCTAAAATGATAAATAAAAATGGATTAAATGATATCTTTGATATGAGATTTGAATTTGTTCCTAATGACAAAGTAAATATATATTTTTCTGCTGCAGATGTAATTGTGCTTCCTTATAAATCCGCAACGCAAAGTGGCATTGTTCCCGTTGCCTACCATTTTGATAAACCAGTTATAGTGACAAATGTTGGGGGATTAAGTGAAATTGTCCAAGAAGGAAAAACTGGTTATGTAGTGTATCCAGAACCTAATGAAATTGCTGATGGAATTTTAAAATATTATAATAACTTAGATAAGATAAATTTTGTTGAAAATATCAAATCATATAAAGATAATTTTACTTGGAATAAATTTATTGAAAAAATAGAACGGATATTTATTCAATGAACAGCCCATCTGTGAAAGTTATCGTACTAAATTGGAATGGAAAAGATTTAACTCTTGAGTGTTTAGAATCATTAAAAAAAGTTAGTTATTCCAATTATACTATTATAGTTGCAGATAATAATTCTTCAGATAACTCTGTAGAAACTATTAATACAGGATATCCAAATATACCTGTAATAAAGTTAGATAAAAATTATGGGTATGCTGGTGGAAACAATCGGGCTTTTAATTCTTTAAAAGAGGATAAAACAGAATATGTCATATTCCTAAATAACGATACTATTGTAGATAAAAACTTTATTTTTCCTTTAATTGAACCTTTTTTATCTAATAAAAATATCTATCAGACTGTACCCAAAATATTTTATCAAAAGAACCCCAAATTAATATGGTATGCTGGAGGAAATGTTAACTTATGGACTGGTAAAGTATCCCATAAAGGTATACGTCAATATGATAATGAAAAGTATAATTTAAAAAGCTTAACAAAATATGCTACCGGCTGTTGCTTTTGCATGCGATATAATGATTTTAAAGAAATTGGGGGCTTCGACGAAAATTTTCCAATGTATTCAGAAGATGTTGATTTATCCTTAACAATTAGAAAGCAAGGCAATGAAGTTTGGTATATTCCTGAATCAATCATTTGGCATAAAGTATCTGCTTCTATCGGTGGAACATTTTCTTTATCAAAAAATATGAAAAAATTAAGAGGATTATTCTTACTCTTTAAAAAACATGCTAACCCATTTCAATATTTAAGTATAATTTTATTAAGTCCATTTATAATATTATTTCAATTTGTGAATCTTCTTTTTACAATTAAAAAATAATTACCAATCTTTTTCAGAATAGAAACTTTGAGATAAATGTTCAGTCAGATCTCGAACTTTATTTATATCTTTATTATTTAATCTTTTTTTCCAATTTTTAATATTATCTCTGCTGTTTCTTTGTAGTTGATGTACAACTTTTGAATTTGCAACTTCACTTGGATTAGAAAAACTGGATGAAGAATGAATAACTTTTTTTATTTCATTCGAAAATGGAAGTTTTAACTTTTCAAATAATAATTCATATTCTTTAATTGGGTCGTAAGATAAATCTTCATGTCTAATATATAACCAATTCGGATATAGCTTTTGATATTCAATAATAATTTTTGTAATGCATGTCCAAATAAGAGAAGCCTCAGATATAAAATCTTTTGGAGGATTATTAATCTGAGATCTATAAGGCCCTAAAAATCTATCGATTAAATCTGGTTGTTTTGTAAAATTTTCAAAATTAAACCTCCAATTTAATCTAATTAGACTACTTACAAATGCTGCAGGGTGCCTGATTAATATTACATTCTTAGAGTTCCATTTTTGATGTATCCATTCTGCTGCTGTTAAAGCAATTGGATCTTTTATCAAGGGTATAATTTCTTTTTTATTCAATCTTTTTGAATCTATATATGCATTTATTCTCCATTTAAAATATTTTAAATCAATCTTTCCATCATTTATACCATTTGGATTTCGATAATCAGTATGCGGGAGGCTATTTTTAAAATGAAACATTGCTTTAAATGGATAACTACCACTGAAAAGTTCATTCAGAATAGTTTCAATATTTTCATATTCTTTTTCAGGATCATAATACTTATACCATATTTCTGTATTGAATAATCCTCGTGTAATACTATTTGGGGTTAAGGGCTCATGTAAATAGTATATCCTTGGTAAATTTCGAATAATATTTCCTACCCAAGTTGTGCCAGATCTATGGGAGCCTGTAATTAATATTGGTTCCTTCATTATACTTATTTTTTGAAAGATTTGGATAAAAATCTTCTGGCTCGACTGAATCCAAAAATTGGATTAATTATCGCATTAATATTTTTAAAATGATTTAATTCATCTTTAAAATTTATTGAACCTTCATTTATTTTATCATTAATAGATTTTTTAACATAATTATACAAATTGATATCTAATTGATTATGGTCTTTTATAAAGTCTCTAATCTTTTTATCAATTGTTTTATAATCAGGTTTGTTCTTTGTTTTATTTGCTCTTGAGTAATATGGTGATTTCCAACGTAGTATTCCTTTTAATAATAATATTGATTCATCAAACTGTTCAGTAGTGCCTGTAAAAATAAAATTCTCTTTAATATTCTTCTTAGCAATAGAAAGTAATTCTTTTGATCTAATTAAAGGATCATTTATTGAACATGTTTTTCCAGAAATTAGTTGAGTCTGTCCATTGATTAAAAATGGGTTAATACCACTATTTACATAGTCAAAAATTGACATAGTATTATCATTACTACTTAGGTTTTGTGGATTGTTATCTTGACTTATTACATAATAATATGTTGATAAAACCCTGTCTATTGGATTTCGTAATATAGCAAAATATTTTGCACTCCTATTTAAGTTGAAATGTATTCCATATTTTAAATGTCCCTGGACTACTTCTAATTGATTTATTTTAACTGAGGAGACTGTTTCTAAGATATTTTCTGATTTTTCAAGAGTGGGAATTGTAAGAATATTTTTTGATAAATATTGACGTTGTATAATATCCCTTAAAGTAGTTCCTCCAGTTTTTGGAATATGTAAATGGATTATAAGATCATTCATAAATAATTAAATTTAACTATCTGTTAACTAATACAATTAGAATTTAGATTACACTAAGTAAATTATATTGTTAATTTTTTAATTATATGGAAAATAAGTTTATAAATAAGATTGACAGTAACTATTCTAATAAACCTGCAACAAAAATTAGGTGGAGAAAATCTCTAGATTTTATAGGCGATAAAACTTCATTCAAAAGTGCATTAGATATTGGTGACCGTTCTGGATTAACTGAAATGATGGAATCAATGTATCAAGTCAAATTTGATAATACGACCGGAAACTTAGATTATAATACTCTTGATGGAAGCTATGATTTAGTAACTTCTTTTGAAGTTCTCGAACATTTATTTAATCCTTTATTCCATTTACAACAAGTTAAAAAAATTCTATCTAAAGAGGGGAAATTGGTATTATCTACACCATTATCAAAACCTAGATTTTTATGGTCTAAAGAGCATTTTCATGAAATGTCTTTAGCATCAATAGAAGCATTATTCGATGTTGCTGGATTTAAAGTAGTAAGAAAAGATTTTTTCAGAGTACATCCTTTAACTTTTTATTTTAAAGGTGTACGACCTTTATTACGTTTACTTTTTGATAAGATTCAAATTTATGAATTAGAACATTTGGATGAATAATTTGTATGATTACAATGGGTCTAGATCAAAAAATATTTTTTAAGTAATTTTCCTAATGTAATCATAAAATTGTATACTTAATATTTTCCAGTCAAAACGTTTTGCAAAATCTTTCATAACTGTTTCAGAACGTGGATTTTCAATTTGAGTTTTAAGTTCATTTGCAAATTTATCTTTATTAGATGTAATAGTTACAAAATCAGAAAACTCATTAAGGTAAGAATTGAAATTGGTCATTACAGATGGTTTTCCTGCTGCTGAATATTCAAACAATTTATTTGGTAATACTGACTTAGTGAGTTCATCTTTAATAAATGGAACAATGCATACTGATGCTTTAGATAAATAACTAGGTATATCTTCATGCTTGATAGCATTTAAATAGAACATTCTATTATACATACTATTTAATTGATCTAATCTTTTTGTAGAATTATTACTAACTGGACCAATTAAAACATAGTTGTACGGAGTATTATTAATTAAATATTCAATTAATTCAAAATCAAACCATTCTGATATAGCCCCTATATACATAATTATTGGTTTATTAATTCTTTTTAATNTTTTGATCGGTTTATCAATTGTTTGAAATAATTCATAATCCACCCCATTTGTTATTATTTTAATTTTNGAATGATATTCAATGGGAATAAAATTTTTATANCTTAAATGAGGAATAATTATTTTATTTACTAATAGTAGAGTTTCTAAAAAATATTCTTTTTTGTAATCAGGCGTCCCTGGGAATGCAAGTGGGTTNTCATTGCAATCATATACTATGNTTAATTCTGGATATTTATTTTTAAATGTTCTAATTATNGAAGACCAATAAACATTAGAAGTAATAAGGCAATTTGTATTATTAATAATTTTTTTAAAAAAAATATTGAACCANAGGGCNGTAATTACGTTAAAAAATTTGCGAATGAANATATAGCTTAAAATATGACTTAATAATTTACTATTAACNCTCCTTAGTTGAGGAATGGTNACTGCTTTTATATTACTATATTTTTTAGGAAAATAGTTATTAGATATTNTTTTTGAAATAGGTTCAACGAAAAAAACAAAACTTTCTTTCGGAAAACGAGAAATAATTTGTTGCTTTCTTGTTTTAAGATAATTCCATTTAATTTCTGATAACCAAATAATATTCATTGTTAGTAATGTTTTTTTAGCTTTTTGACCTANTACATAGTTTAATTTACATCGCTATAGTTAATTTACCTGAATGCAATTAATGATACGTTCATGAAACTTCCACAAAAAATTGCAAAAGAAGCAATAATCTCATTTTTGAGTATGGGCCTAGGATCAGGTTTTAGGTACCTGTTTGTTCTCATCCTTGCTAGGTGGGTTGGCCCTGCTTATTTAGGAGTTTATTCTCTTGCAAATGCAATTATGCGTTTGGCTGAAGTTATGGGAAAGGCAGGATTAGATAATGGTGTTATAAAATATGTATCAGAAAATTTTGGTAAAAATATGCAAAAAGATGGAAAAGATATCATTTTCTCAGCTATTAAGATGGGTTTCATTTTATCCATCTTTTCATTGATAATACTAATCCTAATTTCTAATTGGTTAGTGTATGATATATTTGATGAAGGAGAATTATTAAAACAAGTATTAATAATTAATGCATGTGCGTTGCCTTTTTCAGTCACTATGATAATTATTGCAAGTGCTACCCAATCATTTAAGCTATTAAAATATAAATCCTTTGTAATAAATATTTTCGTTCCAATAATATCATTGTTATCTATGTTAATTGGACTTCAAATATCAAAGGAAGTAGCTATTTCAATACCTATATTATTTTCATCAATTGCTGGATGTTCATTAATTACATTTTACTTATTTACCTTATTAAAAAATAAAATAAGCATAAANGATAAAATTAATTTTATGGAAATAAAAAGTTCCAAATNTAGATTAGATCTTTTAAGATTTTCNTATCCTTTAATGTTTGTAACAATTATTGGTACGGCAATGCATTGGATGGATATATACATGTTAGGATTCTTTTTTGATAACACGACCNTTGGCATGTACCACCCCCCAGCAAGAACTGCTGGTCTAATGAGGATGATACTTATTGCATTTATGGGAATATTTTCTCCTATTTTNTCTGAACTATTTTCCAAGAATGATAATCAAGGAATGAAAAATTTATATCATCTAGTTGTTCGTTGGATAATGACTATTGCGTTACCATTATTTTTATTAATTATTCTTTTTCCAAAAAAAGTAATGTTTTTATTTGGCCCTGAATATCAGGAAAGCCACTTNGTATTATCNATATTAACTACATCAGTGTTAATACAGACTTTTATAGGTATTAGTGGACCAACTCTTACAATGACAGGTTATCCTAAAATAAATTTTATTAACTCCGTTATTGTTTTACTAATAAATTTTATTTTAAANATCACACTTATACCTNTGCATGCGGGATTAGGAGCAGCTTCTGCAACATTAATTTCTATGCTTTTTCTTGGATTAATACGTTCGATAGAAGTATGGTATATTTTAAAATTACAACCATTGAGCTTCAAATTAATTAAGCCTATTTTCGCTTCTATTATTGTTTTGATATTAATGATTTCTGTAAAGTCATTAATTATGCCTTTTCATACTATTNTTAGTCTATTAATAGCTTCTATATTAATAGGCATTACATATATTATTTTACTTTGGCTATTAGGCTTTGATAATGATGATAAACAGGTAATTTCTGCATTAAAAATAATGGTTATAAAGGATAAATGAAGGATTTNGATGATTGAAAAAATAATAAATAAAAAGAATGTAATAATCNTTAGCGGTATGTTAGCTTTAATTTTAATTCTTTTCTATCCTGTTATTTTNANTGGTAAAACNTTTGGTTCTCCCGATTCATTAAATCCGCAAGGAGCTAATATAATTCTTCAAGAAATGAAGAAACAAGATAGCGAATTTCCACTATGGCAGCCGTGGGTTTTTAGTGGAATGCCAACTGCAGATGCTTTTACNTTTATTAGTTCATTATATTTTCCTAATTACATNCTTAATTTATTCTTTCTNAATGCCAATTTAANTCAACTACTTCACTTATTTTTTGCTGGAATTGGATCATATTTATTATTACGATTTATTGGTATATCAACTTTGTCTTCNTTTATGGGTGGAGCAGCTTTTATGATAACTCCATTTATGATTACAATGATTGTCTTTGGGCATGGTAGTCAAGTAATGACAGCAGCATATATCCCATGGATCATGATGTTTACTATGAAANTATTACGTGATTCTAGTTTAACAAATATTGGNATTTTAGCAATTCTAATGGGTTTTCAGCTCCAAAGAGCGCATGTACAAATAGCTTATTATACATGGATGCTTATAGGCGCATATGTTTTAATGTCATTTATTTTAGATTATAAANATAATGATAGTCAAAAAAAACCTATGGTATATTTTGGTGCTTTTATCCTCTCAGCAATTATTGCGATAGGAATAGCTCTAGTTATATATTTGCCTTCTTTAGAATATACTCCATTTTCAGTACGAGGTGGAGGCGCTGAAGGTGGAGCTGATTATAGTTATGCTACAAGTTGGTCTTTCTCTCCTAAAGAAATATTAACATTCTTTATTCCATCAGCTTTGGGNTTNGGAGGTCAAACATATTGGGGCGATATGCCATTTACTGATTATCCTAATTATATGGGTATTATAACATTATTTTTAGCCATTATAGGCTTCATATATAAAAGAGATAGATTTATGTGGTTTTTATTTGGCACCTCCTTACTGGCAATATTTATCTCATTTGGAAAAAATTTGACAATCATTTATGATTTATTCTACAATTTTTTCCCGTTTTTTAACAAGTTTCGTGTTCCAGCTATGATNTTGATTCTTGTACAATTTAATACTTGTATNATGGCNGCTATAGGATTGGATTATTTAACCTCAATCAATAAAAATANACTCCCGAGGTGGTTCTGGCAATCTGCAGGTGTGTTAATATTCTTTTTATTAATACTTAGCTTTGGTGAATCAACATTAAAAAGTATAATTTCTTCAGGTTTTACTCAACCACGGACATCAGATCCTCGTGTTATCCAGGCAATTNACTCTTTGCGTTGGGATATGTGGTATAAAGATGCATGGGCAATGCTATTTTATTTATCTGCAACTCTAACATTATTATGGACATTTTTTAGTGATAAGGTATCATTGAAAACTTTTTCAATTTCTATCACATTATTATTACTAATAGATATAATGGTAGTAGATAATAAAATTATTCAACCTAAGAAAAATTCAGGACGATCATCTCAATTATTAAATAGATCAATTATTGATAGATATTTTCAGCATGATCAAATATCAAAAATATTAAGCAGTGATAAAGAAGAACCATTTCGTATTTATCCTGCAGGACAATTATTTGGTGAAACTAGGCTTCGCGCTTTTGGTATTGAATCTGTTGGAGGTTATCATCCTGCAAAATTAGGGGTGTATAACAACTTTTTAAAACAAACCAATAATGCAAGCACTCTACCTTTGATGAGCATGTTAAATGTCAAATATTTATTAAGTACACAACCTATAAATTTTCCGGGGCTTATAGAAGTCAAGCAGGCAAAAATGAAATCGGGTAGAGGAAATATTCCCATTAGCCTTTATCGTTTATTAAATTATCAAAAACGCGCATGGTTTGCTAAAAATATAGAAGTTTATCCTGATAATAATTTCCCATGGGAAATTATTAAGAACCAATTATTTGACCCTAAAAAAACAGCTTTTGTAAGCGATAATGACATATCAAAAAGTATGACATTTTCAGAGGGGGAAATAATAAGTTATAAAAATTCATTGCATACAACAGAGATTGAAACAAAATCTGATTCTATTGGTTTTTTAGTTGTTAGTGAAGTTTTTTACCCGTTACGTTGGAATGCAACAATAGATGGCGAGCATATAGAATATTTTAAAACTAATGGAGTTATCAGAGGTTTAGTTATCCCAAAAGGACAACATAAGATTATTTTTAGTTACGATAGATCTTCTTTCAATTTAGGAATAATTATTTCTTTATTTTCATTTTTCATTACCATTGGAATGATTTCTTTTGGTTATCGTAAATCAAGATTATAAATATGGATCTTTTAAAGCATAGTAGCAACATAAAAGCAGCATTATTCCTGCTTGGTTTTATTTTAGTAATATTTTTATTTACTTATACACAGGGTATCGTAAATGAATTAAGAAAAGACAATGG
>NZXJ01000039.1 GCA_002701945.1 Fidelibacterota bacterium
GGGTGAACAGTTAAATATAAATGTGTCAAATATGGAGAAAAAAGAGTGTTGGTCATTCCTCCCCCTATGACAAAACAGGTGGATGCTTTTATTCCAGCAAGTATTTCTTTTGGGCTGTCTGTTCTGTGAACAACAATTTCTTTTCTTCCTGTTAGATCGGTTGTTAGCGTTTTCTTAGTGTTTGAGCCCATTATTATTGGGAAACCCATTGTTTGTTCTTTAAATAATTGTAAATCTAATGACCATTCTACTATTTCATTGCTATGCCTTGCAATGTAGCCGTCTGCGGTAATAGCGGCTATGAGAATTACATTCATATATTAAATGTATAATTTAGTTGCTATCTGAAAGTGCTTTATCAATCAAAAAGTTTACATATTCTCTATGTGCCGCTGTAGAATGTGAAACTCCTGATTGTTTTCTTGTAAAACTTTTTATGTTTTTTAAGGTTTTATATATGGTTGCTTGTGTGTGGTGTCCATAGGTGTCCGTGTTGGATGGTTTTAGTATTTTAATTAACCTCTGAACATATTCTGTTTGCACGTTTTGTCGAAATGTGTTTACATCTCCCCTCATATCATCAACATATATTGCTTTGGTTAAATCGGAAATAAACTCATTAATTCTATATTCATTACCATAAATACTGGTGTCTGATATTCGTTTTAAAACTTTTGGGTGTAATAGGTGGTTCAACACATCTTTTTGTATCATCAACACTTTGTCGTGTATTTTATAATCTTCTGTTGTCATCATATGATTAAAACCCCTTCTTTGTGGAAGAAGTTTTTCCATAACTGTTTTTGAAAAAGAGAAGGCGTCAGGATGAAAAAGATTTGACTCAAGTTGCTTCATAGCTTTTCTTTGATCTGAATAAGATACTACACTAAAGGGAGTTTTTGAACCCCTCTGTCCAATATAAGACCTCTCAACATAAACTCCGCCTATATGTCTAGACATAACCCTAGTGGCTATACCTCTTTCCCTCAAAATTATATTAAACGCATTTAATAAAGGTTGATAAGATGTTCCTCTATCTGAAAACTTTATTGTTAAATCATCCATTAAATATTTTGTTAGGGCAATTCTGTCTGCCGCATAATCAATAGGTTCGCTAGACATATCATAAATCATTGCCTGCGGGTCAATACCTTTACCTGCAGCGCGCATATCATCAGCGTCATTTGCAAATGATAACTCTGGCGCTGTTGACCTTGACAGAATAGCGTTTATTCTGCTCTTTTCTAATTCGCTATTTTCGAGTGCAGTCGAATAGCCAAACTCTACTGCCCACTTGTCATATGGTCCTGGTGTGGTGGTATAATATTCTCCTTGTTCTTTTTCTGGCGGAGCAATGTTAACACCGGGGTACTCCATGACCGACCCCGTTAAACCCATCTCTTGTGTTATTCCTTTGTTGTGAACTCTAGTGTTGTCGTGCAAATAGCTAGATTTAAAATTATGGTTCAAACCTAATGTATGCCCAACTTCGTGCAATACCAGCCTAATTAAAGATTCGTTAATGATTCTCTTTTTTACTTCATCGGTATAGCTTGAGGCCATTGATGAAACAAAGCCAAATTGATTCCCTTGGTTTAAATAATAGCCGGCTAAACAATTGTCAATCAAATTATTGTTATCTATTAATTCCTCATAAATTTTCTCATATTTGACTCTGTTGGTAAAATAAACAAACTCTAACATTATATCTGCTCCAAGTATTTCACCTGTTCTTGGATTAACAAAACTTGGGCCATATCCGCCAAACGGTGGGCGAGGAGACGATGTCCACCTTAAAACATTATATCTAATATCCCCTGCATCCCAATCGGCATCGTCTGGTTGGGTTTTTACTTGAAGAGCGTTTTTAAAACCAGCGGTTCTAAACGCTTTATTCCAACGTAAAACGCCTTCTTTAACGGCTTCTCTAAACTCTGTGGGGGTTGTATTCTCAATCCAAAATGTAATCGGCTTAACGGGTTCGGATATTGGTAACTCAGGGTCTTTCTTTTTGAGGTTCCAGCGGTGTATTATGTCTTTATATGGTGTATTGCTTACAGAGGTCATGTCTGTTACTTGTGTCATAAAATAACCAACTCTAGGGTCATCAAGCCGTGGTATATAATTATTGTTTGGAACAGCGATAATGCTATGTTGTATAATAAGACTAACAGATCTAGGGTCTGTTATTCCTGGCCCACCACGGTTAACTGGCGCTGGATTATCAAAAACATATTTGATTGCTAGGTCTGAGTTAAGCGGATAATTATTAATGGAAAAATATTGACACTTCTTTTTATTTAAAGAACCTAGTGTAAACCGTGTGCCTGGCTTTACGTTTGGGTTTGGAGGTCTTTTTATTTGATAAAGGCTCTCAGTTAAGAAAATGTCATCAGCTTTAATTAGAATTGATCCATCTGTTTCATCTTCAAATAAAACTTCGGTTGAGACTAATGTTGGCTCGTTAATGTTTGCCACAGATGATTTGCTCAATGGGTTTTTTGGATCAAAATAATAAGATGTGTTAATTGCTATAAACTCAACGCGATTAAAATATTTTCTAATTTCAAAAATTTTACTCGATTTATAAGCGCCACGAAAATGNCCAACATCTACCACNCCNTCTAAGGTNTGCACAAAATGTATAAANTCTTTNTTAAGTTGTTTTTTTTGNATGAGCATTTGTACAGANCCGTTTGTTGTNTCTTGAAAAAATGTAAATAACCCACCTATAGCTTTTGATCNNTTTGTTAAGCTTTTAATTGTTGGTTTTGTTTTNGTTGAATCAGTTTCTGTTTTTGTTGTATCTGGTTTTTCTTGTGATAACAAAGGAATAGTAACANCTAAATAAACTAATAAGCTTTTTCTAATATTTTTATTTATCAAAACTCACCTCTTCTTTTGAATATATAAATCTGTAATGGTTTTTGTAAAAACCTCTGCAGCCAAACCAACGGTTTCACCTAATGTTGGGTGGGGGTGTATTGTTAAGCTTAAATCCTCAGCGTCGACCCCCATCTCAATTGCCAACACTGCTTCAGATATTAAGTCTCCCGCCCCAGAGCCAACAATTCCAACGCCTAGAACCTTATTATTATCAGGAGAAAACAATATTTTTGTTTTTCCGTTTGTAGAGCCAACTGCGGCTGCGCGACCGCTTGCGGCCCAAGGAAACTCTCCCTTTTCATATGATATATTTTTTTGTTTTGCTTCCTGTTCAGTAAGCCCAGCCCAAGCAACTTCTGGGTCTGTATACACCACGCTTGGGATGGCGATGACATCAAATGCCGATGGTACGCCCGCACAAACCTCAGCAGCAACTTTTCCTTGGTGGGTTGCTTTATGAGCCAACATTGGGTTTCCCACAATATCACCTATTGCGTATATATTGTTAACATTAGTCTGCTGATATTCATTTACAGGTATAAACCCTTTATCGTTAGTGTAAACATCTGTGTTTTTCAAATTAAGTTGTTCACTGTTTGGCGTTCTACCAACAGATATAAGTATTTTATCAAAATCTTGCTCAAATGATTTGCCATTTTGTTCGATAGTAACCGTTAGGTTTTTAGGTTTTTGATTTATATTAACAACTTTTGATGAAAGATATATGTTTTCAAATTGTGATTCAAGTTGAGTTTTTAGTGGTTTCACAATATCCTGGTCAGCTGCTGTAATTAAATCAGGTAAAAACTCTGCCACTGTTACTTTAGAGCCCAAAGCGGAATATACTTGACCTAACTCTAAACCTATAATGCCGCCTCCAACTACTAATAAATTGTCAGGTATTTCACTTAGGTCAAGAGCTGTTTTTGAGGTTAAAATGTTATTATTATTTTCAGGAACAATTGGCAACAAACTTGATCGAGATCCGCTTGCGATAATACAGTTATCAAATAAAATTTTTGTTTTTTTTGTTTTATCATCTATCTGTAGTTCTTTATTCGAAATAAAGGAGGCTTCTCCGCACAAAACTTCTACGCCCCGAGCTTTAGCCATTTGTGATATGCCGCGGTTTAGCTTTGTTACAATTTTATCTTTATGTTTTCTAATTTGATCAATATTCACTTCAGGATTATTAAAATTCACACCTATTTTAGATAAATGCTGTACATCAATAATGGTCTTAGAAATATGTAAAAGCGTTTTGGAGGGAATACAGCCCCTATTTAAACAAACGCCGCCAAGCTCTTTGTTTTTATCAACTAGAGTTACTTTTTTTCCTAGATCTGCAGCGCGAAATGCTGCAGCATAACCACCAGGCCCAGCACCTATTACGACTATCTCTTTTGTTTTTGTTTCTTTCAAGATTTATAGCAACTATTTGAATTTTCTTATGTCTTTTAAAACATTTGAAAAGGCAACAACAAACGCTGCTCCGGCCGCCCCATCAATTACTCGATGGTCATACGAAAGAGAAAGGGGTAGTATTAGTTTGTCATTTTTCTCTTTAGTTCGTGAAACTCCCAATATGGCCACTTCTGGCGGATTTATTATTGGTGTAAAAAAAGAACCTCCTATTCCCCCTAAATTAGAAATTGTGAATGTTCCGCCTTTAAGTTCGTTTGGCGTAAGTTTTTTATTACGCGCTCTTTCGCTAACATCCATCAGTTCTTGTGATATTTCCAACACGCTTTTCTTGTCTACGTCTTTAATCACAGGAACCACTAAACCGTTTTCTGTATTAACAGCAACACCAATATGGTAATATTTTTTATACACAATATTTTCACCACTGTTTTGTAAGGAACTATTAAAAACAGGGTGTTCTTTTAAAACAAAAACTGATGCCTTCATAAGGTAGGGCATCATTGTGATTTTTATACCTTTTGGGTCTTGTTTGGTTTTTTCATTTTTTCTGAGCTTTTCCAACTCTGTTACATCCGATTCAATAAACTGAGTAACATGGGGTATTGATTGCCATGCTTTGGTTAATCTTTGACCGGTAATTCTTTTTATTTTTGTTAGTTTTTTTATATCAACAGAGCCCCATTTTTTATAATCTATATCATCATCTGGTTGATAAATGTTTGTTTTTGATATATACATTTGTGCTTTGATATAGCTGTGTAAATCATCTTTTGTAACTCTACCTTTTTCACCGCTGCCTGATATTGTGTTGAGATTAATTTCTAATTCTCGAGCGAGTCTTCTCACTCCCGGGCTTGCATAAACTCCATCTGATATTGATTTATTAATTAGAGGTGTTTCTTTTTTCTTTTTTGATGGTGTGGGGATGTTAGGTGTTTTTATATCTTCTTTTTCATCTTCTTTTTCCAGGGTTGTTTCGTTTCCGTTTTCCACTTCTATGGTAATCAAGAGATCGTTAGTTTTTACTTCTTGCCCTTGCTTAACATCAACACTTTTTACAACACCACTTACTTCAGAAGGTATTTCCATTGATGCTTTGTCTGATTCTAAAACTAATATTATGTCGTCATGTTTTATAGTTTGCCCTACGGCGACCCCTATTTCACTTATGGTGGCAAAATCAATTCCTTCGCCAAGGTCTGGCAGTCGCATTTTTATTACTTCATTCATTTTATACTGCGGTTGGGTTTGGTTTCTCTGGGTCAATATTATATTTTTTAATCGCCTGTTCTGCTATATTCATTTTTATAACCCCTTCATCTGCTAATGCTCGCAAAGCGGTTAGTGTTATATAATACCTGTCTATTTCAAAAAAATGTCTAAGATTCTCTCTTGTGTCGCTTCTTCCAAAACCGTCTGTTCCAAGAGAATAAAAAGNGCCTGGTACATATGGNGCTATTTGNTCAGATAACATTTTAACATAGTCTGAAACAGCAACGGTTGGNACTTTGTGTTTGCTAAGTGATTTTTCAATGTGTGATTTTCTCTGTGTTTTGTTTGGGTGAATTAAGTTCCATCTTTCTGTTTCTTCTGCGTCTTTTCTTAGTTCGCTAAAACTTGTTACATTCCAAATTCCCGGCTCTACTCCCCAGTCTTTTTTTAGTAGCTCTGCAGCTTTTAGTGTTTCATTCATCAGCGGCCCACTCCCCAACAGTCTAATCGTGGGGGTTTTTGTCGATTTAATTTTATATAAACCTTTTACGATGTACGCAGAAACATCCTTAGGTATTTGCGGGTGTTTGTAATTTTCATTTTCTACGGTAATATAATAAATACAATCGTTATTTTTTTCATACATATCTTTTAATCCGTAATGAACAACTGTTGCAATTTCGTACCCATAAGATAAATCATAAGCTTTGATGTTTGGGGTTACTGCGGCTGCTAAATGACTGTGTCCATCTTGGTGTTGCAACCCTTCTCCGTTTAATGTTGTTCTTCCTGCTGTTCCTCCAATTAAAAACCCCCTAGCTCTCATGTCGCTTGCTGCCCATATAAAATCCCATATTCTTTGAAACCCAAACATAGAATAGTAAATATAAAAAGGGATCATGTTTATGCCATTTAAGCTATAGCTTGTTCCAGCCGCTATAAAAGATGATACGGCTCCGGCTTCATTTATACCCTCTTCAAGAATTTGCCCATCTTTTGATTCTTTATAATAAAGAAACTGGTCTGAATCTACGGGCTCATAAAGCTGGCCGTTGTGTGCGTATATGCCGAGCTGCCTAAAAAGAGGGTCCATGCCAAAAGTTCTAGCCTCATCAGGAATTATTGGTACAACATTTTTTCCTATTTCTTTATCTTTCGTTAATATGGTTAACAGTCGCACATATGCCATGGTGGTTGAAATTTCTCTATCGCCTGATCCGTTTAAAAGTTCTTCAAATATGGTAATCTTTGGTATTTTAATTCTTGGCCCTTTGGTTTTTCTTTCTGGGACAAACCCGCCTAGTTTTTTTCGTTGGTTTAATAAATATTGTGCTTCTTTACTGTTTGCTCTTGGCTTATAAAACAAGGTTGATTGCGACTGTTTGTCTGAAAGTGGAATATCGAAACGATCTCTAAAATACAATAACTCTTCTTGGTTTAGTTTTTTTTGTTGGTGTGTAATGTTTCTGCCTTCTCCAGCCTCACCTAAACCATAACCCTTTATTGTTCTGGTAAGTATAACGGTTGGTTTTCCTTTCGTTTCAACAGCTTCTTTAAAAGCTGCATACACCTTAACAGGGTCATGTCCGCCGACCCTCATTTTTTCTAACTCTTTATCGGTTTTTGTTGCAACCATTTCTAAAAGCTCAGGGTATTTTCCCCAAAAATGTTTGCGTATATAAGCACCGCCCTCAACTACGTATTTTAATAGATCACCATCTACTATTTCTTCAGCCCTCTTTAAAAAGAAATGTCCGTTTTCATGATTAATATATTCATCAAAATCTGTCCCCCAAATTACCTTTATAACATTCCACCCGGCGCCCCTAAAAGCCCCCTCTAGTTCTTGGATTACCTTACTGTTTCCCCTTACGGGGCCATCTAGTCTTTGAAGGTTACAATTAATTACAAAAATTAAATTATCAAGCTGTTCTCTTGCCGCTAATGTTAAGCCTGCTGTTGATTCTGGTTCATCCATTTCTCCATCCCCAAGAAAAGCCCAAACTTTTCTGTTGGTGTTTTTCATTAAACCTCTATCAATTAAATAGTTCATAAAGCGCGCTTGATACACCGCCATTAAAGGGCCTAAACCCATGGATACCGTAGCAAACTGCCAGAATTTTGGCATCAACCAGGGGTGTGGATAAGATGAAAGTCCGCCACTTGGGGTAAGTTCTCGTCTAAAGTTTTGGAGCGCGTTTTTATCAAGCCTTCCTTCTAAAAATGCTCGAGCATAAATACCGGGCGAGGCGTGTCCCTGGAAAAATATTAAATCTGCTCCATCTGGATGTTTGGGGCCTTTGAAAAAATGGTTAAACCCTATTTCATATAATGTTGCTGCTGATGCATATGTTGAAATGTGTCCACCTATGCCGGGATTGTTTGTGTTTGCCGACACTACCATCGCCATTGCGTTCCAGCGGATTATTGATTTAATTTTTCTTTCTGTTTCTCTATCGCCCTTAAAAGGAGCCTCTTGATTAACGTTGATTGTATTTATAAATGGCGTGTTTGTATTAAAAGGCAGACGGGCGCCCTTTGTTGACGCATAATCAACCAGTTTTTCTAATAAATATCTCGTTCTTTCAAAGCCGTGCTCTTCAAGCTCGTCTTCTAAAGACTCGATCCACTCTTGTGTTTCTTGTGGGTCTATATCTGTTTTATCAGAGGGAATCATTGTTTATAAATTAATGTGCTTGCGTTAATTAAATAACTAATAAGATGTAAGTTTAAATCAAACGTCAGATAGTAATTTCTTTCCAGCTTCCTTCCTTAATTTTCCAAACCATAGCTATAGCAAAGAACAAAAGGTAGCTACCGAAAAACAACCAGGGAGCAACAAAACCATAGCCAAGCTTAACGCCAAAATAATAACTACAAGGTAAAAAATAAAACCAAATTAATGTACTTTCTACCACGCTAGGGTATAAGGTGTTTCCAGCACCCGAAAGAGCAAACCAAAGCGTCATACCTATGGCGTCAACAACCTGTAAAACGCCAGCTAAGCGTAGCGCAAGAGAACCAAAATGTAAAACTTCTTTTTCTGTGCTAAACAACCCAATGATTGATTCTGGGATTAAAACAAAGAAAACACCTACCGCACCCATCACAAAAAGGCTTAACCTTGTGCTTTCATGAATGCTCACTTCAGCTTTTTTGATATTTCTTTTGCCCATATATTTTCCTACTAACGTGGCGCATGACTGGCCAATACCCGCTGCCGGCATAAAAGAAACTTGCAGAATTGTAAACACAACCTCTGTTGCAGCTAGCTCATAAATCCCAATTATTCCAACCACCTTATAAAAAACAACATAGCCTGACATTGTAAACACCTCCTGAGACCCTTGAGGTATGGCCAGCTTTATTTGCCTAATCAATATTGACGGTCTTAGTTTGGTTGAAAATACTAGAAATGTATTTTTTATATCTTTATTAAATAACATAAAAAAATAATAAACTAACATAAACGCCGAAGCCAAAACCGTTGCAATAGCGGCACCCTTAACTCCAAGAGCTGGAAATTCAAAAATTGTCCATATGTTACTTAAAAAATTGAGGTTGTGCTTTTGAAAAAAATTTTCTACACCTGTTGAGCCATATATAAAACCCGCGTTTAAGTAAACGTTTAGTATGTTTGATGTTATGGTTACTTTCATATGTATTTTAGTTTTTTCAATACCGGTAAAAAAACCTTGAAAAATAAAACAACACGATGAAAAAAAGACGCCTATAAAAGCAAAAGAAATATATTCTTTGGTAAGCATTATAACCTCTACGTCTTCAAGAAGAAGTTGTGCTATTTGCTCAGAATACGTAAGGCCAAAAAAGGACACCGGAAGAGCATAGCACACAGACAACAAAAGCCCTCCGCGTAGCGCAGCGCCACATTCGTGTAGTTTGTTTTGTCCTAGGCGCCTAGAAGAAACTGTTTGGGTGGCTGTTCTAAGGCCTATAGAAAAACTAATTATTGTCCATACAACCATTGAGCCCATCCCGGTAGCGGCAAGGGCTTTTGACCCAAGGTGGCCAACCATCATCACATCTACAAAGCTCATCATTGTTCTGCTTATATTGCTTAAAATTACTGGCGTGGCCAGCTTTTTGACTTCGGTTGCAACGGTTTTATCAACTTTTTTATAAAGCTGGCGAAGCTGAAGGGTCATTTTTATTTAATTATTGTGTTTATGTTTTTTGATAATAGAAAAGTTTTTGTTTTGCTGCATATAGGCGCATAGGTTTCTAAGCTTACTTTTATATTAGGTGTCGTTTTTTGGATAGCTTTTGCTTGCTCTAAAAGGCGAACCCCGTCTTTCATAATAACTCTGCTTTTTCTTTTTACAACTATTGCTATGTGGCCTGGGCTTTTTTCTTCTATTAAAACTCGACTGTTTAGGTTGTACTTTTTTGGGTCTAGATACATACGTTAAGATATAAATGTTAAAATGGTTAAAATGTTATCGTTAGTTTTTTTATCAGGGACCCCAACTCCTTGTACTTCAAAACCTAGATAGCTAAACACGGGCGCAACCAACCCAATTGAGCTGCTCCATACAACTTGATTGTTAAGGTTTTTTGAGGATAAATATCTTTTAGGGCCAAGGGTGTGAACCGTTGTTTTGTTTTTGGTTGGCGATTGATATATTGTTGTCATATCTGGAAATTGTGGCTTCTCCAAAAAAGGTGTTTTGCCATTCAAAAAATTTTTGCCTGACCTGTTCACGTGTCCAGTTATGGTTGTAAGTCTGCTTTTGTTTTTTATCTGATCTACCACCGTTATGTTCTTTGTGTTAAGACTGTTTTTCAGCTTATGTAAGTTTTCGGGTGAGCATGTTAATGCTGATATCTTATCTGGCCATACAATTAAGTTGTTTTTTAGCTCTATAGCCCTATGGTTTACAGCGTTTATTTTTTTCTTATAATTTTCTCCAACGCTTGGTTGATAACAAAAATATATTATTCTATTGTAAAGGCTTTTCATTCTCTTTTTCCAAAAAGCGCTGTTCCAAGCCGTATCATAGTGCTTCCTTCTTTAATTGCTATGTCATAATCTCCGCTCATTCCCATAGATAGCTCTGCTAACCGTTTGTTGGCTGGTAGCTGTCTGTTCAGGTTTTCTTTTGTTTTTCTTAAGGACTTAAATGCATTTTGTGTTTTTTTTATGTCTTTTGTGTTTGGTCCAACTGTCATCAAACCTCGCACGTTTAAATTTTTAATTTCTATACACTCTAGAATGCTTTGGTCGTCTTCAAGTTTAAAGCCAAACTTGTTTTCTTCTCCGCTTGTATTTATCTCTATAAGAGTTTCTATGTTTTGATTATTTTTTTCTGTTTTTAATGCTATTTTTTTTCCAAGACTTATACTGTCGATAGAGTCAATGGTATTAAAAAGGGTAAGGGCTTTATTTATTTTATTGCTTTGCAGGTGACCAATCATACGTTTTGTAAAACCTATGTTTTTATGTTTAAGCGGCACGAGTTTATTTTCTGCTTCTTGCACTCTATTTTCTCCTATGTGAGTTATTCCATGGCGAATACAGCTTTCAATTAAGTTTATGTTTTGTTTTTTTGTTGCTGCAACTAGAGTTATTAAATCTTTTCTGTTGCAAGAATCCAATGATGTTTGGATTTTTTCGTTAATTATTTTAATCTGATCAAACAGGCTCACACCTGTTCTTGCGGCTCTTCTGGCTCTTCTGGTTGGCTTGGGTTTTCTTCTTCTTTTATAGCCTCTGTTGTATCGCTTTGTTCTATGTCTTTAGGGGGGGTGTTGTCATCGTTAATTACTCTTGATATAGATGAAATTTTTGTCCCATCATCAAGCTTTACAAGTTTCACGCCCTGGGTAACTCTTCCAATTGTTCTAATTTGAGACACAGGCTGCCTCATTAATACACCTTTGTCTGTAATAACTATTAAATCATCAGCGTCAACGACCTCCATAATTGAAACCATTTTCCCTGTTTTTTCAGTAACCCTCATGGTCATCACGCCCTTACCGCCGCGGGTTTGTGTTCTGTATTGAATTACATCTGTTCTTTTTCCAAGGCCCTTCTCTGTTGCGACCAATATTGTACCTTCTCTTTTTACAACTAGCATTGCTATGACATAGTCTTCTTTTGAGCTAAGAGTAATTCCTTTTACTCCCATTGTTTTTCTTCCGGTCGGCCGAATATTTTTTTCTGAAAAACGTATTGATTTTCCACCCCTTGTGCCTAACAGTATATCGTTTTCACCGTTCGTGATTCTTGCCTCTATAAGCGTGTCGCCATCGCGAATCTCGATCGCGTAGATTCCGCCTTTTCTAGGCTTGCTATAGGCTGACAAAACAGTTTTCTTTACTAAGCCTTTTCTTGTAGCCATTACAATATAATGATTATCATCAAACTCTTTTACGCTAACAAACGCTTCAACTTTTTCTCCAGGTTCACAGCCAATTAAATTAACAATAGCTCTTCCTTTCGTCGCTCTTCCGCCTTGGGGTATATCATAAACTTTTAACCAATAACATTTTCCTAAGTTGGTAAAAAACAACATATAGTTGTGCGTGTTTGCAATAAATAAATGTTCAACAAAATCTTCATCGTTGCTTGTGGCGCCCTGCACCCCGCGACCACCCCTTCTTTGAGTTCTATATGTGTTCAAAGCTGTTCTTTTAATATAACCGCTGTGCGTTATGGTTAAAACAACCTCTTCTTCGGCTATCATGTCCTCCATAGAAAAGTTAGAGTCTACGGGAACAATTTCTGTTCTTCTTTCATCACCAAACTCGTCTTTAACCAAAAGCATTTCTTCTTTTATTATGTCCATTCTTTGGCTTTTGCTGTCTAAGATTCCTTTTAAGAAAGATATGAGCTTTATTACCTCTTTATACTCAGCAACAACTTTTTCAACCTCAAGGCCGGTTAGTTTTTGAAGCCTCATATCTAAAATAGCTTGAGATTGTATTTCAGATAGATTAAAAGCGTTCATTAGGCCTTCTTTGGCTTGCGCTGGGTCTTTACTTCCTTTGATTATTGAAATAATTTCATCAATGTTGTCAAGCGCAATTTTTAATCCTTCTAAAATATGCGCTCTCGCCTCTGCCGCTTTTAAATCAAATTCAGTTCTTCTAACCACCACCTCATGTCTAAAATCAACAAAATGTTCTAAAACTTTTTTAATTGGCATTATTTTGGGAACGCCATCTACAAGTGCTAACAAAATTATTCCGAACGTATCTTGTAGTTGGGTTTGTTGGTAAAGCTGATTTAAAATCACCTCAGGAACTGCGTCTCGCTTGGTTTCGATTACAACGCGAATTCCATCTTTATCAGATTCGTCTCTAAGATCTGTTATCCCAACAATCTTTTTATCTCTAACTAGGTCGGCTATTTTTTCAACTACATTCGCCTTGTTTGTTTGATAAGGAACTTCTGTTATAACAATACTATCTTTGCCGTTTTTGGCTGTTTCGATATGAGCGCGCGCTCGCATCTTTATTTTTCCTCGACCTGTTTCATATGCCAACTTTAAACCGTCTATACCTAAAATCATTCCAGCCGTTGGAAAGTCTGGGCCTTTAATATGTTCCATTAATTCTTCTGTTGTTATATTTTTATTATTAATTAAAGCAACAAGGCCATCAATAATTTCACTAAGGTTGTGTGGTGGTATCTTTGTTGCCATTCCAACTGCAATACCCTCAGAGCCGTTGACTAAAAGGGTTGGCACTGTTGTTGGCAACACCGTTGGTTCTTTTAACGTTTCGTCAAAGTTGGGCCCCCACTCAACTGTATCTTTTTCAAGGTCTTTTAAAAGCTCTGCTGATAGCTTTGTCATTCTAGATTCTGTGTACCTCATGGCGGCGGCGTTGTCACCATCGATTGACCCAAAGTTTCCTTGTCCGTCTACCAGCTCGTAACGCATAGAAAAGTCTTGGGCCATTCTTACAAGAGCGTCATAAATAGAAGAGTCTCCATGTGGGTGATACTTACCCATAACCTCTCCAACAATTCTAGCACATTTTTTGTAGGGTCTATTCCAAGACGACCCCAGCTCGCTCATTCCATATAAAATTCTTCTATGAACTGGTTTTAAACCATCTCTAACGTCTGGAAGGGCCCTCGAAACTATTACGGACATTGAATAGTTTAGATAGCTCTCCCTCATTTCATCTACAATGTCTCTTGGTAGTGTGTTGTCTCTGTTTATATCAACCATCTTTAATCCTTTAAATATCTAAGTTCGCAACAAATTTTGCGTTTTTTTCTATAAATGTTCTT
>NZXJ01000040.1 GCA_002701945.1 Fidelibacterota bacterium
CGGTATAAGAAAGAAATCGAAGCGATTGATGTAAATATCGAAAATTCAATTATGCAGTTGATACCTGAAAAGTTAGAATTATTGATAAGTTCTCCAGATCTTGATGATGCCCAGTTGCAATTAGTGCAAGATGTAGCAAAACTTTATCAGTTTGTATGTGCTTATCCGATTCAAAGTAAAGAACTCAAACAAAAGATTCTTTTTGCTTTGCAATACTTTGTAAATCCAGATGATGATATACCAGATAGTATTCCTAATTTAGGATTTATTGATGATGCTGCTGTAGTTCGTTGGATCGTAGATGATATCATTGATGATAATAGAGATATCATCAAAGCATAGATAAAAATTATTTATTTAATTCTTCTTCAGAAAACTGAAATTGACATTTTGGACACCACCAGGGTTTGCCAAAATAAGCAGGATTATCTTCATTTAATTGCATAGAAGAATCACACCGNGGGCAGTTTCTTTCANTGCCTTCTTNAGGCCATTTNTAATCAGGNCTAAATTTAAATGAAGGGTCCGGTGTGTGGAAATCATTCATAATATAAATTTACAGATATTATTTATAGCAGCAATACTCTTATTTTTAATATTTATATAGAAAGCCAAATCAATTCCATAAAAAATATTATAAATGCTATTCCAACATATCTAATTACTCTAGCCTCTGCTCTTGCAGCTTTTAGATAACTATATTGATTTTGATAATATAAAAATACTTGCTTCACTGCTCCTGGTGGGACATAAATCCTTTTTACAGCATCTGAAAACATGATATGATCTCTNACNCGTTCAGTTTCTTCAGGGGGNAGATAGCTTACTTCATGAAAGCCTGGTAAAACTGGAATTGGATCTACTATNGGAGTTTCACCAATAAAAACACCATCAACAAAAAGAGGAACACCTAAACTATCAGCTTTTATATCTAAGAATCCTGTGTATACAGCAAACCCAGAGCTTACTGTATCAACTTCTTGAGCATAAACAAATGAAATTATAATGTAAGTCACGCATAATTTTACAAAANGCATGTCCCAAATTATTCTGAGAACATTATTGATTCAACAAGTTAATTGGTTGTATTTACCGCTTAGTAATTAGAATTTTCCATTGNATTTTTCTGCGAATTAGATGAAAAACAAAAATTTTCTGATAATAAATATAATATTATGCACTTTTTCTTGTGCATATTTCAATACGTTCTACAATGCTGAACAATATTTTAAGAAAGCAGAAAAGATACGATTAGAAAAAGCAGGAGAATCAATTCCTGTATCTGCTATTGATGATTATTCAAAAGTTATTGAAAAATCAAAACGAGTATTAGATGAATTTCCTGAAACAAACTATAGAAAAGATGCTCTTTTATTGATTGGAAAGTCTCATTTTTATAGAGAAGAATTTCGTTTGGCAGAAGCAACATTTCAACAATTTGAAGAAGAATTTGGTGAAGAATATCTTTTTGAAAGTGCTTTCTGGAAATCTATGGTAAAATGGAGACAAGGTAAATCGCAGGCTGCTCTCGAAAATTTGAAAGAAATTATAAATGATCAATTAATACCAGATCAGCAATCTAAAGTATTTTTATCAATAGCAGAAATTCAACTTGAATTAAGTTTAGATTCTTCTGCTCTTGATAATTTGCTAAAAGGGGCTGAACTAACAACTGATACGGAACAAAGAGGGCAGATATATTATCGTATTTCACTTCTAGCATACGATAAAGAAGATTATGCATTAGCCTTACAGGCTAATAAAAATCTTTTAAGGTATACAACTTCTAAAAAGAGGATTGAAGAAGCAAAACTACAAATTGTTCGAATAAATCGTCTTTTGGGTAATTGGGATATAGTTATGTCTGAAATTAAGACCATTCTTATAGATGATCGTTTTACAAGAATTCATGGAAATCTTGAAATAGAATTAGTACAACTATATCAGATGAAAGGTGAGAATAATCTAGCAAAAAATCGATTAGAATCTATTATTACAGATTATCCAAGAACAGAAACCTCTGCTGAAGCATATTATATGCTTGGAGAAATAGCAATTAATGAAAATTGGGATTTAGAGGAGGCAGAAAAACAATATAGTCAAGTAACACGTGAATATCGTAAATCTCAATATACACCAACTGCTAATCTTCGAGTAAAGCAAATCAAATCATATAATGACTCAAAGTCATCAATTTTAGAATTACATAAGGAATCTTTTAATAAAATTAATAATGACAGCACTAATACAGATTCAGCTTTAGGTTTTCAACCAAAGAATATGGAAAATGGTGTTAATTATGAAGCTTTAGCAAACCATTATTACAATTTGGGAGAATTAGAAGCATTTCATTTTAATCGCCCTAAAGCAGCAATTTCACATTTTTTAATGATTATAGATAGNCTTCCAAAAACATCTCAATACAGCAAATCTTTATTTACTTCTTCATATATTGCTGATATTGAGGGTGATTCATCCTTAGCTATTTCATTACGGGACTCATTATTAGATCAATATCCAAGATCTGAATATGCAGAATATTTACGTATGAGGTATGATATGTCGGATATTGATGGATCATCAAATAAATTATTTAGAAAAGGTGAAGTAGAATGGTATAATAATCCAATAGAAGCTTTGGATATATTTAGAAAAATTTTATTACAGGATAAAGAAAGCGATGTTTCTGCCCGTTCAGCAATGTATCTTGCTGTAAGGTATGATCGCTATTTTTCTAAAGCCGATAGTGCTCTTTTTTATTATGATTGGCTTCAAAAGTACAAACCTGATAGCGAACAGGCGCTAGCTACTGTAAATCGTTTTAGTGAATTAAAAAATACAATATCAATTTTAAGAGAAGTTGATTCTATTAAAGCAAATGTAGTGAATGATACATCAGGAATTATAAATACATCTTTATTAAATGATAGTACAGATTTGCAAAAGGATAGTTTAATTGAAAATTGAAATTTCAACTATAACTGATAATAAGCTTATAGCATATAATATATGGAAAATGAAGATTGATGCTCCATCAATTGTTAAACAATATTTAGGTGCGGGTCAGTTTATTCAAATATTAGTACAATCTTCATGGAATAGCCCTTTAAGAAGACCGATGAGCATTGCTTCTGTTAATAATAATGAAATTTCAATTATCTATAAGATTTTTGGTGAAATGACTAGAATCCTGTCCGAGAAAGTCCCTGGTGATAAGTTGGATATATTGGGTCCATTAGGAAATACATTTGTTTCGGATAAAAAAAATGCTATTCCTGTTATGGTTGGAGGAGGTGTTGGTTTGGCGCCCATATTAAATATGCATAATGAATACCTTAGTCAAAATAATAATGCTATTTTAATTTTAGGTGCGCGTTCAGCAGATGAACATTTTTTACAACATGACCCAGATAATGGTATTTATTTATCTACAGATGACGGTTCTGCAGGAGTGAAAGGAACTGTAATTAATGCTATGGATAAATATTTAGATAATATTGAAAATATAGAAATATTTTCATGTGGTCCGGAACCAATGTTAAAGGCTGTTCAGCAATATGCTATTAATAAAAAAATACCTGCAAAGATCAGTGTAGAAAGCTATATGGGTTGTGGCATTGGTATATGTCAAGGTTGCGTTGTAGAACGTCCTAATAATAATCAAAGTGAAAATAGTTATCATGAAAAATATTCGTTAGTGTGTATTGATGGACCTGTATACAAATCCGAAGAGGTCATTATTGTCTAGAATAAGCATAAAATTAGGAAAAGTAGAATTTAAAAATCCAGTTTTTGTAGCTTCTGGAACATATGGTTATGGTAGCGAAGTATCTGAGCTAGCAGATATTAGGAATCTTGGAGCTGTAGTAACAAAATCTATTACTAGACTTCCTAGAGAGGGTAATCCCCCTCCTAGAATCGTTGAGACATCTTCTGGAATGTTAAATTCAATTGGACTAGCAAATATTGGAGTTGAAGAATATATAAATAAGATGATTCCTAAGTATAATAATATGGATATTCCTATAATAATGAATATAGCAGGAAGTAGTGAGGAAGAATATTGTGAGGTGATGGATTTAGTAGAATCTGTATCTTCAAATATTGTTGGATATGAAATAAATATATCTTGCCCCAATGTTAAGGTTGGAGGTATGGAGTTTGGAGTAGATTGCGAACTTACTGAAAAACTAACTTCACAATTAAGAAAACGAACAGAACGTTTGTTAATTATGAAGTTAAGNCCAAATGTTACTGATATTTCTGCTATTGCTCAATCAGCTGCAAATGGAGGAGCAGATGCAGTATCAGCAATCAATACTCTGGTNGGAATGAGTATTAATATTCAATCAATGAAAAGTAATATACATTATGGTTTTGCTGGTTTATCAGGGCCAGCTATTAAACCTGTTGGGATTGCTTCTGTATACAAAATACACCAATCTGTTAAAATTCCAATTATTGGAATTGGTGGTATTAAATCCTCTGATGATGTGCTTGAATATATGTTAGCCGGTGCCTTTGCGGTTGAAATCGGNACTGCAAACTATCGAGATCCAAACGTTGGAAATAATATTATCTCAGATATTAATAATTTTCTTGATGAAAATAATATTAAATCAATTAATCAGATTATTGGTAAGGTTAAATTAGGCAAATGATAAGAATATTATTTTTTACATTAATTTTAGTTTATTTTTCTTGTACGAATTCACCACGCTATGGTAGCTCAGTTTCTTCAAAGACTACAACTAAAAATAAATCTTTAAAAACAATGAAGCGTGTTCCTAAAGTCATTACAGGAATTAGTTCTTATTACGGAACAGATTTTCATGGAAAATTAACTGCAAATGGTGAGGTCTATGATATGTATGGACTAACNGCTGCTCATAAAACTTTNCCATTAAATACTATTGTTCGAGTGACTAATTTGGAGAATAATAAATCATTAATTTTACGNATTAANGATCGAGGGCCATATGTAAAAGGTAGAATATTAGACTGCTCGTATGGTGCAGCAAAAAAACTTGATTTTCTAGTTCAAGGTATAACAAAGGTTAAGATAGAGCTGATTGAAATAGGTGATAATAAATATATGAAGCATAAAACTGGTTCATAGATAATATGTCCATANATTATTGATAATAGAGCTAAATAGATGTATTTTCGCCCCGGTTTTCATNCTTTATCATGAATCAACTTTCAAATAATCGAACAATTATTAATGTCATTGGTATTCCTGCCATTACTTATTTGTTATGGCAGGGTGGATTGCCATTTGCTTTTTTTGTTCTTTTAGTAATGATGATTGGTATGAATGAATTTTATAGATTAACCAAAACTAAAGACCAATCACCGTTAAATATTATCGGCTATATCTCAACATTTCTATTAGCTGGATATTATTNCGTGTTACCTAATAGTCTTAATGNAGNGATATTNCCATTTTTAACTACNCTAATCATTTTTGTTTTTCTAGTTGAAATGAAAAGAAATATTAAATACCCTACAAAAAATATNGCAATTACCATTTTTGGTATTATNTATGTTCCTTTATTGCTTGGAACCCTTATTGCTCTTCGCAATCTAGATAGTGCACATCATACAAATTTCACCATTTGTATGATTTTATCTATTTGGATGTGTGATTCTGCAGCATATGTATTTGGTCTTAAGTGGGGTACAAAGAAAATTTTACCTCGAGTTAGTCCNAATAAATCATGGGTTGGCTGTATTGCAGGGTTATCATCATCCTTTTTTATATATNCCATTTTTAAATATCAAGGGTTTTTACCANANATATCCAGCATTGACATTTTCTTTTTAGCTTTAATAACTGGTTTTTTTGGTCAAGCAGGAGATTTTGCTGAATCTTTAATTAAAAGAGATCTTGGAGTTAAGGATTCTGGAACATTATTATTAGGTCATGGAGGAGTNCTTGATCGTTTTGATTCGATTATTTTTTCTAGTCCATTGACATATACATATTTAACCTTATTNTATTTTCCTAGGTAGTCAAAGAAATGAAATTAAAATCTATACTTGCAACGGATTGTGGAAGNACNACNACAAAAGCCATCTTAATTGAATTTATTGATGGTGAATATAGGTTGCGTTTTAGAGGTGAGGCTCCTACAACTGTTGAAGCACCTTTTGAAGATGTTACTAGAGGTGTTTTGAATGCTGTAATGGAAATAGAAGAACTATCTGGTAGAAAATTATTAGATGGGGAAAAGATAATTACTCCGCATAAGGATAATGCAGGGGTTGATATATATGTATCAACAAGTTCTGCGGGTGGTGGCCTTCAAATGATGGTAGCAGGCGTTGTTAAATCGATGAGTGGAGAAAGTGCAGAAAGAGCTGCACTTGGCGCAGGCTCAATTGTAATGGATGTTTTAGCTTCAAATGATGGTCGNAAACCACATGAAAAAATTACTCGCATTCGTCAATTACGGCCAGATATGATTTTATTATCTGGTGGAGTTGACGGNGGTACCACAAAGCATGTTGTAGAACTTGCAGANATCTTAAAGGCAGCAAACCCTCANCCTAGATTAGGTAGTGATTATAAATTACCTGTTATATACGCAGGTAATAATAAAGCCAGTNCTGAAATAACAAAAACTTTAGGTGAACAAGCAGATTTAACTATTGTTGAAAATATTCGCCCAGTTCTTGAAAGAGAGAACTTAAATCCTAGTCGAGATAAAATTCATGATCTATTCATGGAACATGTTATGCAACAAGCTCCTGGATATAATAAATTAATGAGTTGGACTGACGCGCCAATTATGCCAACACCTGGAGCAGTAGGGTCATTAATTGAAATGATTGCTGAAGAAGATAATATTTCAGTCGTAGGCGTTGATATTGGTGGTGCCACAACTGATATTTTTTCTGTATTTCAAAATCAGTTTAATCGTACCGTAAGCGCTAATCTTGGAATGAGTTATTCAATTTGCAATGTTCTTGCAGAGGCTTCATTAAAAAACGTTTTACGTTGGGTGCCTTTTGATATTGATGAAAAAGAATTAACAAACCGTATTGGAAATAAAATGATTCGACCAACGACAGTCCCTCAATCAATGGAAGAGTTAAAGATTGAACAAGCTATAGCAAGAGAAGCATTACGATTATCATTTATTCAACATAAAGCATTTGCTGTTAATTTAAAGGGAGTACAGAAAGAAAGAACAATTTCTGATGCTTTTGAGCAATCTGACTCTGGGCTATCTCTTGTTGATATGATGGATTTGGACTTACTTGTAGGATCAGGAGGTGTTCTATCTCATGCCCCTAGAAGAGAACAATCAGCAAGAATGCTTATTGATTCGTTTTTACCTGAAGGGATAACTCAACTAGCTGTAGATTCTATTTTTATGATGCCTCAGCTTGGGGTTCTTGCAAATATTGATCAAAAAGATCTTTCCGAAAACGCTAGAAAAGCTGCATTGGAAGTGTTTAATAAAGATTGTCTTATTCGTTTAGGTACTTGTATCGCTCCTGTTGGAAAAGCAAAAAATGGAGACCTTATATTATCTACCACTTTAGAAATGTCGGATGGTTCTGAGAAACAAATAGATTTACACCAAGGAGAACTGTTGGCTATATCTGCAGATTATGAGCCAATTAAGTCCAAACTTAAACCAGCTAAAGGAATAGATNTAGGAGCGGGTAAGAATGAAGAAATAAGTACAACATTGTATGGTGGTGTTGTAGGGTTAGTATTTGATGGTCGAGGAAGGCCATTTAATCTTCCAAATGAAAATGATAAAAGAATAGATAGTTTGAATATATGGAGTAATGCAATGAATGAATACCCGACTGGAGAAGAAAAATAATTATGGCACATGCTTATACCCCTGGATTAAAAGTATTAGATAACACTACTGTAGAAAAAGAGAGAAGATTGCCTTTAAAAGGTGAAGTTCTTGTAGAAAAAGGTGCAAACGTTACCCCAGAAAAAATAATTGCAAGAACCCATTTACCTGGCAATGTGCAAATGGTGAATGTTGCCAATCTACTAAATGTAGATGCTCAAGATGTTCCAGAATGTATGTTAGTTGAAATAGGAAAGAATATAGCAGAAGGTGATCTTCTTGCAGAAACAAAAGGCCTTTTTGGACTTTTCAAATCAGAAGTAAAATGTCCAGTTAATGGTGTTCTTGAGTCAGTATCAGAAGTTACAGGTCAAATAGTAATTCGTGAAGCCCCAATACCTGTAGAAGTTGATGCATATATGAATGGAAATGTTTCTGATGTAATGAATGAAGAAGGTGTCGTTATAACCTCAAATGCTGTCTTCATACAAGGAATTTTTGGTATGGGTGGAGAAAATAGGGGGGATCTTCATGTATTGGTTGAAAATAGAGAAGATGAATTGAATGAATCCTTAATTACTAGCGATATGAAAAATTGTATTATTGTAGGTGGATCACATATAAGTCTCAACGCATATAAAAAAGCAATTAGTGCAGGTGTAGCTGCTGTAGTAGTTGGTGGTTTTAATTATCATGATTTGAAAGATATTCTTGGATATACATTAGGTGTNGCAATTACTGGTTCGGAAGATATTGGTACTTCATTAATTATTACTGAAGGGTATGGTAAGATTCCAATGGGCGCTAGATCTTTCGATATTTTAAAAAAACACCATGGACGATTTACGTCTGTTAATGGTGCAACACAAATTAGAGCAGGCGTAATACGACCAGAAATTGTTATACCCTTAAATGATGTTGATGACTTAGATTCTGGAACAAAGAAAAATGAAACAGGAATTACTGAAGGTAGTTTAGTTCGTGTGATTAGGGCTCCATATTTTGGTCATATAGGCACAGTAACTTCATTGCCTCACGAGTTGCAAAAAATGGAGTCTGAAACTATGGTTCGGGTTGCAGAAGTAAAAATAGATAATGAAAACTTTGTAATTCCCAGAGCAAATCTTGAAATGGTTGAAACCACATAAGGCAAAAAATGAATTCTAATAGTTTAGAAGCTGATAAAAGGTTTATTCGAAGTATAGCTGAGAGGATACATCGATCCGGCTTTATAACGCCTGCAGTATTTTTTTTAGAATTATCTAAACCATTATCTTTGATTGGAAGTCATGCGATGATATTTTTCGGTCCTATAATTAATGCATTTATTAATACAGAAGATTATTACAAAGCAGCAGAAATATTTGAAAAATCTGAAAATATTGAACTGCTAATTCAAGAGATAGAAAATTTAGAAGAAAAAATAGTTCATGTTGAAAGATAAAGAATTTTGGCTAGTAGCAGGCGGTTTATCGCTTGCTTTTTTACTCTATTGGTTTGCTGGTTATCCTCTGTTTAAGGAAGAACGTCTAGTGATGTTTCTAGTCATTTCAATTATGACAGGAAACCTAATTTATTATATTCGCTATGCTCGTAAAGGTGGCGAGATATTTCTTCGATCGATTCCTGGTTTAAAAGCAGTTGAAGAAGCTGTAGGTCGTTCAACTGAAATGGGTAAATCTGTATTGTATGTTCCTGGAATTATGGATATGGATCAAGTTGAAACAGTTGCTGGGGTAATTATCTTAGGACATGTTTCCAAGATGACTTCTCGCTATGAAACGAGTTTAAATGTTCCGGTTTCAAGATCAATTGTTATGAAAGCTGCAAGGGAAACTGTTAGAGAGGCATACACGATGGAAGGTCGTCCTGATCTTTTTCAAGATGATATGGTTCATTATCTCACTGATGATCAATTTGCTTATGCTGCAGGTGTAAATGGTATTATGGTTAGAGAAAAGCCTGCTGCTTGTCTTTATATGGGTAAGTTTTTTGCAGAATCTTTAATTTTAGCTGAAACTGGTAATTCTATCGGTGCTATTCAAATTGCAGGTACAGCCTCACAATCTCAAATTCCATTTTTTGTCACGGCTTGTGATTATACTCTTATTGGTGAGGAGTTTTTTGCTGCAAGTGCTTATTTATCTCAAACACCTGAATTAATGGGTGGTTTAAAAGGTCAAGATATGATGAAAGCAGGTGTTACAGCTGCAATATTATTATCATTATTTATGCGAATANTATTTGATCTTGGNCTAATAAAATGGAATATAATATCAATATTAACNGTNCAATAAATATCTAGATATGCTTTGGAAAAGACAAATACCTATTTTATTAGCAACAATAGTTGGTCTATCAACTTTGTTCGGTTGGTTTATTGATCACCCTGGAATAGAGTCATTCGTTAATGACGATGCAACTCAATGGTATGATATTCTAGCCAGCTTTGCAATTTTTCTTGGGGCTTTGAACTTAATGAAATTGCAAGGGAAAAAAGTTCTTAAGCAGCAATCTGGATGGCAGTATAGTTTATTTGCTATTGGTGGATTCTTATTTGCCATAGTTGCAGGATTTGTTTATAAAGGAAATGATGCTGTAGAATGGGGTATCCATGTAACAAGTAAAGGAACTTTATTTAAATGGATGTTTGAATATATGTTTACGCCATTATCGGCCACGATGTTTGCACTTTTAGCATTTTTTGTCGCATCTGCTTCCTATCGTGCGTTTCGTGTTCGCAATCTAGAAGCTACACTTCTATTGGTGTCTGGAATTATTATTATGGTTGGTAGAGTGCCTTTAGGAAGTAGTATATCAAGTTGGTTTATAATGTATTTATTAGTTCTTATTTCAAGTATTGCTGTTAATATAAAATTCAAAGATAAAAAAATTACATTTGGTACCTTATTTGTTGGAGTATTAATCGTTACTATATGGGGTTCAGCGTTAGGATGGCCACTTGATCAGCCAGGTATATTCTATTTGCCAGTTCTTCAAGATTGGATTTATAATAACCCAAATGTTGCAGGTGCACGAGCTATTATGATTGGTATTGGTCTTGGCATTTTTGCTACATCTATCCGCTATATTATTGGTGTTGAAAAATCGTATATAGGTGAATAATGGATAAAATATTTGATTTTATATTAAGAGCTGGGAAAGTTGACAGAAGATGGATTTTTCTAATCATTGGACTTGCTGTTCTTTTGCCTCTATTTTTTCCACTTGGGTTACCTATACGTGCAACTATTGCAACTCAAAAAGTGTATGATGCTGTTGAGGCATTGGAAGAAAATTCAAAAGTCCTTTTATCCTTCGAGTATGGACCAAGCACCAAACCTGAAATTCATCCAATGGCTATTGGTTTATTAAAACATTTATTTACTAACGGGCATAAAGTATATGTTACATGTCTCTGGCCAGATGGGCAATTTATGGCAGATGAGGCNTTAACCGAAGTAGCAGAAGAAGAGTTTAATCTTACATATGGTGAAGATTATGTTGTTTTAGGGTTTCGACCTGGTAATGAGGCTGTAGTGAAAGGAATGGTAAGTAATATTCGTAAGCTATACACTACCGATGCTCGTGGAACACTTGTAGATGAAATTCCATTAATGAAGGGTATTAATAAAGTAGCTGATTTTGATTTTATCTTTTCAGCATCCGCAGGTTATCCAGGAACTTTAGAATGGGTGCAATATGCTTCCGATCCTACAGGTGTACCTCTTAGTACTGGTACAACGTCTATAATGGTAAATGATATAATGCCGATGGTTAATAGTGGCCAAGTTCAAGGTATACTTGCTGGAATGCCAGGCGCTGCAGAATACGAAGCATTAATTGGTTCTCCTGGAATCGGTACTAGTGGCATGGATGCTCAATCAATTGCTCACTTAGTTATTGTACTATTTATTGTATTCGGAAACATTACATATTTTATAGAAGTGCAAAGGTCAAAGAAGTACTAATATGATGGGTCCATGGATAGCTGCATTTCTTACTCTTGCGATTTTTTCGTATTTGTATAAAGATAATCCTTTTTATAAGGTAGCAGAACATTTATTTGTTGGTATATCAACNGGCTANTGGACNTCGATGTTTTTCTGGACTCAAATACAGCCTAATCTNTTTGGAAGGTTGTGGCCTGCTTCTGAATANAATTCTGATTTANTATGGTATAAACTTTATAATGTACTTGGAGTTTTTAGTTCTGTTTTTCCTGATGGTGGNATAAATAAAGGGCATNATATGGAATTACTTTATTTGTTGCCATTTGCATTAGGAATAATGATGCTNTTAAGTGTCTCTNCTAANCTTAGCTGGATGGCGCGATGGGGNATTGCCTATACAGTTGGAATGGCTGCTGGTTTACGGGCATATGGATTTCTGAATTCCAATGTTTTAGGACAGATAAAAGGTTCTGCTTTTCAAATTTTTAATTCTGATTTNCCTTTTTTCGCCTTAGCAAGTGAAAGTATTTTTAATAATTTTATNATTTTGATCGGTACAATAACTGGTCTTATGTATTTTTATTTTAGTCGGGAGCATACTGGAAACTTTGGCAAATTAAGTAANCTCGGTATTTATTTCTTGATGATAAGTTTCGGTGCATCNTTTGGTTTTGCCGTTATGGGAAGNATNTCCCTTTTNATCGGACGTTTTGTTGATTTAATTACATATTCTGGATCTGCTTATAATCACGCAACTCTATGGCTTTTATTAGTTATGATTTTACTGTTAGGATACTCTGCGTTTTTTGATAAAAACAGTGTTTCCGATAATGAATCTGTAGAGTAGTGTCCTAGGTTACATGATTCTTTAATTGAATACTTCCTTTAATAGACTTTCTTTCAATAAATTATTTAATCAGAATTTTATCCATTTAATCAAATTTTCTTTAAAATAAAGCGTATGAANGATTTACTTAAACAATGCGGTCTGAACGAAAATAATTTTGGCAGTTGTGTTGGCGGTATGGATTGGATNACTACTGATAGTGCAGGTAAAAATATTTCATATAANCCTACCAATGAATCAATTATTGCNAATGTATTTGANGCGAGTGAAGCAGATTATGAAAATATAGTAACTGAAGCATGTACTGCTTTTAAGGAATGGCGAAAAGTTCCAGCTCCTATAAGAGGAGATTTGGTTAGAAANATGGGAAACGCNTTAAGAGANAAAAAAGATGCGTTAGGTAGTCTTGTTTCATTAGAAATGGGAAAAATTAANGAAGAGGGTNATGGTGAAGTGCAGGAAATGATTGATATNGCTGATTTTGCTGTNGGTCAATCTCGTATGTTATATGGAAATACNATGCATTCTGAACGTCCAAATCACCGNATGTATGAACAATGGCATCCTTTAGGTCCTGTTGGGGTNATTAGCGCATTTAATTTTCCAGTAGCAGTTTGGGCGTGGAATGCCTTTATCGCTGCTATTGCTGGAGATACAGTTATNTGGAAGCCTTCTAGTAGCACNCCTTTAACTGCTGTAGCGGTACAGCATATCTGCAATGATGTGTTAGTCCAAAATGGATACAAGGGNATATTTAATTTNATNATAGGAAAAGGATCAACAATTGGGGAGAAANTGTTATCTGATAAACGTTTGCCTCTCATATCATTTACAGGATCTACNCTAATGGGTAGNCATGTTGCGGAAGTTGTATCTAAACGCTTTGGTAAAACAATACTAGAACTAGGTGGTAATAATGCAATNTTAGTAGATAAAACTGCAGATCTTGACTTAGCAACACCTGCNATCGTATTTGGAGCAGTCGGNACTGCTGGTCAACGATGTACATCTACAAGAAGNGTTATAGTTCANGAATCAATATCTGAAATACTNACTGATNGATTGCTAAANGCATATAGCCAAGTCAATATAGGNAATCCTTTAGAAAAAGGAACNTTAATGGGNCCGCTTGTTAATCAAGGTGCGGTGGATTCATATTTAAATGCATTGGAAAAAGTAAAAAGCTCTGGTGGTGAAATTCTTTGTGGAGGAAAAATTATTGATGGGGATGGATATTTTGTAGAGCCTACTATAGCGAAAGTAAAGAATCATTGGGATATAGTNCAGGATGAAACATTTGCGCCTATTCTTTATATAATGGAATATGAGCATTTAACCCAAGCGATTGATATGCATAATGATGTTCCGCAAGGTTTGTCATCTTCCATGTTTACTACAAATGTGCAAAATGCTGAATTATTTTTATCATCTGTNGGAAGTGATTGTGGAATTGCAAATATAAACATTGGTACTTCAGGTGCTGAAATCGGAGGTGCATTTGGAGGTGAAAAGGAAACTGGAGGTGGAAGAGAATCTGGTTCTGATTCCTGGAAACAATATATGCGTCGACAAACAAATACGATAAATTGGAGTAATGATTTGCCATTAGCCCAAGGAATAAAGTTTGATATTAAATAGTAANTATAAAGGATAAGATTAAATGGTTGATCCAAAAAATGTGCATTCAATGATAGGTAAGCATATGCTAGCCGATGGAATGGAGCAAGTTATAGATTTAAATAAAAGTCATGGTTCTTGGTTGGTTGATGCACGTGATNGTAAAGAGTATTTAGATTTATTTTCAATGTTTGCCTCTATGCCTATNGGATACAATCATCCATTATTNCTAGAAAACAAAGAAAGATTAATAGCNCCNACATTAAATAAAATAACTAACTCTGATATTTATTCAACTGAAATGGCTGAATTTGTTTCAACTATGGGACGAATTGCACAGCCTGATTATTTACCTTATGCCTTTTATGTAGAGGGTGGTGCNTTAGCNGTTGAAAATGCATTGAAAGCTGCTTTTGATTGGAAAGTTCGTAAAAATTTAGCTGCAGGAATAGGTGAAAAAGGTTCAAAGATTATTCATTTTAAAGAATGTTTTCATGGAAGAACTGGNTATACCATGAGTATGACNGATTCTCCTGACCCTAGAAAGACCATGTATTATCCGCAATTTGATTGGCCTCGAATTGATAATCCAACNATTAATTTTCCTCTTGATNAAGAATCGTTAAATAAAGTAATACAAGCTGAAAATANTGCAGTCNATCAAATTTTAGAGGCTTTAGATAAAAATANAAATGAAATTGCTGGTTTAATAATTGAACCAATACAGGGTGAGGGTGGTGACAATCATTTTAGATGTGAATTTTTTCAACAATTAAGGCAATTAGCCGATGAGCATGAATTTCTTTTAATTTATGATGAAGTGCAAACGGGAGCTGGAATTACTGGTTCNATGTGGGCTCATCAGCAGTTTAATCCGAATAAGTGCAATTGTGACTGTAATAACGCTAATACACAACCTGATATTATTAGTTTTGGTAAGAAGACTCAAGTTTGCGGAATTTTTGCTGGTAAAAAACTAGATGAAGTTGAAAATAATGTTTTTCATGAATCGAGTCGATTGAACTCAACGTGGGGTGGAAATATAGTAGATATGGTTCGAATTACTATTTATCTAGAAATAATTGCTAAAGAAAAATTAGTTGAAAATGCTTCTTTAAATGGTCNTTATCTTCTAAAGAAACTTCAGGGTATTCANGAAGAGTATAGTGACATTATAAGTAATGCCCGTGGAAGAGGATTATTTGCCGCGTTTGATTTACAAGACTCTGAACAAAGAGATTCCTTAGTAAATTTAATTATTTCAGAAGGTGCTCTTATTCTTGGTTCAGGAAAAAAATCAATNCGNTTNCGTCCTCATTTAACTATTTCTAAGGAAGAAATAGATCTTGCTGATCAGATTATCAGGAGAGCTATTGCTCGATTGTGACACATAANTCTTTNGGCACTCTCTACATTGTTTCAACACCTATAGGAAATTTAAAAGATATTACATTTCGGGCGGTTGAAATATTATCTTCCGTTTCAATGATTGCTGCTGAGGATACCCGGCATTCTAATAAACTTTTGCAACATTATGATATTTCTACTCCATCAATAAGTTTTTTTGAACATAATCGATCAGCACGTATTCCACAAATAATGAATTATTTGAANAAAGGTGATCATGTTGCTTTAATTAGCGATGCTGGTACNCCCGGGATCAGTGACCCNGCATACAAACTAATACGTGAAGCCATCGCAGAAGNAATCACTATTGAATCTATTCCAGGGCCAACTGCTTTAATAGCAGCTATTGTTAGTTCAGGTTTACCAACAGACCGTTTTATTTTTGAGGGCTTTTTACCTCCGAAGAAAGGTAGAAAAAAAAGGTTGATGAACCTTGTAAATCAAGATGCCACAATAATATTTTATGAAAGTCCGTATAGACTAATTAAGACCTTAGAAGAGATTAATGAAATTATTGGTAATAGACCTGCAGTTATAGCAAGAGAACTAACAAAAATGAATGAAGAAATTATTCGTGGAACTGTTTCGGAAATATTATCGTATTTTACTAATAAGAAACCACGCGGTGAATTTGTAATAATGATAGGAAAAAACGATTCAAATGTCTTCTTTAAATAANGCTAAGTTTATTACGTTTGAAGGNATTGATGGTTGCGGCAAGTCTACGCAAGCAANGATGCTCTTAGATGAATTAAATAATTCTTATTCTATAGATACCATTCTTGTTCGNGAACCTGGGGGAACATCTATTTCTGAATCTATACGTGATATTTTACTTGATAGCAATAGAGGAGATCTAGGTGATCGTTCCGAGTCTTTATTAATGACTGCCAGTCGAGCTCAATTAACGCAGGATGTTATTATTCCTAATCTAGAATTAGGTAAGTTTGTTATTGCTGATAGATATAGTGATTCTACATTAGCCTATCAAGGTGGAGGAAGAGGTATTGATATTGACTGGTTAATTGATCTAAATAATTATGCTACCTTTGCATTGGTTCCTGATATTACATTTTTAATAGATATACGACCTGAAGAAGCTTTACGAAGGATGGATAATAATTCAGATAGAATTGAAGGAGAGGGCATTGAATTTCAATCCCGTGTCCGTAAAACGTATCATGAATTAGCAGAAAAGTTTCAGGATCGTTTTGTGTTATTGGATGGTCATAATACAATCGATGATATCCAACAAAAATTGTTAAATGAAATAAAAAGAAGAAATTTAATTTTATGAAATACAAGATAAGACCACATATGCGTTCAACGATCTTTCTCTCTTTATTTTTAATAAGTATTCTCTCTTTTGCTTTCACAAAATCAGATGTATATCGAGAACTTGCACGTTCGCAACGCTTAATTAATGAAGTGTATAAATCATTAATTACTCGCTATGCAGATCGGTTAGATACAGAAAAATTTACTAAGATTGTAATTAATAACATTCTTGATGATTTAGACCCCTATACTGTTTATATGGAAGAAGATGAGAAAGAGGGATTGGATTTATTGACAAAAGGAAAATATGGCGGTGTAGGTATAAACCTTGGAGTTCGCGAAAAGAAACTTACCGTTATATCTCCAATGGATAATTCTCCTGCGAAAAGAAAAGGTGTAATATCAGGAGACATTATTGTAAAAATTGATGGTTTATTAACAAAAGAAATGTCTCTTGATGATGCTGCAAAGCATATCCGTGGTCCCAAAGGAACAGATGTAACGCTTTCTATTAAACGTTTTGGTGATGATAAATTAATTGATTTTATATTAACACGGGATAATATCACTGTTAAAGACGTTGCATACACTGGTATGCTTGAAGGTGATATTGGCTATATACGTCTGACTCGATTTTCAAAAAATTCTGGTCCAGAAATGCGTTCTGCAATTAAAAATCTAGAAAGTGAAGATGCGTCTCGTATTATTATTGATCTACGTGATAATCCGGGAGGTTTATTGCAGTCAGCCATTGAAATATTAGATATGATATTACCAAAGGGTAGTGCTCTATTATCTACGAAAGGGCGATTACCGGAGTCCAATAAGCAGTATGTTTCAAGAAAAGACCCAATGCTTGATGAGGATATAAAACTTGCTATTCTAATTAATGAAGGAAGCGCATCGGCAAGTGAAATAATTGCTGGAGCAGTACAGGATTTAGATAGAGGCGTGATTGTAGGGACACGCTCATTTGGTAAA
>NZXJ01000041.1 GCA_002701945.1 Fidelibacterota bacterium
GGTGGTATCTCCACACCAGTATAGGCATGGGTTCATTTAAAGAAATAGTAAACACCATATCAAATCCAACCATATTGTTTACTTCTGTGTTGATAATATTCCCTTTTGTATTTCCACCTTCAAATTGGTTTGAAAAGTGGCATAGAAAACTTGGATTACATCATTTGTGGGGAACAAAAGCTATTATAATTGCGATGGTTGGTATGATTGCTTTTTTTGTTTATGGATTAGGCGATTATAATTTTCAAAAAATAGTTTTGAAACCTGATAACGTTCCAATATCAGGCATGATTTTTCTCGTTGTGTACTTTACTTGGTTAGCTATGAATCAGGCATATAAAAATGATGAGAGATTAGATGCTGGACAAAAACCAGACGAATTTTATGAGGCTCCAAATGATAAAGTCCTAGTATGGCCAGATTTAGTGTATGTTGAGCTTATCTCTCTAATTATAATGTCAGCCTTTTTATTAGTATGGTCCATTGGGCTTCCAGCTCCAATTGAGGAGCCTGCAAATCCTACAGAATCACCAAACCCGGCAAAAGCACCTTGGTATTTTTTAGGGCTTCAGGAAATGCTGGTATATTTTGATCCTTGGATGGCTGGTGTAGTATTGCCCAGTCTAATTATTGTTGCATTAATGGCTATGCCATATATAGATCGTAGTCCTGAAAATTCTGGGTTTTATAGTTATAAACGTAGAAGACTTGCTATTTCATTATACATGTTTGGTTGGCTTGTTTTATGGCAATTATTAATTGTTGTTGGTACTGTTTTAAGAGGGCCTAATTGGAACTTCTTTGGGCCATTTGAATATTGGGATGTACATAAACTTGAGGCTCTAACTAATATAAATTTATCAGAAATAATTTATATTAAATTTTTAAATACAGGTTTACCTGACAGCATTTTATTACGTGAAATTTGGGGTATTCTACTTACTCTTGGTTATTTTCTTATACTACCACCACTATTAGCTAAAACTGTACTTAAAGATATGTACGATCGCTTAGGTGTGGCTCGATATTCAATTTTTATTGTCCTAATCATTACTGCACTCACATTGCCTATCAAGATGTATTTAAGATGGATTTTCAATTTGAAATATATTATTTCAATTCCTGAATATTTTTTCAATTTTTAATTTTTAATAACATGCCAGAGAGTCAAGAAAGACACTATAATATTTTAAAGTTGAATCGTTTATTTGCGATTTCATCTATTATTTTTACTGCAGTTTGGCTTCTCGTTTTTTTAGATGATTACAAACGCCCTTGGAAGAAATATCAGAAAGAATTTCGAAAATTAGAAATTGAAAAAGTTCGCTCTGACCTTAATGAACTATCGATAGAATTAGAGACTAGTCCAAAATATAATGAGCTAAAAGAACAAATGTTATCCTCAGAAAACAATTTAGAGGGACGTCAAAACGAATTAGATGATATTCTTGAGAAAATTAAAATATTTGAAGCAGAATTATACAAGAATAATCAATTGTATCAATTTGCAAAAGCTGATTTAGACGTTCTTAAATATGATTATGAAAAAAGTCAGATTGGTGTTGCAAAAAATGATGAAATAGAAAGAAAATATTTTTCTCTTAGCGATAGCGTAGATAAATATTTTTTAATACGTGAACAATCTGAAGTTAAAATTGATAAAGCAGAAGAAGCACGTAGGGACATTACTGATGAGATCAATCGACTTAATAGCTCTTTAAATTCATTGGCACGTGAAAAAAATATGATGGAAAGAAAATTGTCCAAGGTTGATCCTGAAGCAATGACCTTGGCTAATAAAATAGGCAATATTGTAAGAGATTTACCAGTACTTGACTTTATTGATCCTTATTATGAGGTAAAACAAGTAGTAGTTAATGATTTAGAAGAAGATCTTGTATACATGGGAATGCCGAAAGTCGATCGTTGTATGACTTGCCATGTTGGAATAGATAAAAAAGGGTTTGAAGATGCTCCTCAACCATACACAACCCATCCAAAGATTGATTTCATGGTAGGTCCAAGCTCCTCGCATCCAATAAGTGAATTTGGATGTACTTCATGTCATTTGGGGCGAGGAAGAGGAACGGGATTTTATTCTTCTGCGCATAGTCCCAATGATGAAGAAACTGCACATCGATGGAAAGAAGAATACGATTGGGAGCCAAAGCATTATTGGGAAAACCCCATGTTGCCTACTCGTTACTCAGAGGCAGGGTGTTATAAATGTCACAGTGGTAATATGCCATTAAAAGAAGCTGAAACTTTAAGTCTTGGATTAGCCGTTTATGAAAAGGCAGGATGTTATTCTTGTCATAATGTTGCGAGATGGGATGATGCTCCTAAGTCTGGGCCAAGTCTTTATAAATTAGCATCAAAAACATATAAAGACTGGACATATAAATGGATTATGGAGCCCAGATCTTTCCGTCATAATACATGGATGCCTCACTTCTTTAAGAAAGGCAATAATAGCTCTCCTGAAGATATTAAAAGAACAGAACAGGAAGTGCTGGCAATGACAGAATATTTGTTTAGCAAATCTGAATCTTATGATAAATATAGTGTTAATATTTCTGGAGATTATGATCGAGGAAGATTATTAGTAAGCTCATTAGGATGTAATGGTTGTCACCAAATTCAGCCTACTCCTGATGTTGACTATGATCCAACGATTCAAGCTATTCGTACAGAACAAGGCCCAAATCTAATTGGTTTAGGTTCAAAAGTAAATCAAGACTGGTTAGTAAGCTGGTTAAAAAATCCATATAGTTATCATGAAGGTACTAAAATGCCAAACTTACGTATATCGGATCAAGAGGCAATAGATATTGCAACATATTTATTGGCCGATAAAAATACTGTCTTTGATAACCAGAAAACTCCCCAAGTTAATGATGATATTTTAAATGAAATATCAGCTGATTTTCTTTCTCAGTTACTAAGAAAATCACAGGTTGATGAAAAGTTATCTAATATGACAACTACTGAGAAGTTGAATTATTCAGGAGAAAAGCTTATTGGGCATTATGGATGCTATTCTTGTCATAATATATCAGGATTTGAAGATAGGAAACCAATTGGTATTGCATTAAATGTTGAAGGAAGTAAATTGATTTCTAAACTTGATTTTGGCTTTTGGCATGATGAAATACCCCATACAAAGTGGGATTGGTTTTACACAAAAATTAATAGACCAGAGACATTTGATCTTATCCCAAATGATGATGGGTCAGTTTCTGTTAAAGAGCTACGGCCGTTGGATAAATCTCGAATGCCACATTATGGTTTGACTAATAAGGAAATTGATGGTTTAGTTACATTAATAATGGGTTTAGTTAAAGATGAAATACCAGAGACTAAACTTCCAGAAAAAACCCCTGATTATTTAGCGGTCACCAATGGAGAAAGGTTCATCCATACAAATAATTGTCTAGGTTGTCATAAGATAGATGGAGAAGGAGGGGCTATTTGGCCTTCAACTGCAGTTTGGCTTGAAGAAATTGCAGGATCTCAAAACTCTGAAGATATGAGTATAGTTCAGAGCTTTAGTCCTCCATTATTAAATACACAGGGAAGAAAAGTGCAACCAGATTGGTTATTAAACTGGTTTCAAAATGTTTCCATGATTCGTCCGCATCTTCAGGTTAGAATGCCTAGTTATGATTTTTCCGATCAGGAATGGAATAGTTTAATCTCGTACTTTCAGTCAAAAGATGGTTTACCAACGAAATATGAAAATCCACATAATTTTTCAAAAACATCAAGTTCATTCAAAGCAGGAGAAAAAATTCAAGAAGAGGGGGCTTGTATAAATTGCCATTTTTATGGTGAAATGAAGCCTAGTCAGGACGCTCTTACGTGGGCCCCAAATTTGACCCTTACCAAAGAAAGACTCCGTCCAGAATGGCTAATAGAATGGTTTAAGAACCCTCAAGTAGTTATGCCTGGAACAAAAATGCCCGCACCTTATATTCCAGTAGATGAACCACTGTCAGATGTGAAAGAATATTGGGGTGATGATGTTGCCTATTTTATTGGTGATACCACTGGTATGTTGTATGGTCTAATTGATTGGATGTGGGGCTTAGAAGGAAAACAAGATGTTTCATCTATAGTTAAAGAACATCTTGACAGTCAAGGTTATGGTTTTATTACAGATGATGAAGATGATGAATGGGGAGATGATGAATGGTAAATAAATTATTTGTTATTAGATTTATGATCTACATTAATAAATTAGGACTTTAATTGAAGAAACTAATTCGGAGGAAATAGTGAAAATTAACTTATTAACAATGATGATTTCTGTTGCTTTCATAAATGTTATTTGGGCAGGAGATGTTAGCGGTACAATTACATTTGAAGGTAGTGCTCCTAAAATGAAACCATTACGTATGGATGCAGATCCTGTTTGCGTCGCAAATAATGAAGTAAAACCACGAAAGGAATGGTTAATACTCGGTAAAGATAATGGTGTAAAAAATATGTTGGTATATGTGAAAGAAAGTAAATCTGGATCATTATCTAAAAACTATGATGCACCTAAAGATGCAGCAGTTATTGATCAAAAAGGCTGTGTTTATATTCCTCATGTATTAGGNNTNATGNNTGGTCAACAGCTGGATATCTTAAATAGTGATGGTACACTGCATAATATTCATGCATTACCAAAAGTAAATAAAGAATTCAATAAAGCTATGCCCAGATCAAAAAAGCTCATGTCTGTAAAATTTGATAAGTCAGAAGATCCATTTAAAATAAAGTGTGATGTGCACCCATGGATGGGCGCATATTTGGGTGTATTTGATCATCCTTATTTTGCTGTAACAGATGATAGTGGCTCCTATACTATTTCTGGTTTACCTGCAGGAAAATATGTTATTGAAGCTTGGCATGAAAAACTTGGCACTCAAACAGCTGATATTACGGTTGATGATAGTGGAGCATCTCAAGATTTCTCATTTAAAAAACCAAGTAAAAAGAAATAATATTTTTTTAAACTCGTATTTAATTAAATAATATAACTTCATAAGATGTCAAACGATCACAGTCACCACGAAGAATCTTTTTTCCGAAAGTATATTTGGTCTACAGATCATAAAATTATTGGAATACAATATGGGTTTACTGCCTTATTCTTTCTTCTAGTTGGTTTTTCATTAATGATGGTTATGCGCTGGCAATTAGCATATCCTGAAACGCCTATTCCTTTTGTAGGATCTATCTTTGGCGATGATGGTATACTGCTTCCTGAAATCTATAATTCTTTAGGAGCAATGCATGGAACAATTATGATTTTCTTAGGTATTGTTCCGCTTGCTGTAGGTGCTTTTGGTAATTATTTAGTTCCACTTCAAATTGGTGCTCCTGACATGGCTTTCCCGAAACTTAATGCTGCTAGTTATTGGAGTTATTTAGTAGGTGGCCTTGTAATGATGAGCAGTTTTTTTACTGAAGAGGGTGCTGCTAGATCGGGGTGGACCTCTTATCCACCTTTAGCTGATATAGAAGTAGGACAAACTATTTGGCTAATTGGAATGATATTTTTAATTACTTCTAGCTTGCTAGGTTCGATGAATATTATTACTACTATAGTGCAATTACGTGCTCCAGGATTAACCTGGATGCGTTTACCTTTTTTTGTTTGGGCTCAGCTTGTAACATCCTTTTTGCTTGTTTTGGCATTTCCTCCATTAGAAGCTGCTGCTGTGCTTCAATTGATGGATCGTGTCGTAGGAACTAGTTTCTTCTTACCAAGCGGTTTAGTTGTATCAGGTGAATTAATGGAGGTCAGCGGAGGGGGAAGCCCATTGCTGTGGCAACATTTATTTTGGTTTTTAGCGCATCCTGAAGTGTATGTTCTTATTCTACCTGCTATGGGTATTGTTTCAGAAGTCATTGCAAATAATTCTAGGAAGCCATTATGGGGGTATAATTCATTAGTCTTTGCTACAATATTTCTTGGATTCATGTCATTTATTGTTTGGGCTCATCATATGTTTTTAACNGGNATGGGCACGGCTATGAGTGCGTTTTTTCAAACAACCACAATGATTATATCGATACCATCTGTAATTATCTTGTCTGCTTTATTTATTTCTTTATGGGGAGCCTCTATACGATTTAATACTCCAATGTTATTTGCCTTAGCTTTTTTACCNATGTTTGGGATTGGTGGNCTTACTGGNCTACCCTTAGGGCTTGCAGCTGCAGATATATATCTTCATGATACGTATTATGTAATTGGTCATTTTCATTATGTTGTTGCTCCTGGAACAATNTTTGGTTTGTTTGCTGGTATTTATTATTGGTATCCTAAAATTACTGGAAGAAAAATGAGTGAACTCCTAGGCAAAATGCATTTTTGGCCATCATTATTATTTATGAATGGTGTTTTTATGCCAATGTTTATNCAAGGATTAGCTGGNGTTTCTAGAAGACTTTGGGATGGTGGNCTTGAATATGCTCATGCTAGTGGAGTTTTTCATTGGAATGAATTTATGTCGATTTCTGCGTGGTTGCTCGGTATAGCACAGATCCCATTTATTATAAATGTCTTTTATAGTATTTTTCGAGGTGAAAAGGTTGATAATAATCCTTGGCAAGCAACAACTTTAGAATGGGCTGCGCCATCACCGCCATTACCTCATGTCAATTTTGATACACTCCCTACTGTTCATCGCGATCCATATGAATATAGCCTTCCTGGTAGAAATAGAGATTTTACTCCTCAAACTGAACCTAAAAAAAATAAATAATAGCATAGAATGAATATTCCATATACAGTAGAAGAAAGACCAGATACAGGTTTATANAACGCGAAGTTGGGTGTTTGGCTTTTCCTTGCTTCTGAAGTGATGTTATTTGGAGGCTTATTTTCTGCGTATATNTTTTTACGTTTTGGTGCNCCTGTTGGAGCTTTTCATGAATGGGGGCAAGAGTTAAATGTTCCATTAGCAACTTTAAACACAATGATCTTGATTACGTCGAGTGTAACTATGGTTATGTCTTGGGCTTCATTAAAACTCAACGATTTCAAGAAGTACAAGTTGTATATGGGAGTTACATTATTATGTGCCTTAGGGTTCCTATTTATTAANTATTTGGAATACACAGCAAAATTTGACCATCATATTTATCCAAGTACTAATACATTTTATGCGATATATTTTACCCTTACCGGTTTACACGGTCTTCATATTATTGGAGGAATGGTGGTTCTATTTTATTTATGGTTACCTGGAAGTAAAATGTGGGAATCAGATCCAGAACAATTTACAAACAGAATTGAAATAGTTGGTTTATACTGGCACTTTGTTGATTTAGTATGGATCTTCTTATTTCCTATTCTNTATTTGCTATAGGAGATGCGTATCTATGAGTAGCGGTCATGACTCTTCCGATATTAAAAATCATATAAAAGTATATTTATATGTTTTTGGTGCTTTAGCAATTTTAACAGTTCTCACTGTTGCAGCTTCTTATTTAAAATTAAGCGATGGTGAAGCTATTCTTCTTGCCTTAACAATTGCTTCTGTAAAAGGTTCATTAGTCGCAGGATATTTTATGCATTTAATTTCTGAAAGAGCCTTNATTACATGGATACTAATGTTAACAGCGGNTTTCTTCTTTGTATTAATGCTTATACCAATGTTATCATATATTGACCAAGCGAGATTGGGATGATTTCATTAAAAGCTTTTCATTTATTCTTCATCCTTATATCAATAGTGATAATGTTCGGATATGGCTTTTATGAAATATTATCACCTAAGAACCCTGGTTTTATTTCTTATACAGCTATATTCTTTTCTTTAAGCACAGTAATCTTATTAATTTTTTATTTATTTCGAGTAATCAGAAAGTTTCGGACACTATAATGAAGATGAGATATTTATTTTTAATATATTTATTTACTTTTTCTCCTGGATTATTATCAGCATGTGCAACGTGCTATGGTGCACCAGATGCTCCTGCAACGCAAGGATTAAATATGGCCATTCTAGTTTTGCTTGGATTTATAAGTGCTATTCTATTAATAATATCTTTATCTATATTTTCGATATATAGAAAATCAAAATTGTACCACGCACAAGTAAACTATGAATCCAACAATTAAAGAATAAAATATGTTAGAATTTCTTCAACATTATGGATTACCCATTAGCTTATCAAAAGCTGGGCCAGGAATCGATGAAATCATTGTATTAACACATTGGCTAATGTTAGCATTATTTGTTGGTTGGGGCACTTTTTTCATTGTAACTCTTATAAAATTTAGATCATCAAAAAATTCTAATGCAGACTATAAAGGTGTAAANTCACATATATCTTCATACCTTGAAGCTGCTGTTGCCATTATCGAGATTGTATTACTTATTGGGTTTGCCTTTCCAATNTGGGCAAATAGAGTAAATAATGTTCCTTCTTCCAATGANGGTATTGTTCATCTTCGTGTAGTTGCTCAGCAATATGCNTGGAATATTCATTATCCNGGNCCTGATGGTATATTTGGAGATTCAAAANCTGANCTTGTGGATGAAGTNAGTAATCCAATTGGTTTAGATCGATCAAGTGCAGGTGCTTCTGATGATTTTTTTACTATTAATCAATTNCACATNCCCGTTAATAGAAAAATTAGGATTGATCTAACAACAAAAGATGTGATTCATAGTTTTAAACTTCCAGAGCTAAGAGTTGGTCAGGATGCTATACCAGGAATGAGTATCCCAATTCACTTTGAGGCTACAATGACTTCTAAAGAATTCTTGGCTGAAATGGAAGGTACTCCACGTGAAGGAAAAGGATTAGAAATAGCATGCGCTCAATTGTGTGGTTTGGGTCATTATAGAATGAAGGGGTATTTATCTATAGATACAGATGAAGAATATAATGATTGGTTAGCTCTTCAGGCTGAATATTTACTCGAGGATAATGAAGAAGATGAATGGGGAGATGAGGAGGATTGGTAAAAACCCTATTTTCTAGAATTTAAGTACTGATTTACTTTTTTTTTAAATCACTTTATGACTTCAACCAATATTAATTCAAATCTATTTCATATTATTTCTAAAGCTTTATCAAAAATATTAGTTTTATCAATACTAGTATTGATTTTTGCTGGGGCTTTAGTTAAGAGTCACGAAGTTGGTTTATCAGTTCCTGATTGGCCCACAACTTTTGGGTATCAAATGTTTCAATTTCCTTTATCAGATATGGTTGGTGGAATCTTTTATGAACATGGCCATAGAATAATTGCTACAATTGTTGGTTTTATGACTTTGCTTCTTTCTGTATTTGTATATTTAAGTAATAATGAACTTTGGTTAAAGAAAACAACTTTTTTTGCTTTAGGAGTTGTGATTTTACAAGGACTATTTGGTGGATTGACAGTGCTATTCTTTTTGCCAGCATATATTTCTATTATTCATGCAATACTTGCACAGACATTTCTTTTAATATCAATTTTTATAGCATTTTGCTTATCAAAAAGGAATAAAGAAATAATCAATAATAAATCAAATATTGCTCATCTTAGCATACCTGCCATTTCTGTCACTATTACTATTTATATCCAATTAATTATTGGAGCAATTATGCGTCATACTGAATCAGGATTGGCCATACCAGATTTTCCTATGTCAGGAGGGTTTATTTTACCATTATTTAATCAAGCTATGGTTGATGCAATTCATTCTATGCATTTTGATGCTGGATTACAATTTGTTGAATTTTATCAAATTATTATACATTTTGCACACCGTATTGGAGCTTTAGCTGTTTCTTTAGCAATCGGGTATTTATCCTTAAAATTATTTCAATTGAAAATACAATTTTCAATTGTTCATAAACTATTATTAATGATGATCTTTCTTTTAATTATTCAAATCCTATTAGGTGCAATGACTATCTGGACAGTGAAAAATCCTCTAATTACAAGTATTCATGTCCTAAACGGTGCGATTATTCTTGGGACTAGTGCTTTATTTATTTTAAATGTGCGACCATTGAATTGGATAAAGTAGATTCTATGTAATGATTAAGAATACAAATAAATATTTTTTTATATTTAATTCATATATTGATTTAATGAAGCCAAATATTTTAATCATGGTATTAATTACAACTATATTAGGATATTATTTAGGATCCGATGGTAAAATATTATGGGACAATTTAATATGGTTGATGATTGGAACTTTCCTTTCAGCTGGCGGTGCAAGTGTATTAAATCAATACCTTGAACGCGAGCAAGATAAAATTATGAATCGTACATGTAAAAGGCCTATTCCTCTGGGAATAATATCTCCGCAGAATGCACTTATATTTGGTATTATAAGTGTAATAAGTGGTACGGTAATTCTTGCAATAATGATAAATATACTTACTGGGTTTATATCATTGTTGACTGCTTTTATGTATGTTTTAATATATACACCAATGAAACGAATAACATGGTTGAATACTTCCATAGGATCTATACCAGGAGCTCTACCTCCAGTAGGCGGGTGGGTAGCTTCAACTAATAGTATTGACTCAGGAGCTTGGATTCTTTTTGCCATATTATATTTGTGGCAACATCCCCACTTTTTTGCTATTGCCTGGATGTGTAAAGATGATTATGAAAAAGCTGGTTTTAAAATGCTCCCAGTTATAGAGCCAAATGGAAGGCGTACAGTACGACAGATCTTATGGCATTTAAGTTTATTATTTCCAATTACCTTACTTCCAGTATTTATTGGTATGAATGGAAGTATATATATGTATGGGGTATTAATTATTACACTATATTATTTCTTATCTGCATTTCCTATGTTGTATAATAAGTCGCATAAAAATGCCTCAAGAATTTTAAAAGCATCTGTAGTGTATTTACCTGCATTGATGATGATTATTATTATAGATAAAGGAATGTAAAATGACATTTAAGCCATGGGTTTATTTATCCAGCCTACTTGTTGTAATAATATTAATTATAGTATTGCAACCTAAAGAAGAAAATGAATTACCAATAATCGGGAAAATACCATCATTTGATTTGATTGATCAGAATGGAGAAAGCTTTACCCTAGAGAGTGTCAAGGGGAATGTATGGTTAGCAGATTTTATATTTACAACATGTGCTGGACCTTGTCCTATTATGACAGAACGTATGAGTACAGTTCAACATGATTTAATTGATATAGATAAACTAAAATTTGTGTCATTTACCGTAAACCCGGATTATGATACTCCTGAAGTATTAAAGAAATATGCAAAAAGATATGATGCTGATATTAGCACATGGTCTTTTGTTACTGGTAAGTATGAGCAAATACAAGAATTAATAGCAAATGGATTTAAAATGGGTGATGAAGAAGAAATAGTATTTCATAGTACACGTTTTGCNCTAGTAGATCATGAAGGTAATCTTAGAGGGTATTATTCCGGTACCGAGCCTATGGATCATGAAAATCTCACACGAGATATCCATTCCTTAGTTAAGAAAATTCAATAATTTGTTATTAAAAGGTAATGACAGCTTTTGGCTGCGAATAATTTATATCGTTTCTTTCCTTGTATCTGCTGCAGTGGCTTTTTTAATACTTGGACCTAGGCCAGAAGGAATAGAGGGCATTGTAGACGTATCTAGTCTTCCTACATTAAATGCTATTTTAAATGGATCGACTGGAATATTGTTAATATATGGATATGTATTAATTATCCAAAAAAAGAGACAAGCTCATAAAAATGTTATGTTAATATCATTTGCTTGTTCAACAGCTTTTTTAATCAGCTATATTATTTATCATTGGTTTAAGAGCGGACCAAAANAATATATCGGTGACTTACAAGAATTATATTATTTTATTCTTATAACTCATATTATTCTTGCTGCGATAATTATTCCACTTGCTTTAATTACTCTGTATCGAGGTTGGAATGATCATATTGGGAAACATAGAAAAATCGCAAAAATAACATTACCAATATGGCTCTATGTTTCTATAACAGGTGTTATGATATATTATATGCTATACTGGTAATGTTATTTTTGCGGTCTCTGATATATTCTTTACTAGCCCTCCAAAGTTGCGATCAATTTTAAATCCATGTTTATAAAAGAAATCTTCTTGGAAAAAACCAGCTATAACATATTGAATTCTTCTANTCTTTAATCGATTAAATAATTCATCCATTAGACGCTTACTTAAATCTTTTTTTCTATACTTTGATCTAATAACTATCCATTCAAAATGCACTACATCATCTTTTCTAGATTTCTTCCAATACACTCCACCAACTAATCTGTCTTTCATATCAAAAATTAACAGAAATTCATGATCACCTTGAAAAATAGGTTCAAGGTTTGATTTTATAAGTATCGAGTGAAATCGAGCAATTTCTTTTGGATGAAAAGGGGGTCTAATTCGATATCCATTTCCTTCATTATCTTCGCAGAGCATTACAAGATCAACTCTGCTATTTTCACCTTCATTCATTGTTACTAGTTCTATATAATCTGCTGCGGCTAAATGTTTAAAAACTAAATGTGTTAGAAAAAACTTCTCTTCATCTGATACTTCTATATTTTCATGTATATGGTGAAGTCTATTTTGAAGATCATCTTCAGTTACTTTTTGTGTTCGTAATTCTTTAATTAATTCACTCAATAATGACTTAAGATTATCATTTGAATCTTTTAAACAAGTCATTAAAAAGAAGCGTACACGTGTTTCTGGATATTCACTTAATAGTTCACCAAGTTTATAGTCTTGGTATAACTCTTGTAAGATAGCTGTTCTTGCCTTTAGCGTAGCGTTTTGATTTAAATCAAGCCAACGTTCGTACCTTAATGCAGCAAAAACCATCCTTTTTGTTAAAACTCCATCATTTTCAATTTCGAATAGAAAATCATCAATTCTTTTATTTGTCAGGCCATAATTTTTGGCAATATTTTTCTTATTACTGTCATTATTTATTTCATCTTTGAATTGTTTTATCAATGGAATACCATATTTCACTTTTGTTTCTTGCATAATAACGGAAAATATTAATTCCCAATCAGCCATTCGTTTTAAACCAAAATATTCTTTTTCAGTATCATCTATATAATGTTTGTAAATACTAAATAATACATTTGAGATTTCAGAAGTATCTTTTCTATTTGTTATAGAAATCAATCTAGTTCCTGATGCATAATCATGCTCTGGTATTATTACATTTTTTGGTGATGGTTTATGAATTTGTACCTTTTTCTCTGATCTCCACCAAAAGTTGATATATGCAGCAGTCCCGCTCCAAATAAAATGTAACCAACGCATCTGCCATCGATCTGGAGCTGTATTTTCTTCTATTTCGCTTCTATTTCTTTCAAGATATTGAGATAGGGTTTCTCCCGGAATATATTCTTCAGTATACAAGTTATATTCTGGCCAATAGCCACCAAATTCTTCTACAAACTTTTGACCATGAATTGAAGACCCCATAATGACTAACCATTTTATTTCTTCATCAATAAATTCCTTATTATGACTCTCATTAATGTTGATTGCAAAATTATAAGAATCATCATTTTTTGTTTGTACTAGTATCCTTAGTACTGATTTTCCATGGTTTTTCCTTAATAATGTGACCCAAATTCCTTTAGGATTAATATCATTGAGTTCAATTAACTTATGTTTATAAAATAGAAATATAGATTCTTTAATTAAGGCTGTATTACTAATGGCGTCTAGTAATGCTTCTTTGGTTTTTGGGCCAACAAGCTCATCAAATATAATTACATCTTTCCAATTATATTCAGTGTTATCATTTCTGTCTATTGCTAGTTTTCTATTTGGTCCAATCCATGATCTGAAACCATTGACAAGTTTATAATGTTCTTTTTGGGCAAGAGAAAGTATTCTTTTTGGGCATTCTACTATCTGCCACCAATACAATTCTGATCGNGCCCAAATATATTTAGTAGGGTGACTAACACCATAATCAGCTACAATTGGTAATAAAACTTGAATAAATGCTAAATGAAATTTTTCTAAAGATTTAAGATCTTTTCTATATTTTCCAAGCTGTGACAGAATTGATATAAAATGTTCATTATTTAGTAAGTCTACATTTATTAAAAATTCATTATTTGATTTTTCATTAAAATATTTCTGAAATGTATTAATAAATAATTCATAAAATAACTCACCAGATAATTCTGGCAGAATAGTTTCAATAACTCTTAATCGAACATTTACATTATCATGCTGTCTGAATGATAAGAGAACATTAAATGCAATATTTTTTAGCTCATCACGTTTGGATTGTAATAAGGTCTTATATGCTAGTAAACCCTTAAGATCTCCATTATATAGCCTATATGTTGATTTGTGTAAATCATAGAGATCCACAGCATTTTCAATCTTTTCTGAACTATTTACATTTTTTTCTGAACCATTCTTATTTAATGGAAACTCAAGCTTTATAGAATCTGTTTGCTCAAATCTTGAAAGACGAAAAATACTTTTTCCTATAAAATCTGTAAAATCAGTGTTTCCCAACCATAATTCTGGAGATATTAATAAAATTTGAAGATCAATAAAGTTTTCATGAGTAGTATAGGAAAAACTTCCTATACTCAAATTATTATTATCCCATTGAATTTTAACTTTATTGCTATTATTTCTAATAGATATGTAGGCACCATCCCAATATATATCGTTTTTACTTATCCCTTTTTCACGTAGTAGCCAATTAGGGATATGTATTTGATATTCTTTATAAGATAAAGTGACATAGTTCTTTTGATACATTGGATAAATAATTTCATCAAAGTTTTTAATTATTATTTTTCTCTTAAATGTTCCTTTTTGTGTTAATTCTTCATCTTGTATAAATTTTCGATTTATAATTGCAAAATTGATTACTCTTTCAAAAGGAGCAAGAAAGCTATTAACTGATTGAACTAATGAACTGTAATATTCTCTAATTGATTTAATATTGTCCTTAGAAAACTCTATTGGCAGTGTATCATAATCGGGATAGATAAGTAGTGTATTAAACTCCAAACCATCACCCACTAAAAAAGAACTGCTAATTCCATCAAAATCCTGAAACATATTTTCAATCTTTTGTGGTGAGATTGTTTGTCCTCTAGTATTCTTATAAATTTCTTTTTTACGATCAATAATATATAAATGCCCATTCTTTTCTTTAAAAATATCACCTGTATGAAACCACCCATTAACTGATGTCGGTTTATTTGTTTTACTAAAATAAAATGATGATACATATGCTCCTTTAATAAGTAATTCACCATCTTCAGCTAGTTTTATTTCAATTCCTGGTAATGACTTTCCAACTGAATCAGGTTGATAATCATCAGGAGGTGTCATGGTAATTCCACCTGTTGCTTCTGTCATGCCATATCCGCTAATTAGATTTATTTTATTNTCTTGAAAAAAATGAAATACATCTGGATCTAAATAACCAGCAGCTGATAATCCATATTTTAAATTTCCTCCTGTTATTGATGTAATCGAATTNATTGTCTCATCATTATTTTGATTTATTGTTTTAATTGAATCAGCATGATCCATTAATTGNATCCATCTTTTTGGAATACTAATAAAAATTGANGGCTTTGAAATNTGAAAGTCTTTTAAAAGTGANTTAAAATATGGTGATTCTGCAAATGTATATGTTGCACCCCAAAAAATCGCCCCTAATAATTCAAAATATCTTCCAAATGTATGATATAAAGGTAGAAAACATAAAAATATATCATTACTTGAAAATTCTGGAAGAGCAATAGCGCGTGCAAATCTTTTTGAAANAATATTTTCCTGTGAAAATACNATNCCTTTAGGATTATCAGTTGTCCCAGAAGTGTACATAACTGTAGACACATCTTTCATATCACAATCATTTATCTTCTTTAATACATTTATTTCATCATATTCAACTGACTTAGAAATAAAACTTTCCCATTGATGAGCNTTTATTATTGCTTCTGAATGATCATCTAAATGGTAGATGTCTAATAATTCTTTATTAATTTTAGATTCACGTAAAATTCCCTGAACAGATATACCTCCAATAAAAAGATGTGTAATTTCAGAATTTTTTATGATGTATTCTAAATGATCAGGTGTAGTTGTAACAGGAATTGGAACTATTGGAAAGTGAAATGATAAACAAGAAAGGTCAATTAGAGCGCCTCGAAGTGAATTTTCTGAAAATATTCCGACCACAATTTTATGTTTGAAGTTTAATTCTATATTAGATAAGGCTTGACCAATCTGTATAATTTTATTCCATACATCTTTATAAGTAAAACTTTCAATAGTATTACCATTAATAACTTTAAAGCATTCTTTCTCTTCATAAAATCTTGCTCGCTGATTAATTAAATGCCCAACAGTAAATTTTGACTGCAAAATTAATTTGAGCAATATTTTAAACCATTCATCAATTTTATTTGAATTATATATTTCCTTATTTATTTCAGATAAGTGTCCTAACTCTAAAAAATCATGAGTTGTTTTTTGTGTTGTATCTGATTCAAATAATTCTTCAGCCTTTTTTAGTAGTTCATCAGCATCTGGTTCCTTACCAAACAGTTTATTGATATAAGTAAGGTGCTTAGTTAGTGGTTTATTCATTTGATTAATATTAATACTATTTTGAAATCAAAAAAAAAGGCCTTCTTTTTGAAGGCCTTTTTAAAAAAAAGTATTTTCTATAGTCCGATTGTAAAAGTTAATCTAGTAACTTGTCCCAATATCCCCATATCTGAGACTGAATAATCAAGCGTGAAGTTATATGGTATAAATGGAAACATTGTTGATGATAATCCAAACCCGAAGGCTGTTTTGCTTACATACCCATGAGCATTATCTTTATCAAGTTTATCTGTCAAATCGCTAGATGCCATATTATCATTGTGATCATCATTAAACTGAATAAATTTATTTTCTAATCCCATACGAAGAAATAGACCTCCAAGAACTTTGATTTCGAGTCCACCAGCATAATATGGGTTATAATCTCGTGGATCATAATAATCTAGACTAATTGTTGCCTCTACAGTTTCATTCTTAATTAAAGAATTTGGACCAACGGGATTCATTGCAAACCCTACACGAAAAGACATAGGTAAAGGCCATTCTTCAGTTTGTAACTGTGCAATTGCATCAGGATTCGCATCTTGGTCTGCATAAGGATCTGTATCAACTTTTAGATCAGTACCCTGTAATTTCATCTTTGTACCAAAGTTTGTGATAGCCATACCTATTGTTAATCCAGAAAAATCTGTTTGATATTGTGACCCTACATCAAATCCAAAAGCTGTAGCATTAGAAAAAGATATAGTTTCTCTCACAATTTTACCATGAAATCCAATTGAAAATCGGTCTGATATTTTTCTGCCAAACCCTAATCCCAAAGCAATATCTGAAGCACGAAAAACAACTTTACTATCTTGTTCAAACTCTGTTGTTTTTTTCATTTCACCCATATCTAAATTATTAAGACTTATTCCTAAATTGCCTAATGAGCCAACAGGAATAACTAGGCCAAAATAACTATGTTTCATATCCGCAATCCAATTGTATTGCGAAAGTAAAACCTGTATATCTTTAGCATGAGCTATACCGGCTGGGTTCCAATGCAAGGCAGATGGATCTTGTACATTAGCAGTAAATGCTCCACCAAGAGCCATGCCTCGGCTACCTACACCGATTTTTAGAAAATTAGCTGCAGATGTTCCAGCATTATCAAATTGGGCAAAGATAGAGCAGTTTATAGCAATAAAAGTTATGATTATATTTTTCTTCATTTTATCACCGCAAGTTTACCAGTGAATTCTTGATCATTTGAGACTACATGAAAGATGTATACCCCAAACGACACCTCCTGATTATTATAAGTTCGTAAGTCCCAAGCTTCAATGCTAGGACCTCTATATCCAGGACTATTCACATCATGTTTAATTACTTGTACTAATTCTCCGGCCGTGTTGAAAATTCTAATCAAACAATCTTCAGGAAGACCCATAAATTGTACTTCTCTAATAAATGCTATATGTTCATATACAGAGGTAGCATTGTAAGGGTTAGGAACAACAAAAATTTCATCTAAATCACCATCACTAACTGTATAAGCATCTGCAGTTGTTTCTATTGTATACGTATCACTACCTGCTAATAATGGATTACGAAAGTATACTTTGAATTCATCTCCATCTGTGAAACGAGTTTCATTTTTATTGAATTGTAGCATCCAACCTATATTGGTATTACTATACCAATCACTTAACCCTACTCCTGTATAATCTTGGTAAATTGGCATTACAAAGAAATTCTTGGTGAATTTATAATGCCCAGGATTTTCTGAATCTTCTTCGTGAATAGGCTTTGTTCCTGCAGCCATATATATTACTGCATCAATTTGTTTATCTTCTTCAGTCGACCAAACTTCAAATGGGACCTCTATTGTTTCTATAGTTGTAAGTTGTGCATTAAAATATGTTGCAACTGACCCATTAGTTGAAAACCTAAATTCGATATCTTTTTGTAATAAGCTTGCCCCTGGTCTATTAGAAGGTTTAGGATCTAATGGTGTATTATCTACAAAACCTGCCCATGTACCATCATTAGAATTTGGATTGATTCCACCAAATAATATTGACGTTGCAGTATCTTGATTAACAGTTTGTTTTACAGAGTCATAAGTTGATAAAGTCCAAGACCCAATTGTAAATACAGGGATAAAGCCATCAATTACATGCTTTAATTGTCCAGATTCAACATCTGTTTCATCAGTAATAACTGTATCATCGGTAGAGGTATTTATCATACTCCAAGAATTAATATTTAATGTATCACCTTGTGATCTTTCATTAATAACAACCTTATAGCTGTAACCTTTGCTATTAAAATCTTGAGGAGATAATGAATCACCAAGAAATTCTAAAGAAAAGGCATCTGCTTGAACTAGATTCAATACAGCATCTGATTCTCCAGTAGCATGAACTGCTATTTCAGGAAAAGTGCCAGAACTATATCCAGCGGGCGCTTTCTGTGCAACGACTGCAACCGTATTATCATTATCACTATAGAAAGCATTCTTTGCTTTA
>NZXJ01000042.1 GCA_002701945.1 Fidelibacterota bacterium
TATTATTAACTACAAATTCAATAATATATGCACAAGATAGTAACTGGGATTATGAAGAGAGAAATATCATATCTTTATATTGGACGACTCTAGATCAAGAAGAGAAAAGTATATATTTATTTTCTTATATGACTCAAGTCTATGAAACATATGATGCGCTTAAAAAGGAAGTTGGTTACGATAAAGTAACACAATGGTATTATGATAATAAAGCAGAGACAGTCTTTGGGATTTTTGATCAGCTAGAAGAAATAGATATCAAGGAATTTATAGGCTGGATTGATGAGTATTATAGCCATAAAGAATTTCAAAATAATACTTTTATGGATGCTCTAGTTTTTGCTTTTCGATTCCAACAGGCATCTGGCGAAACAATTTGGGAAAAATACGAAAATCTGAAATTTGACAAAATTGAATTAAAGAATGAATGAAGTTTGTAAAGCCGAAATTTTTTCGTGAATGGAATGATATTAGGAAAGAAGGTGGCTTAAAACTTCTATTAAAACAAAAAGGCCCTATAGTACTAGTTGTTTTTTTTCTATATTATCTTATCCGCGATTCAATATTATATATTTTGATACCAGTGCTCATTGCTAAGGAAATTATTACGTGCGCGTGAATGTTGGTAACAATTGTTAACCTTATAATTTTTTTTTATACACTATCATTATTTGGTTGTACCCCAAAAACTGAAATCATTGATAGATATGATAATGGCAGAATAAAACTAACTCGAGATTATAAAGTAATTAGAAATGGTTCAAGTTCTGACTCGACCACAACCAAATTAATCAGATATTACCGTAATGGTAGCAAATTTTATGTCCAAGATATTAAGGAAGGTCAACCAAATGGTAAATATTATTCCTGGCATAAATCAGGAAAAAAATTTGCTAATGGAAATTTTAATAATGGAGAGTTGTCAGGAAAATGGACTTGGTATGGAAATGATGGGCTTATTGACTCTGTAAGATCATTTAATCAAGGGATACTTAATGGGCAGTATATTGATTATTTTATTAATGGAAAACCTCAGTTAGTGATTGATTTCTTGGATAATAAAAAACATGGTAAATATAAAGAATTTGATATAAAAGGTAATAAAATTTCAAGTGGAGAATATAGACAAGATATTCCTCATGGTGAGTGGGTTTGGTGGAAAAGCAAGATTAAAATAAGAATGCTTACTTATAATAATGGATTGAAAGATGGCCCGATGCAAGTTTATGATAATGATGGTAAGGTTAAAATAAAAGGTGGTTATTATCAGGATAACAAGGAAGGTCGTTGGAAGTGGTATAGTGAAGAAAACGGATTAGATTCATTAATCTCATATATGGAAAATAATTATCATGGTGAATATAAAATCTGGAATACTAATGGAAATATAGCTGTAGATGGTAATTATAACCTTGGATTGAAAATTGGAGAATGGAAATGGTTTAATAGAAATGGAAAAAAAGATTCAATTAAGGTCTATTCAGGCGGAATGTTAAATGGATTAAGTACTATTTATTTTGATGGTAAACAACCATATAAATTAATGAACTATATCAATGATATGTTACATGGGGAAATGAAAATATTTTATAATGATGGACAGATGCAGTCACTTATCACTTTTCAAGATGGAAAACGTTCAGGTGTCTTTAAAAATTGGGACTTAAATGGAGTAAAAGAAGAAGAGGGTTACTATCTTAATGATAAGCTTAGTGGTTTGATTACTAGGTGGTATAGTGAAGAATATATTTCAAGTATTACCATGTTTAATGATGGAAAACTTCAAGGAATAATGCGTGTTTATAGTCCATCCGGCGCCATAATGAAAGAAGGATATTATTATGCTGGTAGTCCAGTTGTTTTATTTGAATATTATGAAAATGGTAGATTTAAAAATATTCGAGTCTATAGAGGAAAGGAAATAATTGAAGAAAAAGTTTGGACTGAGTCAGGTGTAAATATTACAGATCCAACTCTTGGGTTAAGAACGAAATCAAATGTTCATTTTAATGGTAACCCAAAATATGAATGTACATTCATGAATAGTACAAAACATGGGATAGAATGGTACTGGGGTGAATACTTTGATTTGCAATCATTGAATGTTTATGACCAGGGTATAATAATGTTATCAAGAACCTGGACATCGATAGGTGAGCCTAATATTGATATACTTTACCCAGGTGGAAAAAAAGAATTGGTTATTGATCCATATTCGAGTGCAGATTAGAATTAATAATCGTAATTTTATTTGATTATGTTAGATAAAGTCATTCAACAATTATTCATTTGGGGTAATCCTATTCTTGTCATATTTATTGGTATTCTTACGGGGTGGGTTATAAAGAGATTTCTACATAAACGTTTATCTGCGTTAGCTGATAAAACAAAGTGGAGAGGTGATGATATAATTCTTAAATCATTAGAGCCGCACATTGTTCTATGGTTCTTTCTTGCCTCTTTCTCGATTGCAGTAGAAAGTGTTACTTTATCAGATTCATTAGATTCCTACAAACAGTCTTTATCAACAATTATACTTATTATTCTAATTCTTTCTATTACTATATCTATAAGTAAAATGTTGGTTGGTCTTTTTAATCTTTGGGCTGAAAAACAAGGTCAGGGATTCCCTTCAACAACTATGTTTACAAACTTTGTTTATATAATTGTTTGGGGTATAGGAGTTATGATTATTCTTGATTCTTTAAATATTGCCATAACTCCTATTCTAACTGCCTTAGGTGTTGGCGGATTAGCCATTTCACTAGCGTTGAAAGAAACCCTAAGCGATATTTTTAGTGGATTACACATTCTATTAAGTGGAAAGGTACAACCAGGTGATTTTGCACAACTTGATTCTGGAGAAAGAGGATACATTACAAATATTACCTGGCGTAACACAACTATGTTAGAACGTACAAATAATGTAATAAATATCCCGAATTCAAGGCTGTCTAGCGCCATAATCAAAAATTACGATACTAGAGAATCTTCATTTTCTGTAAGAGTTTCTGTTGGTGTTTCATATGATAGTGATCTTGAAAAAGTAGCTAGAATTACGAATGAAGTAGCTGATAATGTAGCTAAAAGCGTGGATGGATGTAGTAAAAAGGATAAACCTTTAGTACGTTTTTTTGAATTTGGAGATTCAAGTATTAACCTAAAAGTATATTTTAAAGCTGAGAAATATGGTGATCAGCATAATATTATTGATGTATTTATAAGAAGGTTACATGAGCGATATAATAAAGAAGGTATTGATATACCATTTCCCATACGTACTTTAATTCATCAAAATTCACCAAAATGAAAATATTTATAATTGGTGGATCTTTATTATTGGCTTTAACAGTTTTATCTGGTGCTTTTGGCGCTCATATCTTAAAAGAAAAAATATCTATTGATTATTTAAGAATATATGAAAAAGGTATTCAATACCAAGCTTACCATTCAATTGCATTGATATTAATTGGATTATTGGGATATAATTTTCCTCATCAGTTTTTATGGTTTCCAGCTTTATGTTTTATATTAGGAATTATTCTTTTTTCTGGATCTCTATATGTTTTAGCGGTTAGCAATATTAAATGGATAGGTATGCTAACACCAATAGGGGGATTGTCATTTATTTTAGGTTGGATATACCTAGCTTGGATTGTATATCGAAATTGATTCTATGCATCTTAAAATAAAAATCTTATCTAATAATGCCCGAGATCTGTATGAGAATCATGGGCATTTTCATCAAGGGGATGCTGGACTTGATTTATTTATTATTGATGAATTAACTATTGAACCTGGAGAAACTGCTATGATCAAATCTCATATTGCATGTGAAAACAATGACGGGTTACCATATTTACTAATGCCAAGATCGAGTATATCAAAAACTCCACTCAGACAATGTAACTCTGTTGGTTTAATTGATGCTGGATATAGAGGAGAAATTATTTCTGCAGTAGATAATATAAAGAATACTCCATTTNCTATTAAACGAGGCCAAAGACTATTCCAATTAGTATCAATGGATGGAGGACCAATAAGTTTTGAAATAGTTTCCGAATTAAGTGATACGGATAGAGGTGANGGGGGATTTGGTAGTACAGGAAAATGATTTATACGTATTAGCACTCTTTTTGANAGAGTGCTAAAAATATTTGTATATAAATATTATAAGAACATAAATTCCGCGCTGCCAATAATGCAGATTATAATAAATAGAAATATAACCAATTAATTAGGAGAAATAATAAAATGGCTCTTAAACTAAAACCTCTAGCAGATCGTGTGGTTGTTGAAGCTGCTCCAGCAGAGGAAATGTCATCAGGTGGAATTATATTACCTGATACAGCTCAAGAAAAACCACANCAGGGAACAGTTGTTGCAGTTGGACCTGGAAAAGTAAGTGAATCAGGAAAAGAAGTTGCAATGAGTGTAAAAAAAGGCGATAAGATACTATATGGTAAATATAGTGGAACTGAATTCGCTTTTGAGGGAACTGAATACTTAATTATGCGCGAGAGTGATATTCTCGCTACCCTTTAAGGAGGAAAATAATGTCAAAAGAAATTTCTTATGATTTAGAAGCAAGGAATGCATTAAAAGCAGGTGTAGATAAACTTGCAAATGCCGTAAAAGTTACTCTTGGGCCCAAGGGTCGTAATGTAGTAATTGAGAAAAAATTTGGTGCTCCTACTGTAACTAAAGATGGTGTAACTGTTGCTAAAGAAGTAGAGTTAGAAGATAAGTTAGAAGATGTAGGTGCTCAAATGGTGAAAGAAGTTGCATCAAAAACTTCTGATGTTGCAGGAGATGGTACTACTACTGCTACTGTTTTAGCTCAATCTCTTGTTGCTGAAGGATTAAAAAATGTTACNGCAGGTGCAAACCCTATGTCTATTAAGCGTGGTCTTGATGCAGCTGCTGTAGCTGTTGTTGATGCGTTAAAGAAACAGAGTAAAGACTTGCCTGATGCAGAACAGATTGCAAATGTAGGGTCNATTTCAGCAAATAACGATCGTGANATTGGTGAAAAAATTGCCGAAGCAATGGATAAAGTTGGTAAAGATGGTGTGATAACAGTTGAGGAGAGTAAAACAGCAGACACATTCCTAGAGACTGTTGAAGGTATGCAGTTTGATAGAGGATATTTATCGCCTTATTTTGTTACAAATTCAGATAATATGGAAGCTGAGATGGAAGACCCATATTTGTTGATTTATGATAAAAAAATATCAAACATGAAGGATTTGCTACCTCTATTAGAAAAGATTGTTCAGACTGGAAAGTCTGTTGTTCTAATAGCCGAAGATATTGAAGGTGAAGCCTTAGCAACATTAGTAGTTAATAAGTTAAGAGGAACTTTTAAAGTCTTGGCTGTCAAAGCACCAGGATTTGGAGATAGAAGAAAAGCAATGCTAGAAGATATTGCAGTACTTACTGGAGCAACAGTTATATCGGAAGATGCTGGATATAAGTTAGATAATGCAACATTAGATTATTTAGGTACTTGTAAGCGTGCTGTATCTGATAAAGATAATACAACAATTGTTGGCGGTAATGGTGATACTAATAGTATTAAGGCGCGTATCAATGAAATTAAAGTACAAATTGAAAAAACATCTTCAGACTATGACCGTGAAAAGCTACAAGAACGTCTTGCCAAGTTATCTGGTGGTGTGGCTGTTATTAATGTAGGAGCCGCTACTGAAGTAGAAATGAAGGAAAAGAAAGCACGTGTAGAAGATGCATTGCATGCAACTCGAGCTGCTGTTGAAGAAGGCATCGTACCAGGTGGTGGTGTTGCATTATTACGATCTGTATCTGCATTAGATAAAGTAAAAGTTGATGATGAGGAACTTGTTGGGGTTGACATAATGCGTCGAGCTCTTGAAGAGCCTATTCGTCAAATTTGTGATAATGCAGGAGCTGAACCATCAATTGTTGCTCAAGCTGTTAGAGAAGGTAAAGGCGATTATGGTTATGACGCACGAAATGGTGAGTATGTAAATATGCTTAAAGCCGGAATCATTGATCCAACAAAAGTTGCTAGGGTAGCTGTGCAAAATGCTACTTCTATTGCAGGAATGATTCTAACTACTGAAGCTGCCGTAACTGAACTTCCTGAAAAGGAAGCTCCACCAATGCCTCCAATGGATCCAGGAATGGGTGGAATGGGTGGAATGATGTAAACTAGGTTTTATTTAAACCTTTTTAATAAAAAAGCCTCCTTTTGGGAGGCTTTTTTATTTCAGCAATTGATTAGTCGTAAACCATTATATTAAATTCATAAGCTCATGGGGATAATTCGATTAAAAAACATGACCTTTTATGGATATCATGGTGTCTATGATTTTGAAAAAGAAAAAGGAACTGATTTTGAGATTGATCTTGAATTATTCACCCCTCTTTTAAAGTCTTCTAAATCTGATAACATTGAAGACACGATTAATTATGAAGATATATATGAATTAGTTAAGAAAGTATTTGGATCAAAAAGCTACTTTCTTCTAGAGAAGTTAGCTGATTCAATATCTATGTCAATATTTAAGGAACATAAAATTGATAAATTGATCATTCGTGTAAGAAAAATTAATGCTCCGCTTAATGGTAAATTAGACAGTGTTGAGATTGAGTTGAAAAGGGAAAAATCAGACTATGTATGAACTAGTAATCTTAAGTCTGGGTTCAAATTTAGGTGACCGTGAAGAAAATCTAGCAGCAGCAATTACTTTGTTAGGAACATTCAATGGGGTAAAAAATATTAAAAGCGCATCATTTTATGAATCTGAACCATTATATAATACTAATCAGCCAAATTTTTTAAACACAATTATATCTTGCGACTCTTCTCTAAATCCATTTGATTTTCTTGATAAAATTAAACATATCGAGTTTACTCTGGGTAGGCCAAAGGAAAGGGATAAAAATCAACCAAGAATAATTGATATTGATATACTTTGTTATGGAAATTCTTATATTGAAACAGATGAATTAATTATTCCACATCCAGAGCTTATGTTTAGGAAATTTGTTTTATTACCGTTTTGTGAATTAATACCTGATTATCACATAGAAAAAATTGGTTCAACAATATCTGAGTTATTAAGCTCATGTCCTGATAAAAGTAAAGTGGTTAAGCATATTATGGAAAAAAACGCATGAGAAACTTGAATTATATTGCTATTGAAGGTCCAATTGGAGTTGGAAAAACTAGTTTAGCAAAGTTATTATCAAAGAGATTAAGCGCTAAATTAATCTTAGAAAAATTTGAGGAAAATCCTTTTCTATCAGAATTCTATAATGACCCAACACGATTTGCTTTTCAGACTCAATTATTTTTTCTTCTNCAAAGATATCAGCAACAACAAGATATTAGGCAGGTAGATATGTTTCATAATCTTTTGATTTCAGATTATATGTTTATCAAAGATCGTTTATTTGCCTCCTTAAATCTTGATGATAAAGAAATGAATTTATATGATAGTATAGCGAATATGATGGAAAGAAATGTTATAAACCCTGATCTGATAATCTATCTTCAAGCAGATACTGCTACTTTAATGAAAAATATCGATAAGAGAGGTAGGAATTTTGAAAGTAATATTTCTTATGAATATATCAATGAACTTAATGAGATATATACAGAGTATTTTTTTCGATATAATGATACTCCCTTGGTAATCATTAATACAAATAACATAGATTTTGTACATAATCCTGATGATCTTGATCAAGTTATACAGTATATAAAGCAACCAGTATCAGGCACTAAGTTTTTTAATCCAAGTTCCAGTGTATAAATAAAATGCAAATTATATTAAGTGCAATCTTTATATATCTAGCAATACAGTGTTTTAGATTTATAGCGCGAATAAGGTTTAATAAATCAAGAAATCAGAATATTCAAAATGTAAAAAACTCATATAAAAATTTAGATATTCAAGATGCTGATTATGAGGATATTGATCAAAAATCATGAGTAGAATTAAACTCATAGTAAATAATTTATACCCAAAAGATCTATATGTTTCTTATTCACTGTTAATTTTAAGAGTAATTGCCAGTGTTATGATGATTATTAATCATGGATGGAATAAAATTTTAGCTGGTCAAGAAAAATGGAATCGTTTGGGCACAGCTTTGACAGATTTTATCGGTATTGATTTTATGAGCGTTTTTTTTGGTTTTATGGCTGCATTTTCAGAATCTATTGGAATGGTTATGGTAATATTTGGAATTTTTACTCGTCCGGCAGCATTTTTATTGTTATTTACTATGTTTGTTGCTTCAATGAATCATTTAGTTGATGGAAAATTTCCTGAATTAGCTATAATGTACCTCATTGTTATGCTTGTATTGCTAATTTCCGGCCCAGGAAAGTTTAGTTTGGATTATAAGTTTTTTTCACAAAAGAATTAATTATACATTTAATGAAGGCAGTAAGATTATATGAACATGGTGATGAAAAAGTTTTAATATGGGAAGATATTCCATTACCAGAAATAAAAGAAGATCAAATATTAGTTAAAATAAAAGCAGCTGCCATTAATCATCTTGATATCTGGATTCGAAAAGGTATTCCTGGTATATCTTTACCTATGGTAATTGGAAGTGATGGTTCAGGTGTTGTCACTGAGCTAGGAAGAAAGGTAGATAAATTTAGTATTGGAGATGAAGTAATTATAAACCCTCTCTTATTTTGTGGTAATTGCTCATCTTGTTTAGAAAATAAAGAAAATCAATGTAATTCAATGGGTATACTTGGTGAGACAACAAATGGAACTAACTGCGAGTTCATAGCTTTGAACCCAAGAAATTTAATCAGGAAACCCAAATCTATTAGTTTTGAATCTGCAGCTTCTTTTCCACTTGCTGGGCAAACATCATTTCAAATGCTTGTAAATAGGGCTAAGTTAAAAAAAACTGATACGGTATTAATTTGGGCTGCAAGTTCAGGCGTTGGGTCGTTTGGTTTACAGATTGCTAAATTATATGGATGTAAAGTTATAGCAACGGGTGGCTCAAAAGATAAGTGTGAACATGCCTCAAAATTAGGTGCAGACTTAATTTTAAATCATTATAAAGATGATATAATTTCTGAAGTCAAAAACTTTACTAATGGAAGAGGCGTTGATGTTATATTTGAACATACTGGGCTTGAGACATGGAGTACGTCGATGAAGATATTAAGCAAATATGGAAGGTTAGTAACTTGCGGATCAACCACCGGACCAAAGGTATCAATTGATTTGAGATATATTTTTTTTAAACAACAGTCTATTTTAGGTTCAACAATGGGTACGCTTTCTGCATTAAATGATATAAAGAATCTTGTTGCGAGTGGAAAAATCATACCAGAAATAGATAAGGTCTTTTCGATGGAAAATATAAGGGATGCACATAAGTATGTTGAAGATAGCAATCAATTTGGAAAAGTAGTACTTGTCCCTTGAGTAAATATGACAAACATATATTTATTTGCGTAAATGAAAGACCTGATAATAGTAAACGAGGAAGCTGTTCAAAGTGTGGGGGTGCTGATATTAGAATGAGGTTTGTACAATTAATTAATGAATATGGGTTGAAAGGCATTATACGTGCAAATAAAAGTGGTTGTTTGGATGTATGTGAGCTTGGCCCAGTTGTTGTGATTTATCCTGATGCAGTCTGGTATACCAAGGTTAAATTAAATGATGTAGATGAAATTTTTAATTCAAATATTCTAAATAATAAACCAGTAAAAAGCCTTACAGCTGACAAAAACACATGGAATGAATTGCAATTATTAAAGGAGATGGAAAGTTGAAAAAAATAATATTGATATTTTTTTTAGTAAGTAGTGTATTTGCACAAGAATATTCATCATTAAACTATAGTGGATTTGGTTTAGACGTTGGTGAAAGTGGAGCGGGATTATCGTACAATCGGACTTGGTTTAAGGATAAAAAATTATCTTTTGTTGGTGAAATAAGGTTGTATGATGCAAAACACCCCGATGAAATAATAATGCAAGATTATTACACAGGAAGATCATATAAGTTTAATAATATCAACCTGCTTTTACTCCCTTTATTTTCAGGTATAAAATACTATCCATTTGTTGGTAAGATAGCAAATAATTTCTCACCATTTTTTAGTATTAAGATTGGACCAATTTTAATACTAGATGGCGCAGAAAGTGGCTCCTTTAAGCAAACATGGTATGATAACTTGCAATATCATCATTCGTGGGGTGGCTTTTTTGGTTTAGGAGGAGATGTATTAACTTCAAATAATACTATTTTAACAGTTAGAGTTGGCTATGATATGTTACCAATGCCACAAGAAATTGATGGTAGAAACAAATACAGCGGTGCTTTAGTTCGTTTTGGTTATAATTGGAAGAAATAGTTTTTGTCTAATTTTCGTTCTTTTTTTGTAAAACTTAATAATATTGATAAAAAGCATTTCTTTTTGGATGATGAAGAATCTCATCACATTATAAATGTTTTAAGATTAAAGATTGATGATAAAATCTACTTAATTGACGGATTTGGTACAGCATATAGCGCTATAATAGATCATATATCCAAAGAAAAAGTTTCTGGAAAAATCACAAATGTATTTCCTGGGTTTGGAGAGCCTAAATGCGAGATTAATCTTGCGATAGGAATTATTAAACCTTCAAGGATGCGATGGGTGATTGAAAAGTCCACAGAGTGTGGAGTATCAAATATTTTTCCTATCCAAATGGATAGATCAAATAAGTATCATTCTATTAATCTTGAACGCTATCAAGCTATCATAAAGTCATCAGTTAAGCAATGTGCTCGTTCTAGAATTCCTATTATATATAAACCTCAGCATCTAAATGATTGGATATCTTCACAAGATAATTCACAAATAATTGTATGTGCGCAGAATTCAAATAATAAAATTTCTGATGTACAAAAATTATTATCCACTAACTATAATAAGATTAGTTTAATTATTGGCCCTGAGGGTCATTTTAGCGATAAAGAGATATCATTATTAGAAAGCTATAAAGCTACGTTTATATCATTAGGAAAAAGACGCTTAAGAACAGAAACTGCAGCTGTATCTGCTTTATCTATTATTAATCAACTTATAAATGGAGACTAAGAATTATGGCTAGTTGTTTATTTTGTGATATTGTAAATAATAAAATACAATCTGAAAAATTGATAGAAAATGATTCAATTATTGCATTTGAAGATATTAATCCTCAAGCACCAACTCATATTCTTATAATTCCTAAAAAACACATATCAACAATAAATGATTTTAACCCCAATGATTCTGAATTAATTGGAGAAATGTTTTTAGTAGCTCAGAAATTAGCCAAGACCGAAAATATAAATAGCACTGGATATCGTACAGTGTTTAATTGTAATGAAGATGGAGGTCAAACTGTATATCATATTCATCTTCATTTGCTAGGAGGAAGAAAATTAGGATGGCCCCCTGGGTAAAATTTTATTTAAAATAATAGTTTTCTCGAGGCATTTTCATTAAAATTATAGTCCACAATACCTCGGAATGTATATATCAGAATTAACAATGCATGGTTTCAAGTCCTTTGCAAAAAAGGATGTTGTGCATTTTGGTGAAGGAATTACAGCAATTGTAGGTCCAAATGGGTGCGGTAAAACAAATATCGTAGATGCTATTCGTTGGGTGCTTGGTGAGCAAAAACATAGTATTCTTAGAAGTGGTAAAAAGGAAGATATTATTTTTAATGGTGCTAAAAATATAAAACCTTTAAGTGTATGTGAAGTATCGTTAACAGTACATAATAATAAAGGTAAACTTCCAATAGAGTATAATGATATTGAAATAGGCAGGAGATTATTTAGGAGTGGAGAGAGTGAATATTTCATGAATCGAACCCCCTGTAGGCTTAAAGATATTCATGACTTATTTGTTGATACAGGCATGGGCTCAGATGCTTATTCTGTTATTGAATTAAAAATGATTGAACAGATTTTATCTGAAACTGGAGATGATAGAAGAAGGATGTTCGAAGAGGCTTCTGGCATAAATAAATATAAAATACAAAAGAAATCTACTCTGAGAAAATTTGAATCTACTCGTTCTGATTTGAATAGAGTAAATGATTTAATTTTAGAAATTGAGGCAAAAGTAAAATCTCTTTCACTCCAGTTAAAGCGTTTTGAACGTCATTCAAAATTGCTAGATGATTTAAAAACAAAAGAAATTTCATTAGCTTTCTTACAAACACATAATTATCGCTCAGATTTGCATCCTCTCAAAAAACGTATTGAAGAACTTAATCACTTACGGGATTCAAATCAGTCTGAAGAATCTGATATTGAAAAAAAATTAGTATCTTTACAAAAAGGTTATAAATCTCAACAGGATGAATTAGATAATTATAGGAATCAATTAACTGACTACAATGAGAAACGTGAATCTTTACAAAGTGATGTTATAATATGGAAAGAACAATCACGTTCTGCGCATATATCTTTAGACCGTTTAAATATAGAGCAGGAAAAAAATACCAGAAAATCTAAAGAGCTTGATAGTCATTTATCGGATTATCAAAAATCAATTAAGCAATTGAAGCCTAAAATAGATTCTTGTTTAAACCTTTTTAAGAAGAAACAAATTGAGTTTAATAGTATTGATAATAAGTTAATAAGTATGCAATCAAATTTAGATATTATAAAGGAAAAGCGCTGGGAATATCAGAAAAAATTATCTGATAAAAAATCAATGTATGATAATGCAGAAGCAATAATTAATGAAAAGAAGCAAAATACTTTAGAGCTCAATAAAAAAGTCAGTGTAACACGTAAAGAATTAGATGGTATTCTAGAAGATATAAAAAAATACCAATCAAAAAAGAAGGGCCTGCTTGAGAAGATAGATAAAAATAAAATTATTTTAGACCAAAATGATGAAGAGCTATTAAAACTAGAGAAAGAAAAATATGATATAGAAACAAATAAAAATAGGATGCTATCAGCTATTGACGCTCTTGAATCAAAACATTCTTTTTATCAAGAATTGGTGAATGGAGCAGAAGGATATCCAAAAGGCGTAAGAGATGTTTTAAATAATAAAAAGATATATAAAGGATCTTTAGGAACTGTTGGTGATTTGATAAATATTGATAAATCTATAGTAGCTTCAATTGAAATAGCTCTTGGGGAATATGCAAAGTGCATAATTACTAAGAATCAAAAGAATGCAATTGATATTTTAGAATTGGTTCGCAGTCGAAAATCAGGACGAATTATGGTCATTCCTCTTGATAGTATTCCTCAAGTTAAGGTAGTTGGTAAATCAGTTAAATCGAATAAAAATGTTATTAGTCGTGCAATTGATTTAGTAAAAGTATCCTCAAATTTTAAACCATTAGTAGATTTTCTTTTAGGTAATATTATTATAGTGAAGGATGTAACGCTTGCAATGGCTGATAGTAGTCTAAAAGGTATTGATATGATTGGACAGGACGGCGTTATTTTAATAAAAGGAATGATTATTGATCGACCGTCAAATAAAAAGAGTTTAGGGTTAGTTGGAAGAAAAGAGCAATTACATAAAATTAAAGAAAAAATTGAACTAAAGAAGTCATTGCATAATAATCTGAAGAAAGAATTAGATAAGATTATTAATACAAAAGAAAGAAAAGAAAAAATAATAAATAATTCAAAAAAAGACTCAAATGATTTAAATAAATCTTTTTCTGAGATTGATAACACTTTAGATAATCTTAACATGCAAAGATCTGGACTATCTGAATCTGTTGCTGGTTCAGATGCAATTATTTCATTGAATCAAAAAGACGTTAAAAGCCAAACAATCTTAAGAAGATCTTTAAAAGCAACTATAAAAAAAGAGGAGAGGAGACTTAGTAAATATTTGAAAGAAATTCAGAACAATAATGAAGAATTACTCAAAGTTAAATCTTCAAGAGATGAGATTCGCCAACAGTTACAGGATGCTAGAATAAATCATCTTAACCTTGAAGGTCAAAGAGAAAATATAAGTTTTCAGGAGTCTACTGCTGTGGAAACGATAAAAGAGTTTGTAAGCAGAGAGTCTGAAATTAAAAATGAAATAAAAGATATTAAAGAGAGTGAAAAGAATTTAAGAAAGTTAGTTTCTGTTGCTGAAAAAAAATTATCTGATATAAATGCTATGGTCAGTAAAAAAGAGTCTATTCTTAACCTAAAGCAAGAAGCTGCAAATGAATCATATGTAATTATTGAAGAAATGCAGGCGCAAATCAGATCAGAACAAAAAAATAGAGAATCTTTAATTGAAGAATTGAAAAATTGTGAGTTGAAAGTTGCGGATTTAGATCAGCGTATTAATTTTGTTTCTGAAAGAATATTTGAAAGTTATAATGCAAGTATACCTGAAGATATGATTGTTGATCAAACTGAAAATGAATTAAATCTTGCAACAGAGAGGATTGAAAAAAGTATTGAAAACATAGGACCAATAAATATGGCCGTTCAAGTTGAACATGAGGAAGAGAGCGAACGCTTGATGATGTTAAAAGACCAAAAAGATGATTTAATAAAAGCAGAACAAAATTTATTAGATACAATTCAAGAAATAGATAAAATAGCAAGAGAAAAATTTCAAACAACCTTTGAAGATATAGGTAAGAATTTTGAAAAATTATTTACAATGTTCTTTGAAGGTGGTCGTGGTTCGCTCAGGCTTGAAGGAGATCCGGATCCTTTAGAAGCAAATATTGGAATCCATGCTCAGCCTCCTGGCAAGCGCAACCAGTCTCTTAGACAATTATCAGCTGGCGAAAAAGCCTTAACAGCTATTGCATTATTATTTTCTATATATCAAGTAAAGCCAAGCCCATATTGTATACTTGATGAGGTTGATGCACCATTAGATGATGTAAATATTAGAAAATTTACTAGAGTCCTAAATAACTTTTCTAATGAAACCCAATTCATTGTTGTGACACATAATAAATTGACGATGGAATCTGCTAACTTTCTATATGGTGTTACAATGGAGAAAAAAGGTGTATCTCAACTTGTTTCAGTAAAATTAGATTGAGGATTGATATCGTTTATGTCTGGTCATAGTAAATGGTCTACAATAAAACGTAAAAAAGCTGCTGTTGACGCAAAGCGTGGTAAAGTATTTACAACTTTAATCAAAGAAATTACTATTGCTGCAAAGGAGGCTGGAGGGGACGCTGATTCTAACCCTAGATTGCGTCAAGCTGTAAGTAGCGCACGAGATGCAAATATGCCCCAGGATAACATTAAAAGAGCTATAATGAAGGGAACTGGTGAGCTTCCAGGTGTAACCTATGAGGAATGTACATATGAAGGATTTGGGCCTGGAGGGGTGGCGATCTTTATGGAAGTATTAACAGATAATAAAAATAGAACTGTAGCCGAAATTAGACATCTTATTACAAAATATGGAGGCAACCTTGGAGAAAATGGAAGTGTATCCTGGATGTTTGATAAAAAAGGTCAAATTGTAATTTCCAAAGTAGGTCAAAATGAAGACAATCTTTTTGAGGATTCTATTAATGCTGGAGCAGAGGATTTTGATTCAGATGAAGATAGTTTTATAGTTAAGACAGACCCAATTGAAATGATGAGTATAAGAACAGCGCTGGAGGGTAATGGTTATAGTATAGATTCGGCAAAAGTTGAAATGTTGCCTAAGAATTTACATAAAATTGAAAAAAACCAATCAGAGAAAGCCATGGTGCTATTAGATGCTATTGAAGATCATGAAGATATTAAATCAGTTTATACTAACTTAGATTTTGAAGATTAGAAATGCGTGTTATAGGAGTAGATCCAGGAATTGTTGTGACAGGTTTCGGTATAATTGATAAAAATAACAATAATTTGACTGCTCATAGTTATGGTACAGTCAGGCCACCAAAGAATAAACAGCTATCAGAAAGGTTGGGATATCTTTATGATGAAATATCTTTATTACTTAATAAGTATAAACCAAATATGCTTGCAGTAGAAGATACTTTCTACTCAAAAAACTTTAAATCTGCAATGTCATTAGGGCAAGCAAGAGGAGCAATTATACTTGCAAGTTATTCGGCAAATATTTCATGTATTGAGTTTTCTCCTAAAAAAATTAAAAAGTCAGTGGTTGGAAATGGTAATGCCAGTAAAGAACAAGTCCAATATATGGTTAAGAATATTTTACAACTAGAAAGCCTTCCAACTCCTTTGGATTCTTCAGATGCTCTAGCAATAGGATTATGTTACTTAAATCAAAATCAAATGGAATAAGTATTGATTGAATCACTAAAAGGAATACTACATAAGAAAGATCCAACTACAGCAATAATAGATGTTGGGGGAGTTAGACTCAGTGTAAATATTACATTATCTACTTATGAAAAATTAGAGGAAATTAATTCGAGCATCGAATTATTAACATATTTTAATGTTCGTGAAGATGCTATGGAGTTATATGGTTTCATTGATGATAACGAAAGGTATTTATTTAAACAGTTAACATCTATTAATGGTATAGGACCCAAATCTGCTTTAAATATTCTATCTGGAACTAGTCCAAATAGTTTTAAGAAAAACATAATTAATGGTGATATAGGTTCACTGACTTCAATTCCTGGTATCGGTGCTAAAACTGCCAAAAGAATTATAATAGAATTAAAAGATAAATTTATTGATAGTGGACAAGCGGTTGATTTAGGATTTCAATTAGATTCTACTGAGAAAGATATAATTGATGATGTAATTAAAGTTTTATTATCTCTCGGATATAAAAGAAGTTCAATTGATAAAGCTGTTTCAGAAATAGCAACAAAAGAAATACTTAAAGAAGATCTGGAAAATATTATTAAAATGACATTAAAAAAGCTATGATTGTTATGGTATCTATATTTTGAAACGAACGGCTCTCTTTGATAATCATATCTCTTTAAACGCTAAAATGGTTCCCTTTGCAGGGTACTCTATGCCTATGTCTTATTCTGGAATTATTGAGGAGCATAAAGCTGTTAGAAATACAGCTGGTGTTTTTGATGTAAGTCATATGGGAGAATTTAAAATTCATGGAAAAGGAGCGGAGAATTTTCTTCAATTAGTAACTGTAAATGACGTAAAAAAAATTTCCAATGGGCAAGCGCAATATTCTGCTATGTGTACAAGTAATGGAGGCATAATAGATGATGTAATACTGTATCGTTTTAATGAATATTTTATGATGGTTGTGAATGCAGCTAATATTAAAGATGATTTTAATTGGTTGTTGGAAAATTCGAATGATGAAGTTTTTATTGAGGATATAAGCGATGATTTAAATTTAATTGCTATACAGGGGCCTAAATCAGCAGCTTTGCTAAATGAAATACTAGAATGTGATCTAAGCAAATTAAAATATTATAATTTTATTCAAGAAAAATATAATAACGATACTATCACTGTATCTAGGACTGGTTATACAGGTGAGCTTGGTTTTGAAATATATGGCAATAATAATTCAATTATTTCTTTATGGGAAATTATTTTTAATTATGAAGCATTTCAAATTTTGCCAATTGGATTAGGAGCAAGAGATACTTTACGATTAGAAATGAATTATGCACTTTATGGAATGGATATAAGCAAATCTACGAATCCTATCGAAGCTGGCTTAGGTTGGATTACTAAATTTAATAAAGGAGATTTTATTGGAAGAGATGCTTTGTTAATTGAAAAAAGTAAGATTCATAGAAGCCGTATTTCATTTGAAATGTTGGATCGAGCTGTACCGAGGCATAACTATAATATAATTGTTGATGGTAATGTTGTTGGTAAAGTAACAAGTGGAACCCAATCACCTTCTTTAAATAAAGGTATTGGTATCGGTTATATTCAAATTGAACATTCTTCTCCTGGAACTGAAATTTATATTGAAATAAGATCTACACTCAAACCCGGAGTAATTATTAATCCTCCATTCTATAAAAAAGGTACAGTTAACATTATTTATTAGGATAAATATTATGAAGGAAAGAAAATTTGAAATATTAGGGGTATTATGCATAGCAATATCATCTCTGGTGATTATTAGCATGATGGGCTATAGCTCATTCGAGGATCCCGGAATATCACCAAATGTAAAGGTAGATAATCCCATGGGAATATTAGGTGTATTTATTGCTTATTTTTTCATAAAGTTTTCATTTGGTTATAGTTCTTATGTCTTACCTTTCTTAGGAATAGTTTGGGGATGGTGGTTTTTTAGTAATAAAGATAGATCTTCTTTAAGCAGGGTAAGCGCATATCTGCTCTATGGGATGGTATTAATATCTATAAGCCTAGGAATATTAGAAATTAGTATTTCTAATGAGGGTCAAATTGATTTTAGTTATAGCGGACTAATTGGAGGAAATTTGGCAAACTTTCTGTCCAGTTTTTTTGGCATTATAGGCTCAATAATAATAGTAATAACTAGTTGGTTAATAATAATCCGAGGATACTTTTCTTGGAGTTTATACAGCCCATTTAATTTTCTAATTAATCTTATTAAAAAGAAGAATGAAGATCGTAAAATTATTTCTACAGAGAAAAAGACAGAAAAGGAAAAAAGATTACACACAAAAGATTTGATAAAAAAGATTGAAGAAAAGCAAAAAGAAGAACAATATCATGAATCATCGCAAGTAATTCAAGATGGAACAGATGATGAAATTGAAGTTGATAATGAAGAAATAAATAGTGAAGAAAATAAAAGTGTTGAAAACGTAGACAGAGAGGATACGTATAAGGAAGAAGANATTGAAAACATTAATGAAGGTTTAAATGATGNTATAGATCCACAACAGGCATCAGAATCAAACAATGAATTAGAAACNCAAGAAAATATAGANCAGTCTTTTGATGAAAATGAACAGAAGGATATTGAAGTTGGTGAGGTTGTAAAGGAGCAAGAAGTAAATATTGATGAGTTAGAAGAAAGAAAGGCGCCAAAGAGAAAATACCAACTCCCTAGTAGCGACTTATTAGAAATGCCAATTAAAATACAAGAAGGTATGTCAAAAGATGAATTGGTTGATCGGGCAAACTTTTTAACACAAAGTTTAGAAACTTTTGGAGTAGTTGGTAAAGTAGTTAATGTTAGTCCTGGTCCAGTCATAACTCTTTTTGAAGTTGAACCTGCTGAGGGAGTTAGGGTAAATAAATTTGTTCAGTTATCTGATGATTTAGCCAGAGTTATGGAAGCAAGCCGTGTTCGTGTTATTGCTCCTATTCCTGGCAAGTCATCTGTAGGAATAGAAATACCTAATATGAATCCAGATACAGTATTTTTCAGATCAATAATAAATTCAGAAAAATTTGCTGAATCTGATGGAGAACTAACTTTAGCCATTGGTAAAACTACCTCTGGCGAGATTTCCACGTTGAATTTAGCGAAGATGCCTCATTTATTAATTGCTGGCACTACTGGCTCTGGGAAATCGGTATGTCTAAATACTATTATATGTAGTTTACTTTATAATTCAACTCCTGATGAGCTAAAATTTGTAATTATTGATCCAAAAAAAGTTGAAATGACCCTTTATAAATCTTTAAAAGGCTACCATTTATTGGGTATGGAGGATTTTGAAGAATCTATTGTAACAAAGCCTGACAATGCTACTTTAGCTTTACGTGCAGTTGAAAAAGAAATGAGCAGAAGATATGATATTCTTGCCGATGCGGTGGTAAGAAATATTCAAGAGTTTAATGCAAAAAAAGTTGCCTCAAATGAAGAAATTATGCCGTATATAGTTGTAGTTGTAGATGAATTAGCAGATTTAATGATGTTAAATGCTAAAGAAGTTGAACAGCCTATAGCTCGTCTAGCTCAATTAGCAAGAGCAGTAGGTATTCATTTAGTTATTGCTACTCAACGACCGTCAGTAGACGTTATTACAGGGCTAATTAAAGCAAATTTTCCATCTAGAATAGCATTCCAAGTTGCTAGTAAGATTGATTCAAGAACNATTATTGATATGCCGGGTGCAGAAAAGTTAATTGGTAGAGGAGATATGTTATATTTAGGTTCTGGTTCTTCCGAACCNGTTAGGTTGCATAATGCATTTCTTTCAATCAATGAAGTTGAAGCAATTATGGATCATATACAAACTCAACCNAAATCGGAAGAATTGATTTTAGAATCAGTTAGAGAGCAATCTACTATCGATGCTGATTCGGGTGATAGTACAGATGTCGATGATGAATTATTGAATGAAGCAATAAAATTAGTAGTCATTCATCAGCAAGGGTCAATTTCGTTAATTCAGCGNCGAATGAAAGTNGGATATTCAAGAGCNGCAAGGTTAATTGATCGTATGGAGCAATTAGGTATTGTAGGCCCATTTACTGGAAGTAANGCTAGAGAAGTTATGGTTGATGAAACCTATCTAGAGATGATTGATGATTAGTTAATTATGTATTCTTTTCCAATGGCAATTTTATTATTGTTTGCTCTAGTACAAATTGACCCAAATCAGAAATATCTTGATTATTTATCTAGTTCACTTGTAGATCATAANGGAGTAAGAATGGATATTAAATGGTCACAAGTTGATGGAGATAAATCATGGAGTCAGGTTGGNNTTATAGAGCTTCATGGCAATAGGCAATTTTTTTTAGATACAGATCAACAATCAATTAAAATTGATAATAATCAAATTATAACCTTTTATAAGATTAATAATGGAAAAATAATATATGATACAATGATACAGGGTGGTTACGGTATTTTTGACTTTTTATCAGGTGATTTTTCTGGATTTACTATAAGTAATTCAACAGCTAACAGGGAATCGATTCAATTAGATTATAACATGCATGCTTTTAATATCACTGGGAAAATTTGGATTAAGCAAAAATTATTTGAACCTATTAAATTTACTTTTGGTAATAATCCTGAAAGACCGGATCAATTNATTGANGTTGAAATAACAAATTATAGTCCTATTGTNAAAGAATCTCTATTCCAATCATTTAATCCTAANGCTGAAGAGATTATTGANCTACGTGAATAGGTATGTAAAATTAATTATTGGAATTTGTATTAGTGTANTAGGATTATACTATGCTTTTATAGGAATAGATTTTACTCAATTATGGACAATCATAAAGCAGGTTGATTTATTTTATGGGTTCCTTGCGTTATTCATAATAATATTTAGTAATGTAGTAAGAACTATAAGATGGCAAATCCTAGCTAAGCCCATAGATGAGATTTCATTTAAACCAGGNTTTTCAGCAATAATGATAGGTTATTTTGGAAACTCAGTCCTTCCGTTTAGGATGGGTGAATTCTTGCGAGCATATATTTTGGCAGAAAAAACCTCATTAAACGCGCCAACAGCATTTGGAACAATAGTGATTGAAAGGATTCTTGATTTTGTTGGTTTATCATTATTAATACTCCTTGCAATTATTGCATATCCAGCAGAATGGATAGATCANAAAATTATTATTGGAGTCGTAGCGCTATCTATNGGTGCTTTTGCATTTTTATTCTATTTCAATGAAATCAAAAAATTATNTCCATTTCAAATGGATAAAATGAAATATTTAAATAAAAATCCTGCACTAAAAATTATTACGTTTTTTTCAAAAATAATTAGTGGGGCTATAGCAATTAGATCAACAAATAAAGTTATGTTAATTCTGTTTTATACTATTGTTATTTGGGCAATGTATTGCTTATCAACATATTATGCTCTTATGTCAACTGGAATAACGCTTAAGTGGTATCAAGTATGTATATTGTTAATTTCCACCACATTTGCTATTTCAATTCCAGCTGCTCCTGCATATGTTGGTACGTATCATGCTGCAGTAGTTTATGTACTAACAAGCTTTTTTGCAATTAACCAGTTAGATGCTCAAGCTTCAGCAATATTAATTCATGCTGTTGGGACAATACCTTTTATAATTATTGGTGCATGGTATTTTATAAATAGCTCAGTTAGCATTAAAGATATAAATCAAAAAAAAATAATTAATAATTGAAAAAATATAATACAATTTTTCTTGATAGAGATGGAACTATAAACCCTGACCCTGGTTATATATCTTCATTAGAACAATTTAAATTCTATGATTTTACTTTTGATGCTCTAATAAGCTTAGCTAAAAATAAGAATAGATTTTGCATTATTACGAATCAATCTGGAGTGTCTAGAGGGTTAATTAACCCTAAGGACCTTAATAATATACACAACTATATTAAAAATAAATTTATGGAAAATTCAGTTCCTTTGCTCGGTGTGTATTTTTGTATTGATCATCCTGATAATTCTACTCCTAGGAGGAAGCCTGGGTCTGGTATGTTTCTTGAAGCATCAAAAGATCATAAAATTGAATTAAAAAATTCAGTAATGATTGGTGATTCAAAAGATGATATTCAAGTAGGTAAAGATCTTGGTATGGATACTATACTTGTATTAACTGGTAGAGGTGAAAAAACAATAACAGATAATCCGGATATTAATCCTACTATAATAGTAGATAATTTGAAAAAAGCAGCTGATTGGATCTTGAATGAATAAACCTAAAAAAATTGCAGTATTGATGGGTGGGCCAGGAGAGGAAAAAGATGTATCTCTGAAATCAGGGCAGGCAATAAAAAAAGCATTAAATCATAACGACTATGATGTTACAAGTATCATTTTAGATACAAAATTAGAAAAGTTAGTTAAAGAATTATTAAGCGTAGACTTGGTTTTTTTAGGTTTGCATGGCAATATTGGAGAAAATGGAACTATACAAGGATTTCTTGATGCTTTAGGTATAATTTATACTGGATCAGGTCCATTGTCATCCGCTATATGTATGGATAAAAATATTAGTAAAATTATCGCTAAAAATAATGGCATTATGACTCCAAAATGGAATTTATGCAATACGGTTATCCATGATGCTAAAATGAATTACCCTGTTATTGTGAAGCCTAATGGCCAAGGTAGCACTGTGGGTCTACGAATAGCACATAATGAAAGCGAATTAAAACCTGCCTTAGAGTATGCATTTAATTATGATAATAGCGTTTTAGTTGAAGAGTATATCCAAGGTAGAGAATTAACCGTAATGCTCATCGATGGTAAAGCGCAGCCAGTATGTGAGATCATACCTTCACATGAATTTTATGATTATGAATGCAAGTATACGGCTGGTATGAGTAAATATATATGTCCAGCTGAAATAGATGATAACATTAGTAATTATGTTAAAAAAATATCAGAAAATTTATTTGATTTGTTAAAATGTGAAAATTATTCAAGAGCTGATTTTCGTATGGATGATCAAAATAAATTTTGGTTTTTAGAAATGAATACACTGCCTGGAATGACAGACACCAGCCTAGCTCCAATGTCAGCTTTAGCAGCAGGAATTTCATTTAATGAATTAATTGATAAAATAGTTATGCACGCTTGGAATAATTCATGACAAAATGGATAGCAGTTTATACAAAGTCTCGACATGAGCAAATAGTAGTTAATGAACTGAATAAAAAAAACATCGAAGCTTATTGTCCAATGTTTAAAGAAAGAAGACAATGGAGTGATAGAAAGAAATGGGTTCATTTCCCCCTTTTTCGTAGTTACGTATTTGCTAATATTGAATTAAAAGAAAATATTTATGTATTACATACAATCGGAGTAAATAAAATTGTAAAATTTCAAGGAAAAATTTCTATTATTCATGATGAGACTATTGAAAATATAAAAAACATTCTACATGGTGGTTTCAAGATCGAGCAAGCGGATTTCTTTTTCAAAGGAGATCAAGTAATAGTTGCTGGTGGTCCATTAAAGGGTTTAGAAGGAATAGTTCAAGATATTAAAGGTAAAAATAAATTAATAATAAAAATTGAAGCAATTAAGCAAGCATTCTCTATTGAGATTAGTTCTGGGCTGCTTAAATCAAAAAAGAAAAATGCCACTTCAATTTTATAATACCATAAAACGTAAGAAGGATAAATTTGATCCTATCTCTAAAGAAATGGTAAAAATTTATACTTGTGGACCTACGGTATATGATATAGCACATATAGGAAACTTTCGAACTTTTCTTTTCGAAGATTTATTAAAAAGATATTTGCTTTTTAAAGGTTACAATGTTTATCATGTAATGAACATTACTGATGTGGATGACAAAACAATAAAACGTGCAAAAAAGAACAAAAAAAATTTTAATAAATTAACATCAAAATACGCAGATCTTTTTATGAAAGATCTTGAATTCCTTAATATTTTACCAGCAGATGTGTACCCTAAAGCGACAGATCATATAGATGAAATGATTTCTATGATAAGTAAGCTTGAAAAAAATGGAATAGCATATAGATCTAAGGATAGTTCTGTTTATTTTCGATTATCTAAAGATAAAGATTATGGAAGGCTTGCGAAACTTAATCTTTCTGATTTAAAAACCACTGACAGAATCATTAGCGATGAATATTCTAAGGATGATCCTCAGGACTTTTCTTTGTGGAAATCTTGGGATGCAGATGATGGTGATATATATTGGGACTCACCTTGGGGGCGTGGACGTCCAGGATGGCATATTGAGTGCTCAGCAATGTCAATAAAATATTTAGGAGAACATTTCGATATTCATTGTGGTGGGGTTGATAATATTTTTCCTCATCACGAGAACGAACTAGCTCAATCTTTATCAGCTACAGATAAATCATTTGTTAATTATTGGATGCACTCTGAGCATCTACAAGTAAAAGATAAAAAAATGAGTAAACAAGAGGGTAATTTTTTCACGATTACTGATTTAATTTCAGAAGGGTTTTTAGCAGAAGAGATTCGTTTTGTTATGCTAAGCGCTCACTATAGAACAAAATTAACA
>NZXJ01000075.1 GCA_002701945.1 Fidelibacterota bacterium
ATGTGTTAGAAACAGAAGGTGAAGGTTGTGACGATTGTGCAGGAAATTTAGACACGATGGATGCAGAGACATCTTTTGATATAACCGACCAAAACGAATTTGAAAATTGGGCATACAATTATGACTTTGATTCTTATTATTTCCAGTTCATGGATGAAAATGAGAACGGTGCCTACGATTCCGGTGAAATCTATGCAGTGTCTAGTGAAGGCGGTGGAAATGGTGGTGAAGAAGTACTAGTAGAAGGTACAGCAGATCGAAAACATATGCCTAAAGCTGATGATTATGAATATGAACCAGATTGCTTTGATGATGAAGGCAATGAGATAGACTGTGATGAAGTCTTTGATATGTTTGCTTACATCTTTATGATTGCTGAGAATGCAACACACTATGAAGATGGCGATATGACTGCAGATACAGCAGCAGACAATGTTGTTAACTTATTCTATGTACTTGTAGAAATGGGTGTCTTTGAGGGCGGAGAAGATGACCATGAAGACCATGGAGAAGTATACTGGAATGAATATATCTATTGTGAATGGATTTCTGAATCACTTGATGGAGATTATGATTGGGGCGATGATCGTTGGTATTGTGAAGAAAACGAAACTGTAGGTTTCGAGGATTGGTGGTATTATTGTGAGATGCATGAAGACGGTTTTGGAGGTAGTAATTACTACTGTACAGATGACTTCGGACAAAGCCCAGATTATGAATTCTCTGCAAGTAATGATCATTATGTGACTGGAGGAAGTCCAGAAGTTCATGACCAAGACGATAATCCAGCATTGTTAGATGGAATCATAGGTATAGAGAATCCTCCGGATAATATCCCTGTCATTAGTCCTACAAACATTGTTGGAGCCTTATCTGATAATGAGGGTCTGCCAATGATGTATACCGGTTCATTTAAGTTGAAATTTGAAGGAGCTGATGCTTCATTGGAAACACATGAAGCCTATATCCCAGTCGATGATGGAAATTGGCACGTAGAGATGATTCTCTTAGAAGGCTATGAAGTCAAATCCTGTGAAGACTGTGAAGATTTAGTTATCGAAGGCAACAATGCTAAGTTTAATGCTGACGAACCAGTAACAGTCATTTTTGGTAAAGTAGATACAAGCGATTGTGCTGCTATAGTAACAATTGGTGATGATGGTTATTCCTTTGAACCTGCAGATATCACAATAGCAGCAGGCGATACAGTTTGTTGGATATGGAAAGGTACATCTGACGTACACAATGTGGCAGAGGTAGCAACAAAGTTTGATGAAGATATGAATCTAGAAGACGCTAAGCTTGGATTTTATAGTGGAGAAGCAGCAAACTATGTTGATTTCAGACACACTTTTGATGAGAATGATAAGACACATTACTATGTCTGTGAACCACATGCAAGTATGGCTATGGTAGGTACAGTAACAGTTGGAGATGGAGATCAAACTCAAGAAATTGTTGAAGAATCAGGCTTACCAAGTATTGGTTTCGTAGTTGGCACACTTGCTTTAGTTGGTGCAGCCGGTCTACGTCGTAGAATACGCTAAGCATAAATATCTGGGTAATACCCCTCTGTTATGACAGAGGGGATACCAGTCGTCAGAATGTATACTGACGAAAGTGGGCACACCAGATTTGCAAAGATGCAAATTCCGGTAGTAAGTAAGACAGGTCTTGGTTCAGTAGGTCTATTTTCATCATTATTCGTTAATGCAAATATTGATGACAACACAGGAGATCTGAAAACTCANTTTGCACTTACNCCAGTTCCAGAGAATTTAGAAGGTGAAGGGCCTAAGCTTGCNCATACTGCACCAAGAAGGCAGCTTGTATTGACTTTAAGCGGTTGTTTNGAGTTCAAAAGNTGTGATGTNGANACNGAAGATGAAGAACACAAGGTNATTATTCGAAGAGGGGATATTTTGTTAGCAGAAGATTTAGAGGGCGCAGGACATGTTTGGAGGTTTNTAGAAGCTCAAGANGGNCGTCTTTATCCTTGGGTAAGATGTTACATTCACTTGGGTGAGGAATACGAACACTTCGTTTCACAGCTGGTAGAAAGTTAAGCATTAGGTGCTTAACTTTAAAAATNGACAACTAAAGATAATTTATGNGTCGTGCAGGTTCTCCAAGAAAGCGTTGGCAATTGTCAATGTTTGCATTTCTATGTTTATTTATTTTCATATTTTCTGGTTTTTCTCCAAATTTAGGGAGAGAAATGAGTCAAAGAGAAGAATTCTCTTATCCTGATAGTGANGTTTGGAAAGCTTCAGATAGAGCTGAAGAAAAGATGCCAGAAGAATATTGGTTAATTTTCCAAATAGTAATGGGCAATTCTGTTGATTCTGAGGATCACAATGTTCTGAAAATGGATGTTTTCAGAGAAACTACAGATCGTAATGATCTTCTGAGGGCCGATAACGAAACCAGTCAGTATTTTGATACTAAATTTAATTGGCAAATTCAAAGGAATGAATTGTCTACANTATGGGGAATAGCNGATACAGTCCGTACAATAATGAATAACGAAACTCCAGTTACCAATCAGATAATGTATACTGGACCTTCTTATGATNAAGCAACACAAAGCGATTTGACGTTTGTTCTAAATGCAATTTTTAATTTACCGGCAGATGACGGTTCATTCCCTTACAGACAGATAGTCTCTCCAGATCTTTGTATTATTGAGAACGGTATTTGCAATCAACCTGAAAAAACTGAAAATATTATAGGAACAGAATGGAAAGCTAAGGGTTTCTCAATGGTTGGAGAAGCAAATTCTACAAGGTTATACAATGACTATCCAAGACAAAGAGGAGATTACGAGCACTATGAATATTGGGAGAAAAAAGTAGATTCCTATTATCTTGACCCATTAGAATCTGANGAAGAAGTTAATTTTTATTCATATTTGGCATTTGGTTTAGAGTTAGANGATCAAATAAATTCTACAGCTCCACTAATNCTTCTATCATTTNTTTTGATGGTAGCATTACTTTCTTTCTATTTNAGAAATNTAGGNGATGTTTTGGTTAGTGGCCTNGGTTTGGGNTTGTTGATGGCTTGTATGACTGCTAATTCATTTTGGTTAGGCTTNCCTCAAACTCAATTGGCAGCTATGTTACCAATTCTTATGTTGGCTTTNGGTGTTGACTTCGTCATCCACAGTTTAACACGCTGGCGTAGNTTAACTCTCGAACATCCTTTTTACCCGGATGCTAAACTTCTTGCATCTGATGAAAAAAGAGCGAAATNACTTGCTTTAGANGCTAGTTTTGANGGTGCATTAGGTGCAATCAAAACTCTATTCCCAGCACTAGGAGTTGCAACTTTGACTACTGTTGTAGCCTTNGGTACTGCAACACTTAGTGAAATTCCGGATCTTTATGAATGGGGAATATTAGGNCCTCTAGGTATTATTCAAGCTTATCTNATAATGGGTGTTTTCGTACCTATTTTAAGGAGTTATTCNCCNCCACCNCCNTNTAATNTANNTGAAGNNGACGGTNTTTTATCNCGTATTGGNCAATATTTTAGTGTTAAACAATTATCCTCATTTATGGCTAATAAATCTATGCCAATGTTGGTTATTTTCCTAATAATNAGCGTNGCTTTGTCTCCACTGGTTCTTGGCAATCCAGAATCAAGATTTGANGTTAAAGATTATGCAGATAATGATTCTAGGTTTATTCAGACTGTTTCACTGGGCCAANCAACTTTTACCGAAAATGGAGAACCNGGTTATTTCTTGATTGAGGGTGAAAATTTAGCTACTTACGAAACNCTTGTAGAGATTGATCAAATGGAGAAGGATGTAGCAACTTACAGCCCCAGTGCAACTTGGCTTGGTAGTATTCCTTATGTTGTTCGAACACAAACTATCCTAGCCTCAACTGTTCCAGACAAAGGTTATGTTCCTCAAACAGTTGACCCCGTTACAGGTTTTCCTACGTCTGATGATGAAATTTACAAGGTTTTGAATGACGTATACAGAAATGGTACAATCAATTTGGAAGGTAGTTTCTACATTTCACCTTCTTCAGCCAGGGAAATGTATCTTCTTGAAGACNGTAAAATGACAATGGCTCGTTCTTGGTTCCAAGTAGAGCGACCTGATGATATTTATGGTTCAATGATGGATTTGAAAGAAGATTTAGATGCCTCAGCATCCAATCTTAGTTCAATTGATGGAGTTTCCGTACAAGTTGCGGGATTAAGTTACGAAAGGTATGTTTACATGTTGGAAATTACCGATAGTTTCCAAGAAAGTTTAATTGTGGCTATAATTCTAGCATTTGTNATTGTTCTTTTAGTACTTAGAGATGTAAGATTAAGTTTGATTACAATTCTTCCAGTAATAGCTATTACACTGTGGCTCAGAGGAGGGATGGTTCTTTCAGATACTCCGATTAANCTNGTAACAGTTCAGATTTCAAGTTTAGCAATAGGTTTGGGTGTAGACTATGCAATCCATATGGTTCAAAGAGTTCGTGAAGCTAGATTTGAAAANCCNGATGGTAATCAAGANGAATGGATGGAAGAGAGTCTTGATGAAACNGGTAATAATGTTGCAATGTCTGCATTTACAGATTTCATAGGCTTCATGGTTTTAGCTTTGTCAATTATGCCNTTGTTTGTAACATTTGGANTGATAATGGCAGTTATGATTTTCTTATCATTTGTNGCNGCAGTAATCATGCTTCCAGCATTACTNTATCANTTTGGNAATNTAGAAGGNNAAAGTAGATTANTAGAATCCNCTTCNTTTGAANTTTTTNTCNAGTTCAGANGGNGTNATTGTCATTACAGTAGGCCTTCCATGNACGCAGGCGTANGGATTTGGAATTGATTCCATTTCTCTTATTACAAATTCCATTTGAGCCATTGTTAGTTTATCACCAGCTCGTAAAGCAGAATGGCACGCCACAGTATACATCATGTAAGTATGTTTTTCNTCAGCAGACTTCATTGAGCCNCTCTCAACAATATCATCTATCGCTTCTCTAATTCTTTCAGGTTCAGATCCGGCCAATAGAGCAGGTACACTTCTTATCATGAAAGATGAAGGTCCAAATTTTTCAACATCAAATCCCATATTATTTACTTCAGATAGCATTTCTTCAAAAGCNGTAGATTCGCTTTTTGATAATTCTAGAGAAATAGGTTTCAGCAAATCTTGTTTTCCAATTCNTTTGAATTGAGCCTGGTCTTTCAGACGTTCATACATTACTCTTTCATGAGCTGCGTGAAAATCGATAATGTAAAGTCCATCTAAACCCATAGCAACGATATATTTGTTTTCAATTAGTGCTAATGGTCTCATAGAAGGCATGTTTGTTTCTACTTCTTCCTGATTTAATTCAACATCAAATTCTTGTTGTAAACTGTCAATAGAATTTACAGGTGTAGTTCTTGATCTAGATGTAGTAGAAGGTATTGGAGTTCCAAAAATTGAATCAGTTTTACTATTTTCAAGATTGACATTAGCAATCAAAGCTTGTTCAGATAAAATAGTCTTAATTATTTCTCTGAGTGATTTACTTATTTTTTCCTCTCTAGCGATTCTGACTATAGTTTTAGCNGGATGGACATTCACATCTACATCTTTTGCAGGAATTTCTAGGAATAATGCTCCTATCGGNAAATGTCCATCATGTAGCAAACTTCCATAGGCTCCTTTAATCGAATAACAAATATTTCTAGCTTGTACAGGTCTTCCATTTACATGTAAATATAGTCCAGCCATTGATTTTCTAGAAACTGCAGGTCTTGTCAAAAACCCTTCAAGACGCAATCCATCAGCTTCCCCTTTCATTTCAATCAATTCTTTCGAAGCNTCNCTACCAAGTAAAACTCCTATTCTGGTTTTCAAATCCGATGCAGGTGCATCAATNAGTTTTCTNTCACCATGAACTAGATTAAACGCGACGTCAGGTCTTCGAATCGCTTCTGTTGTTACAATTTTAACTATATGTTGAAGTTCTGTTGCTACTCTCTTAAGATGCTTTGATCTTGCAGGAGTATTGAAGAACAGNTCAGCAACTTCAATCGTCGTTCCTTGCGGTGAAGCCTTCTCTTCAACCTCTAAATTATTGTTTCCTTCTATTGTGATTCTAGTTCCAANATCATTTCCTTTTCTGCAGGTTGTAACTCTTAGTCTTGATACTGAAGCTATAGAAGGTAAAGCTTCACCCCTAAATCCAGAAGTATTAACATCTTGTAAATCATCAAAAGAGCGTATTTTTGAAGTAGAATGTTTTTGGAAGGCTAACTTTGCATCTTCTGCATCCATTCCNTCTCCATCATCCCTAACCATGACTAAAGAGGTACCACCTTCTTCGATTCTAATCCAAATATTTTTTGCTTTTGCATCTAGTGAATTTTCGACAAGTTCCTTGACGACAGAAGCAGGTCTTTCGATTACTTCACCAGCNGCAATTTGATTAATTGTGTGGTCATCTAGAACTTGGATTTTACCCATNTTTGGAAATGCCTAATTGTGCCCCCTCTAAATGACCTTTTTTGGGTTTTAGATTAACAGATGCATTTTTTTAGGGGAGATTTATTCCTAGTCTATGGAAGAAGAATTACAGGAAGTAGAACAGCAAGAGGAAAATCAGGAATTATTCAAACCAAGTAAGAAAGGATTTTTTACATTGCTACTTGATTCTTTTAAATTTTTCACATTAAACTTGCCAGCTATAGCTACAATAGTTATTCCTGTATTTTTAATAGTAGAATATTTGGTTCCTCTCTTATCAGTCTTTGTTGATGACTTAGCTAGCGGTTGGACAGGATGGGATGGAATTGATAATGCNTTGAGTTGGATTATAGAATACATAACACTTGAGTTTATTCGTCAATTAATTGGCGGAATTGCTTGGATTGCAGTCATTAGAGTTATTGCTGGAGCAATGCACGGAGAAAAACTTCCTGGTGTTCAAGCGCTAAAGGATGGGNCAAATATGCTACCTATGTATTTTGTAACGGCCGTAATTTTCTATGTTTTTTGGATTATCAGTTCACTTTTATTAATAATTCCAGGAATAATTTTTGCAGTTTATTGCGCATTTTGGCAGTATAGTTATGTTTTGAGAGGNAAAGGAGCATTTTCAGCATTAACATACAGTTACTCTTTAGTTAAAGATGATTTTGTGCGCGTATTTTTGAATGTTTTTGGTATCATGTTNTTCTTATTTGTATTTGATTATTTCCTACTTGAATTCATTTCNAATGCTATAGCAGGTGCCATCGATTCAGAAGAAGGTTTGCTTTATGGNNTAGTTAATGCTCTCCTTATGGCTTTAGGAAAAGTTCTTGGAGTTGGTATAGAGATAATATTCCTTATGATGTTGTTTATGACTCTAGAAGANGAAAATACTGAAACACATAATTAGTGACATNAGTATAGANAATCAGAGGCGATACCTTTGGAACGAGTCGAAGCNATGAAATGGGCAGGTACAGGTTTAATTCTAACTGGAATTTTACTTACTAATTTAGATCAATATCCAATGAATATATTTTTTCATGGAGCNGGAGTTTTATTTTGGTCAACAGCAGGTTATTTGACTAATGATAAACCAGTAATGGCNAATTTTGGTTTGCAAATACCGTTGTTTATTATTGGCTTTACTAAATTATTCTTTGACTTNTAGNATTAATTTAGTTCTATTTCAGAAGTTCCTTTTACAGGAATGCCTTCGTAAGTTACAGTAATTTTGATGATACATNTTGAATTACAAATATCAAAATCATTTTCAAATATGGCAATTTTTTCGTTTNTTTCCCACGAATCAATTTTTTCTCCNGATTCAATAATTGTACATTTAGCNGGNGAAACTAAATCNGAATTTGAAAGNGCTGGAAATTCACTAGTACCNATGGTTCCAATCATAAATGATACATATCGTGGTTCGTCATCATCATTGTAATAACTTGTAAANTTTATCTTGTAATAATTTTCATTAATTTTTACAATGTATATTTTATCTTCAACTTCTATACGATGCGTGGTTATTTTGTAATCATACCAATCCAATCTTTCCTCACTATTTTCGGTAAAATCTTGATTAGGCACATCATTCAATTCTTCAAATGTTTTATCTTCTACTATAGTGCCGGTTACATTTTNGGAAAGANAAATGTCAGTCTTAGAGAATCGAATATCGTANTCAATTTCATCAGTTTCCTNTAATTCTCCTAAATTGACATGGGTAAATTCCTCTTCAGAAGTTGCATCTANNATTACACNGAANGTTATNCCNTCNGANCTTAGTTTTGGAGAAACTTTTGCATTTCCAATATCTTTAGATGTAAAATTACCTTTCGAACAATCCATAGTTTCGGTTTCATTTTGAATACTAATGCTCAATTTCGACCATTCTAGATTTTCATCAGATTTTGAAAATGACAATTCAAAAAGGGAGTTATTCCGTTCATCTGTTAGATTATTCGATGAATCATTTGCAATAAAAATATTGTTTGTTCCTNCGTCTTCTTCGTATGAGCTTATCATAAATCCCCATATTCCTCCGATCACTAATATCAGAGCTCCCAGTCCTATTCCAATTTGTTTTAAATTCATTTTTTTGNCCTGAAAANGTTACCAAATAAAGATGGAGATTTGAAAGTTGCATCGTCAACAAAGTATGATCTTGCTTTAATTGAAATTAAATCAATAGCTATCACAACAAAAAATAGAATAATTAATAATGCAATTACTTTATCATATTGTAAAAATTTAAGATATGTTGAAATATAATATCCAATNCCTCCAGCACCTACAATTCCTATTACAGAACCATGCCTTACATTATATTCAAACATAAAAAACAATTGAGAAATTAAATTATTAGCAGTTTCAGGAATTACGACTCTTTGGATTATTTCCCCATTTTTTAATCCCATAGCTTTTGCAGCATCTAAGGGATCGTTTGATAATCCTTCTATTGTCTCATATTGCAATTTACCTAGATACCCTACAGTGTAGAAGGTCATAGCTAGAACTCCTGAAACAGGCCCTAAACCAACTAGAATAACAAAGAAAATAGCCCAAA
>NZXJ01000076.1 GCA_002701945.1 Fidelibacterota bacterium
AGAGGCTGTCACAAACTTAGAGCAGGCAAAGGAGCAAATACAGGTAGAAAAAGATAAAGCTATTGCTGAAATAAAAGGTGAAGTGGTTGGTTTATCATTGTCTATTGCTGAAAAATTAGTAAAAAAGAATCTTAATGAAGAAGATAATAAATCATTAATTAATGAATCATTAAAGCATATAAAAGGATATGAAGCATAAGGAAAAAACTAAACATATTGCTTCTGTGGTTATGAAAATTTCCAAAGAACAAAATGTAATTGCAGACGTCCAAGCATCGATTAATACGATAATCTTTCTTTTAAAAGATAATGCTCAATTGCGTGGTTTTCTTCAGTCTAAAAGATTCTCAATGGATCAAAAAGGTGAATTAATTCATTCTGTTTTTAAAGATTTGCTTCACCCTATTGTAAGAGAATTGATTGTATTATATGCTGATGATAATCCAATCATTTTTTTACGAAATTTTTCTTTTTATTTTAATTCGTTGGTAAAGAATGAATTGAATATTGCAACAGTTTCAGCACATACTGCAGATGAATTATCTAAAGAAGAAAAAGAAGAGCTTAAAAAACAGATAGAGAAAATTATAGGTAAAAACACAGAATTTTCTACGTTAGTCGATTCTTCTTTAATAGGTGGTTTAAAGCTAAGAATTGACAATGTTTTTTTAGATGCTTCAATTAAAACAAAAATGGAAAATCTTAGGAAAGATTTAATTCAACAATAATTTATTTAAGGGAAATTATGGATATTAACACAGATAACATTACGGCATTATTAAAAGAACAAATTGCAAAATTTGAAGGTTCAGTTGACGTAAGTGAGGTAGGTGAAATTATTTCAGTTGGTGATGGTGTCGCCAGAGTCTCTGGTTTAGAGAACGTAATGAGTTCAGAATTAGTTGAACTACCAAATGATACATTTGGAATGGCATTGAATTTAGAAGAGGACAATGTTGGACTTGTATTATTTGGTGATAGTAGTTTAGTTAAAGAAGGAGATTTAGCAAAACGAACAGGTCGTGTAGTTGAAGTTCCTGTAGGGGATGCCATGGTAGGGCGCGTAGTAGACCCATTAGGGCAAGCAATGGATGGAAAAGGATCCATTAATTCAAAAGATTCACTTCCAATTGAAAGAAAAGCACTTGGCGTAATGGCTCGCCATCCAGTTAAACAACCACTTCAAACAGGTATTAAGCCAATAGATAGTATGGTTCCAATTGGTAGAGGTCAAAGAGAGTTAATTATTGGTGATCGCCAAACCGGGAAAACGGCAATTGCTGTAGATACTATTATTAATCAGAAATATACTCATGAAACTAACGAACCTGTTTTTTGTATTTATGTAGCAATTGGACAAAAAGCGTCAACTGTAGCATCTATTGTTTCTGAGCTCGAAGAAGCAGGTGCAATGGATTATACAACTGTTGTAGCTGCAAATGCATCTGATGCAGCACCACTGCAATTTATTGCTCCGTATTCAGGTTGTGCTATGGGAGAATATTTTAGAGATAATGGGAAGCATGCTCTAATTATTTATGATGATTTATCTAAGCAAGCTGTTGCATATCGTCAAATGTCGCTTGTGCTGCGTAGGCCTCCAGGTCGTGAAGCGTATCCTGGAGATGTTTTTTATCTTCATAGTAGATTACTTGAACGTGCATCAAAATTATCTGAAGAACTTGGAGGAGGTTCTCTTACAGCCTTACCAATTATTGAAACACAAGAAGGGGATGTTGCTGCTTACATTCCTACTAATGTTATATCAATAACTGATGGACAGATATATCTAGAGACTAATCTATTTAATTCAGGTGTGCGCCCTGCTATTGATGTAGGTTTATCTGTATCTCGTGTAGGGGGTAATGCTCAAGTGAAGGCAAAGAAAAGTATTGCTGGGACGCTAAGGTTAGATTTAGCTCAGTTTAGAGAACTTGAAGCATTTGCAAAATTTGGATCTGATTTAGATAAAAGCACTCTTGCACAGTTGACACGTGGTGAGCGTATGGTTGAGATATTAAAACAAAAGCAGTATTCACCAATGGATATTGATAAACAGATAGCAATTATATTTGCAGGTGCAAAGGGGCATCTGGATGATATTCCTTTAGATAAAGTTTCTGATTTTGAGTCTGCTTTATTTGACTATTTAGATGCGAATAATTCAAAAGAACTAGAAAAATTGAGAGTTGAAGGTGATATGTCAGAAGAAATGTCAGATGTTTTGGACAAATCAATAAGTCAATTTAAAGAGGGATTTATAGCATAATATTTAAATGGCAAATTTAAAAGACATACGAGATCGGATTAAATCTGTAAGAAGTATACAAAAGGTTACTAAGGCAATGAAAATGGTAGCTGCTGCGAAAATGCGTAAAGCTCAAGAAAGAATGGAGCAGGCACGTCCTTATACAAAACGTTTAGTAGATGTAATTCATCATTTATTGCCAGATGTAGATCGTGATCTTTTGCCGTTATTAGACATCAGACCTATTCAACGAGTTGGATATGTTGTAGTTACCTCTGATAGAGGTCTTGCAGGTTCTTTTAATACTAATGTAGTAAAGAAAGCTGAGTCTGAAATCAATGACATTGGTAAGGATAATGTTGATTTATTTTGTATTGGGAAAAAAGCTAGGGATCATTTTAAGAGAAGAAATTATAATATAGTAAAATCTCATATAGAGTTTTGGAATGATTTAGAATTTTCAGACGCATTAAAGATTGGTGAAAAAATTATTAATCATTTTGTAACAAAAAAAGTAGATGAAATTCATGTTTGTTATAANGAATTTGTTAATGTTGCAANNCAATCCATTCAATCTGAGCNATTACTNCCATTGGAATATAATCAAGANGATANTTCCTCAATATCTGATCGNCTTTATGAGCCNTCCAAAGAAAAATTAACTAAATCTTTAATTCCTCGACATTTAAANGTNCAAATGTGGAAATATTTACTAGAGTCATANGCTAGCGAACAAGCNGCTCGNATGGTTGCAATGGAAAATGCNACTGANAATGCTGAGGACATGATNAAAAATTTAACACTNGAATTTAATAAAGCTCGCCAAGCTTCNATTACNAANGAAATGTTGGAGATAGTNGGTGGAGCTGAAGCATTGAAGTAATAAAGGAANACTTATGGCAAATATTGGAAAAATATCTCAAATAATGGGCGCAGTTGTTGANGTCACTTTTGAAGATGGTAATTTACCTGAAATAATGAATGCATTNCATGTTGAAAGGGAGGATGAAGGTGATTTAATCTTAGAAGTAGCCCAGCATCTAGGAGAATCAACTGTTCGTACAGTTGCGATGGATTCTACGGATGGGCTAGTNAGAGGAGTCNATGCAAAAGATTCTGGCAANCCAATTTCAGTTCCAGTCGGCCCTGAAACATTGGGTAGGTTGTTTGATGTGACGGGTAATGTTATAGATGGAAAAGGTAAGGTNTCTGCAAAGAAAGAATATCCAATTCATCGTTCAGCTCCAAAGCATGAAGATTTATCTACNTCTACAGAAATGCTAGTTACTGGTATTAAAGTTGTGGATATGATGGAACCGTATACAAGAGGAGGTAAAACAGGNCTATTCGGTGGCGCAGGTGTTGGAAAAACTGTTTTAATTCAAGANTTGATTAGAAATATAGCNACGGAGCATGGTGGTTATTCTGTATTTGCTGGAGTAGGAGAAAGGACCAGAGAAGGAAATGATTTATATAACGAAATGACAGAATCAGGAGTCATAGAAAAAACGACTATGGTTTTTGGTCAAATGAATGAACCACCAGGCGCAAGGTTAAGAGTAGCTCTAAGTGGTCTTACAATGGCTGAATATTTTAGAGANGATGAAGGAAGAGATGTGTTATTATTTATAGATAATATTTTTCGATTCACTCAAGCAGGATCTGAAGTTTCTGCGCTACTAGGTAGAATGCCTTCAGCAGTTGGTTATCAGCCTACACTCGGTACTGAGATGGGNGACCTTCAGGAAAGAATTACATCTACAAAAAAAGGATCAATAACTTCTGTACAAGCTGTTTATGTTCCAGCAGATGATTTAACTGATCCAGCGCCTGCTACAGCTTTTGCACATNTAGATGCAACCTCNGTTCTGGAANGAAAAATAGCTGAGCTTGGTATATATCCTGCGGTTGACCCCTTAGCATCAACATCTAGAATTTTAGATCCGAGAGTTATAGGAGATAATCATTACAATACTGCACGCGAAGTTCAAAATATTCTTCAAAAATATAAGGACCTTCAGGATATCATTGCAATTTTAGGTATGGATGAACTTTCAGATGATGATAAACTTTCAGTATCAAGAGCACGAAAAATTCAAAGATTTATGTCTCAACCATTTTTTGTTGCAGAACAGTTTACTAATGTTGAAGGTCGGTATGTTGAACTAGATGATACTATTGCTGGATTTAAGGCTATTTTGAATGGTGATGTTGATGAATATTCTGAAAATGCTTTTTCCTACGTAGGNACTATTGANGAAGCNATTGAAAAGGGTAAAAAACTGGCAGCTTAATGNNTCATTTTNCTCTNGATATAGTAACTCCAACACAAAATTTGGATGTAATTGAAGTNGATTATGTTCGNTGTCCTGGTATTGATGGCTCTTTTGGAATAATGGCNAATCATCAGGATGGCGTTTTTAGTCTTGATATTGGAGAGATTATGATTCAAAGTAAAACTGAAACAAAATTTTATTCTACAAGTGGTGGCTTTGCAGAAATCAATGAGAATGAAGTTTGTTTGTTAGTTGAAACAATTGAATTATCNTCAGANATTGACATCTCAAGAGCTGAATCTGCACTTAAAAGAGCTAATGAACGTAAAANTAAAATTAATAATGAAGAAGTTGATGAAGTTCGTNTGGAAAGTTCTTTAACAAGGGCATTAAATCGACTNCGAGTTGCAAAAAGATAATTTGAGATATAATTATAGAAAAACCGCCCNTAAATTTAGGCGGTTTTTTTTTATNAATAGCTATGAATAGAAGAACACATACATGTGGAGAATTGACATCTGGGAATCTTGGTGAAAAAGTATGTTTAAATGGTTGGGTAAATGCTGTTCGTTTCCATGGNCAAATTGTTTTTGTGGATTTAAGAGATCGTTATGGAAAGACTCAGATTGTTTATAATCAAGATAATTTTAATGGCGATTTCGAATTAGTTAAAAAATTATCTATGGAGGATGTCCTTTCTGTTAAAGGTATCGTTCAGGAAAGAGATCAAAACTCGCAAAATTCAAATATTTCAACCGGTGAAATTGAAGTTATTATATCTGAACATGAGATTTTAAATGAAGCACATCCTCTACCTTTTATAATTACAGATCGTAATAGTGCTGAGGAAAATCTTCGACTAAAATTTCGTTTTCTTGAATTACGTACAAATGAATTACAGGAAAATATAAAAGTCAGACATAATACTTATCAAGCTGTGCGAACCTTTTTATCAGATAATAATTTTTTTGAAGTTGAAACTCCTGTTCTTATGAAATCTACTCCTGAAGGAGCTCGAGATTATTTAGTACCAAGTAGAATACACAATGGAAAATTTTATGCCTTACCACAGTCTCCTCAAATGTATAAGCAACTATTAATGATTTCTGGATTTGATAGATATTTCCAAATTGTAAAATGTTTTCGAGATGAAGATTTAAGAGCTGATCGTCAACCTGAATTCACTCAAATAGATATAGAAATGTCTTTTGTAGATGAAAATGATATAATGAAAAAATGCGAAGAATTAACGAGATATATTTTTAATAAAGTTCAAAATATTGACTTAATAAAACCCTTTCCAAAGATGACTTATAATGATGCCATGTCAAAGTATGGTACAGATTGTCCAGATTTACGTTATGATTTATTATTAAATGATTTTAAGCCTTTTTCAGAAAAAAGTGAATTCAAAGCTTTTCATTCGGTTNAAAGCGTTATGTGTATTGTTGTACCTGGTGGAGCTAAATATTCTCGTAAAGACATTNATCATTATACAGAACATGTTCAGAGATATAAAGCTAAAGGTTTAGCATGGATGAAGTTTTCTGATGGANTATTAACTGGAGGTATCTCCAAGTTTTTTTCGGANGATTTACATTCTAAAATAACAAAAAAGCTTAATATGGATAATGGTGATATCATTTTTATTATTGGTGACGATATAAAAACAACGCAATTATCATTAGGTGCGCTACGTATTGCAATTGCTAAAAAAGAAGAGTATGCAAAATCAAATGATTTTAAACCTGTATGGATTACAGATTTTCCTATGTTTGAGTATAACCAAGAAGACAAACGTTATCATTCGCTACAACATCCTTTTACACAACCAAAATCAAATGACCTAGAGAAACTAAAATCTTCACCAGAGTCTATACCATCAAAACAATATGATTTAATAATTAATGGCTATGAGGTGGCTGGTGGTTCGATTAGGATTCATAATTCTGATATGCAGAAAGTAATTTTTGATATACTTGGTATTGATCGTAAAGAAGCCAATGAAAGATTTGGGTTTTTTATAGATGCGCTCAAATATGGAACGCCCCCGCATGGTGGTATAGCATTTGGATTTGATAGATTAGTTATGTTGCTAGCTGGTACTAATAATATCAGAGATGTTATTGCATTCCCAAAAACAACATCGGCCATGTCACTTATGGATGGTGCGCCAAGCCCTGTTTCAAAAACTCAAATGAAAGAACTAGGAATTCAAATTAAAAAATGATTTCGCTTCAATGCATCTATATTGATGCATAACTAATCATATGTCATTGTTTAATTATTATTCAATTGTCCATTTCATGATTTGGTTTATTTATGGAAAATATTTTAAAAAAAATTGGCCATTATTTTTTTTATTATCTTTAGGATGGGAAATTCTTGAATTATTTATTCCATTTTCATTTGCTATTGAAACTACAAAAAATAAGATAGCTGATATATTTATTAATATTATTGGATACAAATTCGGACTTTTGAAAAAATAATTAATCTATTGAATAGTTTAATTAAATAAAGATCCCTTTACATCATTCAAAAAGAATAGTTTGATTATTTAATAATTCTTTAGCCTTTTCTTGTTCAAATAGATTTTCTGGCATAGCATCTGGTAATAATGATGGATCTGTTTCAATAACGTGTTTTAAATCATCTTGGAATTGTTCCCGATTACCTAATTTAGTATGATAGTAGCGGGCTCTTAAAACTCTTGTTCCAAAATAGTTAGGATTATCCAGTAAAGATTCATCAAAATTGATTCTTGCTCTTTCAAGTGGTACNCCAGGTAATCTAGAATAAAACATTCCAAAAAATCTAGAAGGACCACCATAATAATAATCTTCATCTAATGTGGAAATACGATACATTGCTAACTCGAGGATCTCTCTCGATTCTATTCTTTCAATAATTGGTTTATTGATAAGATACTTACCATGATTTGTTGCCCACCAGAATAAAACACCAATTGTTTCAATAGGAGCTTTTTTAATTGCTTCTAATTTCTTTTTATTATTCTCTAGTGATGAAGTGTCTGAAAAAGATTTATAAAAGTCGGAATTTTCAAAAGCTTTTAATGCAGATTTAGAACCTTTTAAATATAGAGTATCTCTTTTAGATAAATCTGATTCAATATAATAAGCTTGGAAATAATAAGCTTTGCTAAGAGAAGCGGCTAATTCTAGATNTTTATGATTTAGATTAAAAGCCTTTTGATAAAATAATACAGCTAATTTTGCACTCCTTGGGTTAGCTCTCTTACTCCAGTATGCATTTCCTTGATTAATAAGCGATTCTGAATTCAATTTATTCGTATTTGACTGCGTGTTTAAATAACTACAGTTAATCGATAAAAATATAAATGTGAATAAAATATAAATGTTCTTCAATTTATGAGTATTTTTTAATTAAAATTATTTATACAAAGTAATAATTAATAATTGTTAATAATATTTAAAGCATAAATTAATATTTATTTTTAGAACATGGATAAGACAATTGATATTAGGGGGCTAGACTTGGCAATGTTATTTGGCCCAGCAGATTCTCATTTAAGGATTATAGAAGATTCATTTGCGGTGAAAACTGTAATTAGAAATGATAATATTAAAATTACTGGTGAAAAAAATAAAATTGATCTTGCAAAAGAGATTTTACATGAAATGAAACAAACTTTAGGAAGAAAAGGTTCAATTAATTTAAAAGATGTTAAACAATTAATTGAAATTGTNTCTATTGATAATGGTCAATCCAATCAACTTCCTAAAGAAGTAATTCATTATGGAAGAAAAGGTGCCATAGTTGCCCGTTCAAAAGGACAACATTCCTATATAGATACTGTAAATAATAATGATATAGTACTCAGTATAGGTCCAGCGGGAACCGGTAAAACATATATTGCAGTTGCATTTGCAATTGCTGCACTTGAAAATAGCGAAGTTGACAAGATTATTTTATGCCGGCCTGCAGTAGAAGCCGGTGAAAGTCTAGGTTTTTTACCAGGCGATTTAAAAGAAAAAGTTGATCCATACCTTACTCCCCTTTATGATGCTTTGGGTGATATCATGCCAAAACAAAAATTNAAAATTGTNTTATCAGATGGAACTATAGAGATTGTTCCTTTAGCCTATATGAGGGGTAGAACCTTAAATAATGCATTTATGATTTTAGATGAAGCGCAAAATGCAACACCTATGCAAATGAAAATGTTTTTAACAAGATTGGGTGTTAATTCAAAAGCAATTATTACGGGTGATATAACTCAAATTGATTTACCAATGAAAACTGATTCTGGTCTTATACAAGTAGTCAAAATACTTAAAGGTATTGATGGCATTGGTTTTGTAAATCTAACAGAAAGTGATGTTGTTAGGCATAAATTGGTTAAAGATATTATTCTTGCTTATGATAAATCAATAAAACCAAAGAATTAACTTAAACGCTATGAAACCATTATATAACAATACTAATTTGGTAGATACTTGTTATGGTAGATTTAATAATTAGCATTTATAGTTAATTAATGTAAAATATTTTTAGTGGTTTTTTTATATTTAAATCTTTGTAAACATCTTTTTCAAGAAAATCCAATTAATTTCTTCATTGTTTTTAATATTTAATGAATAAAAAACATAATGTTGTTATAGTATCAGCGAGACGCACACCAATAGGATCATTCCAAGGCGGTCTATCTGTAGTCTCTGCTCCTAAACTAGGGTCATTAGTCATTTCAGAAATATTAAATGATACAATGTTAGACCCTTTATTAATTGATGAAGTAATAATGGGTAATGTATTATCTGCTGGTTTAGGACAAGCGCCTGCGCGACAGGCTACTATCGGAGCAGGATTACCTGATAGCATAGAATGCCTAACAATTAATAAAATGTGCGCCTCTGGTTTAAAAGCTGTAATGCTGGCTGCACAGGCAATCCAAGTAAATGATGCTAATATTATTATAGCTGGTGGTTTTGAAAATATGAGTCAAGCTCCATATATACTTCCTAAAGCTAGAGCAGGNTATAGGCTAGGAAATGGAAGACTNATTGATAGTATGATCAATGATGGATTATGGGATGTATATAATGATATTCACATGGGTAATTGTGCTGAGATTTGTGCAAGAGAAAGAAATTATAGTATTAATGATCAAAATGATTTTGCAAAAGAATCTTATCGTAGAGCAATTGATGCTCAAAAATCAGGTGCGTTTACAAATGAAATCATATCTGTAAATGTAGAAAATAGAAGTAACACTACTATATTTAAAGAAGACGAAGAACCTAAAAATGTAAATTTTGATAAAATGGATAAATTATCACCTGCTTTTGAAGAAGATGGATCTATAACAGCTGCAAATGCTTCAAAAATTAATGATGGGGCTGCTTGTTTATTATTAATGAGTGAAAATAAAGCCTCGGAATTAGGTTTAAAGCCACTTGCACGTATTCTTTATCAATCATCTGCTGCGCATGATCCAAAATGGTTTACTACAGCTCCGATTAAAGCAATTAAAAAAATCTTAATTAAAGCGAATATGGAAGTTAATGATATAGATTTATGGGAAATTAATGAAGCATTTGCCCCAGTAGTAATGTCTGTAATGGATGATTATAATTTGGATCATGGTAAAATTAATGTGAATGGAGGCGCAATTGCGCTAGGGCATCCAATAGGAGCAAGTGGCGCTAGAATATTAACTACACTAATACATGCTTTGAATCATAAAGATTTATCTGTAGGGTTGGCTACTTTATGTATTGGTGGTGGAGAAGCTTCTGCCTTAATTATAGAAAGAGTAAATTGATTTTAACTGAACAACAAGAATTAGTTCGTAATACAGCGCGAGATTTTGCCATTAAATATCTTGAGCCTGGCGCAATTGAAAGAGATGATAAGGCTAAATTTCCTCATCAAGAAGTCAAAATGATGGGAGACTTGGGTTTTATGGGAGTTATGGTNCCAGAAAAATGGAATGGTGCAGGTATGGACACTATTAGTTATTCANTAATTATAGAAGAAATTTCAAGGATTGATGCTTCTGCAGGTGTAATTGTTTCTGTAAACAATAGTCTGGTATGTCAAACTTTAGTTAATTATGGAAATGATTTTCAAAATGAAACATATTTAAAAGGTTTGGCAAAAGGCGATTTATTAGGCTCTTTTTCTTTAAGTGAGCCTCAGTCCGGTTCTGATGCAAGTAATATGAAAACGATTGCAGAAAAAGATGGTAGTCATTATATATTGAATGGAACAAAAAATTGGGTAACTAATGGTATTAATTCAGACTTAATNATCGTTATGNGTCTCACNGATAAATCGAAAGGACATAAAGGGGTCTCTGCATTTATTGTTCCAAAAAATATTGATGGGATTTCATTAGGTAAAAAAGAGAATAAATTAGGAATTCGCTCATCGGATACCTGTGAAATTCATTTTTCTAATTGTCGCATTCCAGTAGACAATTTGATTGATAGTGAAGGAGAAGGATATCGGATTGCATTAACTACTCTTGATGGGGGAAGAATTGGGATTGCTTCGCAAGCTGTAGGAATTGCCCAAGCTGCTTTAGATAAATCAAAGGTATATGCAAAAGATAGAAAACAATTTGGAAAGCCTATTTCAGATTTTGGTGCAATTCAAGAAAAGATAGCAAATATGGGAACAAATATTGAAGCTTCTCGCCATTTAATTCATAATGCTGCATTATTAAAAGATATGCATAAGCCTTTTACAAAAGAAGCAGCAATGGCAAAAAGTTTTTCATCACAAACTGCAATGGATTCTGCTACAGATTGTGTGCAAATATTTGGAGGATATGGATATATGCAGGAATATGGAGTAGAGCGTTTAATGAGAGATGCAAAAATTACACAGATATATGAAGGGACTACCGAAATTCAGAACATGGTAATAGCAAGAGAATTATTGGAAAACTAATTATGAAAAAAATAGATTGGGATAGCCTTGGTTTTGATGTAATTGAAACTAAAAGCATGTTTAAGGCAACTTGTAAGCAAGGAGAGACTTGGCAAAAAGGTAGCCTGGTACCCTATGGAAAAATTGAACTTTCTCCAGCTGCTGGTGTATTGAATTATGGTCAAGGATGTTTTGAAGGAACCAAAGCATTTAGAACAGCAAAGAATAGAGTAGTTTTATTTCGAATTGATTTAAATGCTAATCGCATGGCAGTGTCTACCAAAAGATTATGTATACCTGAAATGAATAAGTCATTTTTTATTGATGCTGTGAAGAAAACTGTTTTAGATAATATTGATTATATACCTCCTTATAATAAAGGAACCTTATATATAAGACCAATAGTATGGGGAACTTCGCCAGCAATTGGAGTTAAGCCAGTTGAAGAGTATACATTTATGGTTTTTGTTTCACCAGTGGGTCCCTATTTTAAGGGAGGGGTGCGACCTCTTCACCTTAAAATAAATAAAGAATATCATCGTGCGGCTCCAAAAGGTATTGGTAACGCNAAAGCTATAGGTAATTATTCTGCTTCGCTATATCCACTTGCTGAAGCAAAAAATGAAGGNTANGATGAAGTGCTTTATTTAGATGCAAANGAAGACAAATTTTTAGAAGAGGTTGGGTCTGCAAATTTATTCGTTATAAAAGAAAATAAATTAATGACACCAAAATTAAGAGGTAGTATCCTTGCTGGAATAACACGTGACTCTGTAATGAGACTAGCTAAAGATAAATTAGGCTTGGATGTAATTGAAACTGATATACTTCTAAATGANGTATACAATGCTGATGAGGTTTTTTGCACAGGAACAGCTGTATCAGTTACGCCTGTTGGTAAAATATCTGATAAAGATGGAGTTCATTCTATTTCTGATGGAAATATTGGCCCATATGCAACGAAGTTAAAAAAATTGTTAATTGGAATNCAAAGAGAAGAAATAAATGATGATTTTGATTGGTTATTTTCTCTAGATAGTTGATAAACATTATGCATCCTCGCAGATTAGCCAGAGAAAGTATTTTAGGGGCATTATANGCNTTTGAACTTACTGGAGAAGAACAATCTAAAGTTCTATCTGATTTATTTGATAGAAATAGCTTTGATGAGGAGACTAANTCATATATTTCTGATCTTTACAATAATATTGTTGATAAGAAAACTTGGGCAGAGGAATTAATTTCTGATAATTTAGATAATTGGAAATTAGAAAGAGTAGCTACNCTAGATCAATTAATTATGCGAATTGCAATTAGCGAAATTTACTTTAATGAAGATATTCCTCCAAAAGTGTCAATAAGTGAAGCAATTGAAATAGCTAAAGTATATAGCACTGAAGACAGCTCTAGTTTTGTCAATGGAGTTTTAGATTCAATCTACAAAAGAAAAATTGATCCTGATAAAGTAGTGAAATAGAATTNTATAATTATGTTNCAAAATATACTAACTAANATATTTGGAACTAAATCACAGCGTGATACNAAATCTTTGCTGCCGATTGTTGATGAGGTTAATACGATATATGAATCAATGAAATTAAAGTCTGATGAAGAGTTGATAAATAGAACACAGCACTTTAAGAATAAGATTTTAGAAAAAAGAAAAGAAGCTGAAGATCATGCAACTGATCAAATCTCTGATAAAGAAGAATCAAAGAAATATGTATTAAAAGTTGAACAAGACACACTTAACGAACTTTTACCCGAAGCCTTTGCGATGGTCAAAGAAACTTGTAGAAGGATGATGGGTAAAACTTATCGAGTCATGGGACAAGAAATCAAATGGGAAATGATTCCATATGATGTTCAGATTTTAGGAGGNATTGTTCTTCATCAAGGAAAAGTTTCTGAGATGAAAACTGGAGAAGGTAAAACTCTTGTGGCTACTATGCCTCTTTATTTGAATGCCCTTACAGGTAGAGGATCTCATTTAGTTACTGTTAATGATTATTTAGCCCAAAGAGATGCGGANTGGATGGGTGAAATTTATAAGAACCTTGGTCTAAGTGTAGGATATATTTTGAATACTATGGATAATAAAGAAAGAAAGACATCCTATGATTGTGATATAACTTATGGAACAAATAATGAATTTGGTTTTGATTATTTACGAGATAATATGGCTTTATCTAAAGATGATCAGGTACAAAGAGATCATGCGTTTGTAATAGTAGATGAGGTCGATAGCGTTTTAATTGATGAAGCTAGAACACCATTGATTATTTCAGGATCGGTGGATGCACCAGTTGATACCACTTATAAAGAACTAAAACCAATGGTGCAGAATCTAATACGAAAGCAAAACACGCTTGTATCTGAGATGGTTTCTGCAGCATCTAATCATATGGAAAATGAAGAGTTAGATGAAGCTGGATTAAAATTATTACAAGCAAATAGAGGGATGCCGAAGCATCCAAAAGTGATGAAAATATTTCAGGAAAAAGGCACGAAAAAATTAGCCCATGATATTGAATCAGAATATATCAGAGATAAAAAATTACATGAAGTTGATGATGATTTGTACTTTAGTATTGATGAAAAAACTCATGTTATTGATATTACAGATAAAGGTCGTGAATCTTTAGCGCCCAATGATCCAGAAATGTTTGTTATACCAGATCTTGGTGAAGTTCTTCACAAGATAGATGAGAATAAAAGCTTAAGTACTTTAGAGAATAAACAGCAAAAAGAGAAAGCCCATCAAGATCATGCTGAGCAAAGTTCTCGAATTCATAATATTAGTCAATTACTGCGTGCTTATACCCTATATGATAAAGATGTAGAATATGTTATCCAAAGTGGAAAGGTTCAGATCGTTGATGAGTTCACAGGTAGAATCCTAGCAGGTAGAAGGTATAGTGACGGACTTCACCAAGCTCTAGAAGCAAAGGAAAATGTTACTATTGAAAGAGAAACACAAACTCTAGCAACAATAACTATTCAAAATTATTTTCGTATGTATGATAATCTTGCTGGTATGACAGGAACAGCTGAGACTGAAGCCGAAGAATTAGGAAGTATCTATGAGTTAGATGTAGTTGTAATTCCAACTCATCGTGAAATTATTAGAGATGATAGAGATGACTTAATTTATAAGACTAAACGGGAAAAATATGCCGCTGTAATTGATGAGATATCAGATTGCTATAAAAGAGGGCAGCCAACATTAGTAGGTACCGTTGCTGTGGATTCCTCAGAGCTTCTATCAAGGATGTTAAAACAACGTGGAGTTCCACATAGCGTCTTAAATGCTAAACAGCATAAAAGTGAAGCAGAAATTGTTGCTCGAGCAGGTCAAAAGGGGGCGGTTACCATTGCAACTAATATGGCAGGTAGGGGAACTGACATTAAATTAGGAGATGGAATTAAAGAATTAGGAGGATTACATATATTAGGTACTGAACGTCATGAATCAAGAAGAATTGATTTACAATTACGCGGGAGGTCTGGGCGTCAAGGTGATGCCGGTTCATCGCAATTCTACCTAAGCTTAGAAGATGATTTAATGCGTTTATTTAATTCTGAAAGAGTTGCGTCAATAATGGATCGTATGGGGATTGAAGAAGGAGAAGTGATTACCCATAAAATGGTAACTCGAGCTATACAGAATGCTCAGAAAAAAGTTGAAGGAAGAAATTTTGGTATTCGTAAGCATTTATTAGAATATGATGACGTTATGAATCAACAGCGTCAGGTGGTTTATGATCTAAGAAATAATGCATTAAAAGGTGATAATCTTCGTGAAACTATACCTGAATTAATATATGATTTTGTTGATGATGAGTTAGGAGATGAATCCGATGATAATTATGATTCATGGGACTGGGAAAGTATTGAGCAGAATTTTTCATCATCTTTATTAATTGATATTGATCATAATGAATTTGAATTAGATAATGATTTTGATAATCTTAAAAATAAAATTGTTGATGATGCTATGGAAATTTATTCTGCAAGAGAATCATTATTACCGGAAGATATAATGCGCGGATTTGAACGCTTTGTTGCGCTAAGGACCATTGATGAAAAATGGAAAGATCATCTCTATGCTATGGATCAGCTAAGGGAAGGTATTAATTTAAGAGCGTATGGACAAAAAAATCCTTTGTTAGAGTATAAATCAGAAGGATTCTATATGTTCAAAGATATGATGTCCATTACAACTCAAACTACTTTACAGAGATTATTTAGAACGAAAATACAAGGAATGGATCAAGCTCCGCAAGTAAAGGGGGGGCAAGCGACAAATATGCAAATGAAGCACCAGGATTCAACTGGCCTTGGTTTTACACCTACGCAAGAAAAAGATCAAACCCAAAATCAGCCACAACAAGCATCCAGGAAGCCAATAATATCAGATAAAAAAGTTGGAAGAAATGAAAAGGTGGAGGTAATAAGCCCAAGTGGAAAGCGTGAAATTATTAAATATAAAAAACTTCAAAATTATTTAAATAGAGGATATACACAGGCATAAGTAATTTTATTTTTTTGAATGTGATATAGATCATAAGAAATAATAATTACAATGGATATTCTTAGTAATGTATGTATTTTCAGCACCTGATTGAACTTATTATCACATTGTTCAGTAAATAGTCAATAATTACTGGATATTTGTTAAGAAAACAAAACTATAAATTTGATAAAATGATTAATAAAAATATTATATTTGTTATTTTTGTATCTCTTGGGATCTTATCTGCCCAAATTTCTGTAACATTNGGAGATGTNGAATACCCTGGGTACTCTTCAGATATTGAAGTACCAGTTATTATTAGTAATCCAAATAATGCAGTTTCTGGAATGCAATTTGACTTAATGGTTGANCCAGATATTATTAGCCCTTTCAGCGTTAGTGCATATGGTTCCCCAACAGGTTTTTCAGCAGATATGAATGAGCTTTCTAGTGGTGGATATAGATTTTTACTTTTTAATGCTGGGAATGCATCCTCTATTCCAACAAACTCTGATACAGTTATGATTATTCACTTTAATGGTTCATCCATTCCTTCTGCAGTTATTAACCTTGAAATGTCTCAGTTAACTGTTAGTGATAGCGCTGGAACAGAATTAACTGCTTCTACTTCCAATGGGATGGTTTCAATTGGTAATGTAGTCGCTTTGATGATGAATTCTGATAGTGGAGATGTATCTGAAACTGTTCATATTCAAGTAAGTATGGATAACAATGGTACAGTNGGTGGTTTACAGTTTGATATATTGGATGTACCAGATAATTTATCTCTTGATAGTCTTTGGACAACAGACCGTACAGAAAATTATACTATTTCTAGTACGGATATTGGAAGCGGAACAAGAATTTTAATGTATAGTACATCTAATAATAATGTTTCCTCGGGATATGGCCCAGTATTGAATATTCGTTATCTTGTAAATTATAATGCATATGCAGGAAATGTTTCAATTACATTTAATGAGGTGACTGTCTCTGATAGCATAGGTGGTATATATTGGATTTCAGAGTTAGATACAGGCCATGTGACTATTTTCCCAGGTTACATGGAAGAACCTCACGATTTAGTTGCTGTATCTGGTTTAGATACAGAAGTTCCTTTAAGTTGGAATGCCCCTCAAGGTCCAATTCCTCCTACTGTTCCATTTACTGTCGAAATTTTAACAGATAATTATCCGGGGGAGACTTCTTGGGATTTAGTCCATGTTGATGGTGATAGTGTTGTAGCTAGTATATTTGCAGGTGAATTAATTGATATGGCAACATTATACACATGGGAATTAAATATTCCTGCAGGTGCTCATGTTTTTACTATTTATGATGAATATGGAGATGGTATCTGTTGTGCTTATGGAGAAGGGTATTACCGTATATTGCTTAATGATACTGAGCTTTCTAGTGGAGGTGAATTTGATTTTTCTGAAAGTGTAACATTTAATACTTCAGATGGAAGATATAATATTATCCAATATAGCTATCTTAATGCTCCAACTATCGAAAAAGAATTATTTTCTATTGATGATTATGAATTAGAAATTTCTTCACCCTTTTATATTAATTCAGGATCAATTGATTTTTCACATAATATTAAAACAATTAATAATAATAATTTTCAAAGAAGCACCCCTGATATATCAGGCTACAATTTATATCGTAGTTCTGCTGATAGTCCTGATTATCAGCTTATTGCCAGTGTTGGTGCAGATATAAATGAGTATACAGATATAGAAGTAATGAATGGTGTAACATATTATTATTATGTAACTACAGATTATTCCCCAGCAGGCACTGAGTCAGGTCCAAGTAATATTGCAGATGCAACTCCTGTTGAATGGGTTGAATTGTCCATTTCTGATGGTGCTGCTTTGTCAGGCTATACTGATACCTTAGAGATTTCAATAAATAATGAATCAGAAATAGGCTTTTTCTATATAGAAATTACTGATGATCCAGATTATATTATTGCAGAAGCTGTTCTGCAAACAGATCGTACTCAGAATTATACATTAAGTGTTACTGAAACTAATGGGGTTATGGTCGTTTCTGCGTTTCCAAATGGAAGTAGTGTAACTTTAGAATCCGGAAATGATCCAGTTTGCAAGGTAATTGTTAGAGGTGCTAGTATGGAACCAGCATTTGTAGATCTTGATTTTACTTTTGCAAATATTGAAAATTATAATGGTGTTGAGATGAATTGGACGGGTGATGATGCGGATTTTGAAGTTTCTGTTGAAACGCAAATTCTTGCTATGCCAAATATGGTTGCAAGCCCTGGGGATGGATTTGATATTCCTTTAATGATTAGTAATACTCAGCCCGTTTCTGCTATCCAGCTTTCATTATCTAGTCAGGCAAATTATGTAACTGGAGTAACTGTACTTCCATCTGGTTATATGGATTTTTCAGATTGGTATTTTGGAGGGAATCAAGATGGGGCTGATTATAATGTAATCATCACTGATTTGACATTAAATAACCCAATAATGCCTGGTATGGGACATATTGCTGATATCTTTTTATATGTAGATCCGAATACTCCTTCGGGTGCTTCTTATCCCATTGAAGTAGATAAAATTGTTGCAGATGCAAATAGTATTGCAATGTATACTGAAATGATTTCTTCCAGTGTATTTGTTGGCACTCCNATGGCTCACTTCTCAATTGACACAAGTTTTTCCATGTCTGGATCAGCTACTAGAAGTATTCCTGTATACCTTGACAATATTGTTCCAATTTCTGTCTTTGAAATGACTTTAATGGATATGCCTGATGGGTTAATTGTCACTTCCGTTAATCCCGTAGGGCGTTTCTCAGAAGTTGGTGGATTGTTTTTAGATAATACTGGAGAAGATGAGGATGGTAATTGTTTTATTTTTGGTTACACTGTAGGTACAGAGATTCCTTCGGGATCTGGGCCAATATTTGAGTTAACTGTACAAAGAAAGAACTATTTTGGTGGTCAACTAGGTTTATTTTTTGGTGATCTAACAGCCAGGGATGAAAATACTAATGAAGTAACTGTTTGTGGAACAGGTTATGCTATGTTGAGTGTTGCCTTAGAAATATCAGATTCATTTACTATACCAAATCAATATAAGCTATATCAAAATTATCCAAACCCTTTTAACCCAACTACAGTCATTCAATATGATGTTCCGGAACTATCACAAACTACATTAACTATATTTGATTTGTCTGGTAGGCAGATTAATCAGTTAATCAATGATACGCAATCACCTGGATTAAAAACTATTATATGGGATGGTAAAGATTTTTTGGGTAACAGAGCCGGTGCTGGCATTTATATATATCAATTAAAATCTGGCAATTTCATCGAATCTAAAAAGATGATTTTTGTTAAATAATCCTATAAANATTTCTAATATTTAAGGCAGGTAAAACCTGCCTTTTTTGTTTCGCCAAACACTAAACATTTGATTAATTTCTAGACTAGATAAATATTAATTTTATTATAGCCGCGGTGGTGGAATTGGTAGACACGCCAGATTTAGGATCTGGTGCTCTTATGAGCGTGAAGGTTCAAGTCCTTTCCGCGGCACAGTATTTTGAAAATAAATCATATTAATAAAAAAGATTTAGATTAATAATGTCCGAAGAAAAAAAATCAGTATTTCAAGTAATTATACATAGTTTTTTTGTTGTTCCATTCATAATTGCAATTTTTGGTGTATTAATTTTTCTTATGGTTCGAGTCCTTACTCTAGAGCCTAGCACTGCTCATGATTATTTAGAAGATGTAAAAATTGGAGGATCTACGAAACGTTGGCAAGGAGCATTTGAACTATCAAAAATTTTAGCTAATCCTAATAGCATTCCATCAGATGATAGATTTGTTAATGATTTGATTTCAACATATAAATATTCTGAGAATGAAAGAGATAATAGGATTCAGATTTATTT
>NZXJ01000043.1 GCA_002701945.1 Fidelibacterota bacterium
CAGATGACGAATAAATATACAGATTATCTTGGTTTAAAAAGTATGAGTCTACGATTAAGTGCAAGAGATTTGATCACTTGGACAAAATATTCTGGTTGGGATCCAGAAACAAATATGTATCAAAATAGAATATCGGGTGAAGATTATTTTAACCAACCTCAGACGTGGGGAACAAATTTTACACTATATTTTAATTGGTAGATTTATGAATAAGTTAAAAAGTACAATTTTTTGTTTATTAGTCATTTTTTTGATGGGATGTGAAGATTTTTTGACAGGTGATTTATTGGATAATGATCCAAATAAAGTAGATGATGTAAGTATCATTTCTATTGAATCATTATTAGTTGGTTCTCAAGTATCTATGTATGGAGTAATGGAGTCATACCTAAATAGAATGGCAACAATGATTATGCAACAAATGGCTGGACAGAAGCTAGAATATTATTCCGATTATAATTGTTCTCCTATTGATCGCAATACGAATGGTAGGTGGTCTGCTATTTATGGTACAGGTGGGCTGATTGATATTAGAACTATTCAAGAAAAAGCTAGAGATCAAGAAAAATATCTTGTTCTTGGGATTGCTCAAATGTGGGAGGCTTTGATAATCAGTACAGCTGCAGATCTTTGGGGAGATATTCCTTATTCTGAGGCAGCTAATTCTAATTATGAATCACCTAATTTAGATTCTCAGCGCGAAGTTCATGAAGCAGTTTTAGAATTAATAAATGATGCAATAAATAATTTTTCATTGGGTCAAGTACAAACTTTTTCTTCTAATTATGATTTTTCATTTGGAGGGAATGCAAATAAATGGATTGCTGCAGCGCATACGCTTGCAGCAAGAATATATTTGAATTGGGCAGAAGTAGATGGAATACAGGCATATGAAAATGCTCTATTTCATGCTGAACAAGGGGTAAGTAGCTCTAATGGGACAGGTGATTGGAGAGCATTGCATTCTACTACCAACAATGAACAATCAATTTGGTGGCAATTCACTATCAAGAATAATGATTACATGGGAGCAGGTCATTTATTAGTAGATATGTTGGAAAATGATAATGATGGTCGTTTGAATATATATTTTTCAGGAGATCCTGTTATAGGGGTGAAGCCTGGTGAAACACAATTTTATGGTTCAGATCTAAATAGTAATACCTATGGAAGTAGGGACTATGGTGTAGAATTTATCTCATGGTATGAAAATAAATTTATTGTTGCAGAATGCCAATATAGCATGGGTAATGAAAACTCTGCCCGAATAACTTTGAATAGTATTTTAGATGATTTAGAAGTCAAATGGCAAACTATTGAATCAACGTGTAGTTTACCTAGATATGAGAATGTGAGCGGTAATAATCTCTATGAAGCTATAATGAATGAAAAGTATAAAGCGATGTTTTTAAATATTCAGACATGGAGCGATTGGCGAAGAACTGGATTCCCTAACTTTATAGATTCTGATGGAGAATCTACTTCATGCGCTGGAGGTACCCCTAGACGATTATTATACCCTGAAAAAGAAAAGAGTACCAATCCTAATTTTCCTACAAATGATTCTATTTATGATCGAGTCCAAAACGATCCAAATTAATAGGATATTTTATTATGTTTAATCGTCAAAAAATTGGTATTGTACTAGGCGTTTCTGTATTTATTTTATTGATGATTATGCCATTACCCGATGGCATGAGTCCAAAAGCTATGAAAGCTGTTGCGGTATCTAGCCTAATGGCTATTTTTTGGGTTACAGAAGCTATTTCAATTATAGCAACAGCATTTATACCGATAGTGCTTTTTCCATTATTAGGAATATTAAATGCAAATCATATTGCTGCAAGTTATGGACATCATATCGTTTTGTTAATCATTGGCGCATTTTTTGTATCAAAAGCAATTGAAACAAATAATCTCCATAAAAGGATTGCGTTAGGGACTATTCGATTAATTGGCATAAGTAGAAGGCAAATTATATTAAGCTTTATGATAGCATCTGCATTTTTATCTATGTGGACTACTAATAATTCTACAACACTTATGATGCTTCCTATTGGATTGGCAATTGTTCAGAGAGAAACACTCAGTAAAAATGATGCGTTTGGTAGTGCGTTAGTTCTTTCCATAGCCTATGCTGCAAGTATTGGTGGAACAGGAACTCTTATAGGAACTCCTCCGAATTTACTCTTTGTAAGNACTATGAANGGTATCTTTCCAGATTCNCCAGATATAGTATTCACTGATTGGTTAAAAATAGGATTACCCTTTGTAGTATTGTTTCTTCCAATAGCATGGGTGTTTATCATTAGTTATTTTAATGTAGATGGCGGATTAAGCGGTTCTAATGAAATCATTGAAAAAGAATATCAAGAACTAGGCCCTATGTCTGTTGCTGAAAAACGTGTCTTGATCATATGTATATTATATGCCTTAGGGTTTGTATTTCGACAAAAAATGGATATNGGTTTTGTAACATTGATGGGTTGGTCAGATCTTTTAGGAGTTCAAGCATATGCAAAAGATTCCACTGTTGCATTTTTTGCTGCGTTGTTATTATTTCTAATTCCGAATGGGAAGATAGATAANGATGGAACTAAGAAAAAATTGTTGGAATGGGATGATGCAAAAACTGTTCCCTGGGGAATAGCAATGTTGATTGCAGGTGGTTTAGCTATTGCATCTGCATTTAAAGAATCGCAACTAATATTTTGGATAGGTCAGAACCTTAATCTAGAAGGAATTTCGATATTCCTAGTGATTCTCCTTGTTGTAGGGGGAATGGTATTTCTTACTGAAATAAATTCTAATACAGCTTCAACTGCTATTTTTCTTCCAGTACTCGCAGGTGTTTCCCAGGCTGGAAACTTTCACCCATTTTTATTAATGATACCTGCTACCATTGCAGCTTCTTGCGCATTTATGCTTCCTTCAGGAACAGGTCCTAATGCGATTGTATTATCAAGTGGACATGTTTCCATACCTGTAATGGCTAAATGTGGTTTTTGGTTGAATCTAATTGCAATTGGGGTAATTGTTATTTTATTATATTTTATTATATTGCCTTTTTTAGGTGTTGGTGATGGTATTCCAGATTGGATGTAAAATTTTTTTTTGACAATGTTGCAAACTTTTATATCTTTTTGCCCCAAATCAGGAACATTTTTTANTAAATAAAGTATTATTGAATTTAAATAAGATATCAGGAGGTAATATTAAATGATAAAAGTACAGGATTTGTCAAAGAACTATGGTGATGTTCAAGCAGTCAAATCCATAAACTTTGAGATTGATGATGGCGAAATAGTTGGTTTTTTAGGAGAAAATGGTGCTGGAAAAACNACTACCTTAAAGATGCTTACAGGCTATTTAGTGCCAACAAAAGGNAATGTGGAAATCAATGATTTAAATATTAATGATAGTGCATTAGAAATTCAAAAACAAATTGGTTATTTACCTGAGTTAAATCCTTTATATCCTGAAATGTCTGTTTATGAATATCTTGAATTCATTGCTCGAGTTCGTAATATAACNGGTAAAAGTTTCCGTGAAGCTCTTGCGCGAGTTGTTGAGCGATGTGGATTGCAAGGNGTAGTNCATAANCTNGTGTCATCGTGCTCTAAGGGNTATAANCAACGTATTGGCTTAGCTGGTTCCATGATACATGATCCTAAAATCTTGATTTTAGATGAACCTGTTACTGGATTAGATCCAAACCAAATCGTAGAAATACGAGAGCTAATAAAGAGCTTAGGAAGAGAAAAATTAGTTCTTATGTCTAGTCATATACTTCAAGAAATTCAAGCAACAGTTGACCGAATAATGATTATTCACCAAGGTGAAATTGTTGCCAATGGTACAAATGAAGAGTTAATGAGTAGTTTTAAGGGTAATACCATATTAAATCTTGAAGTACGAAATGCAAATGAAAACACTTTAAAAGATTTATCGATAGCGGTTGCAAATATAAATGTAGTCGAAGTAAATGAAAAAAAAGATCACCATGTAATACAGCTTGAATATTCTCAAGAAACAGATCCAAGAGAAGATTTATTTAATTATGCAGTTAACTCTGATTGGGTCATTCTAAAAATGACTCCAACTACAACAGATTTAGAAGATGTGTTTCGTAAGCTAACAATGGAAGGTAAAGCTGATGCATAATACACGTTCTATCTTTCAAAGAGAAATCCGTGGATTTTTTAATAGTCCAATGGCATATATCTTTTTGGTGATTTTCTCNATATTTAACGGCTATTTTTTTACAAGCACCTTTTTTCTTTATAACCAGTCAGACCTTAGGTCTTTATTTAGCATTGTACCAATGGTATATCTCATTTTTGTACCAGCTATTTCAATGGGTCTTATTGCAAGAGAAAATAATATTGGGACTATGGAAACAATTGCAACATTACCTCTAAAAACACACGAGTTTATTTTAGGGAAATATTTTGCTGCTGTTGCATTGATCCTTTTGGGTTTATTAGCAACTATTATCCATTTTATTACATTAGTTAAGTTCGGAACAGCAATTGATTATGGTGCTTTATTTACGGGATATATTGGCTTGGCTTTAGTTGGTTCTATGTATGCTTCAATAGGAACATTTGCAAGTAGTATTACGGATAATCAAGTAATAGCATTTATAATAGGTGTATTTATTGTTCTTGTGTTTTTTCTCATGGGATTCTTTCTTCCTTTAGTACCTGCAAATCTAGCAGGTATTATTCAGTATATAAGCGTTGATTATCATTATTCAAATATTTCACGTGGTGTCATAGACTCTAGGAATATTATTTACTTTCTATCAGTAATTGGTTTTTTCTTGGCTATGACAGTTCAATCATTAGAATCTCGGAGGTGGAANTAGATATGAATTATGATTTTAGAAAATCAATGGTACTTCCTGCCGTAATTCTTTTTATTGCACTTCTTTTATTGAATCTTATTGCTAGGAATTGGTACAAACGTTATGATCTCACAGACACAAAAATGTATTCTCTATCTTCCTCTACTGAGCAAGTAATTAAAAAAATAGATGATTTANTAAANATAAAAGTNTATTTCTCAGAAAATCTTCCTGGTGAATATGGAAATAATAGACGATACCTACAGGATATATTGGAAGAATATGCTGCCATATCAAAAGGTAATATAAGATTTGAATTTTATGTTCCTGATTCAGATGAAGAATTAGAAAAGGAAGCCCAGAAATCAGGAGTTCAACCGGTCCAATTGCAAGTAATAGAAAAGGATGAAGCCGTTGTTAAGAAAGTATTTATGGGTGTTGCGATTTATTTTGAAGATAAACGTGAGGTCATCCCTGTGGTTTTATCAACTACTGGATTGGAATATGAAATCACTACACGCATAAAAAAACTAGTTGAAAAAAATAAAAAGTTTGTGGGCATTGTTAATTTAGATGATGAAGTCCAAACGAATACATTTTCTCAAATTTTGCGCCAAAGATATGAGGTAAGGCCTATAGATCTAGCTAATGAGATTCCAAATAATATTAATGTATTAATTCTTACAGGTGTTAAAGATTCTTTGGATGCTAATCAATATGGTAATCTAAAAAGTTTTATGGATAAGGGTGGAAATACTTTTGTTGCTTTGAATCCCATATCTGTTGATTTACAAACGCAAAAAGCTGAGGTATTTAAATCTGATGTGTTTGATCTATTAAAACCTTATGGATTCACTTTAACTGAAAACCTTGTTTTGGATAAGAATTGCGGAAGAGTTAACGTGATGCAGGATATGGGTTTTATGCGAATGAATGTTCCTATGGAATATCCTTTTTTACCTATTATTCGTTCATTTAATAAAAATGAAGCTCTAGTGAATGGATTAGAACAAGTTCATGTGTTCTTTTCAACAGAAATTCAACTTGACTCTGTTGGTAGCAATGTGAATATCGCTCCTTTATTTTCTTCATCTAATAAATCTGGTGTAATGACAGGATTCTATAATTTGAGTCCAGATCCAAAGCAAAATCCTCAATTAAGAAACCTGACACAGTCCGCTAAACTGGTTGCTGCAAGGTCTGAACTAACAAATGAAAAAATGGGAACTATGAGTCAAATGATATTAGTTGCAGATAATAGGTTTTTAACAGACGATGGCGGTGGAGCTGTACCAGAAAACCATGTGTTTATGATGAATGCAATAGATTTTTTGATGGGTGATAAAGATTTAATGGCCCTTCGTTCTAGGGAAATAACTGATAGATCATTAGATGAAGAATTAGTCACTGATGATGCTAAATCTAGATGGAAATGGATTAATGGTTTGCTTCCTTCTTTGTTAATCGTTGGTTTTGGATTTTGGCGGTTACAAATGCAAAAGAGAAATATGAAATTGATTGAGGAATTGTATGACTAAGAATATTAAAATTCTTTCTGGTATTCTAATTTGTATCATAGTATTGTTTTTGATAAGTCAATCGAGACAAAAAAGACATATCACTCAAACTACTGGTATATTTTCTATTTTAATGGATGAAGTGAACAAATTTGATATTCAAAAAGATACACTTTTTATTTCAATCCAAAGAATGGATACTACTTGGCAAATCATAGGCAATGATTCTTTGTTAATACAAATGAATAGAATTGATGATATTGAAAATAAAATTTTAACTGTGAAGCGTGAATCGATTGTTTCAAATAATCCCAATAAATGGAGAACATTTAATGTAGATGATTCTTTAGGACTTAAGCTTACTTTTTATGGTTTTAATGATGAAGTGATAGGGTCGGCTATTTTTGGGAGATCAAGTTCTGACTGGCAAAGAAGCTATGTAAGAATGGTTGATGGGAATGANGTTTATATGACAAATGAAAATGTGTTAAATAGGTTACAAATGCGCCCAACTTTTTGGGGATCAAAACCTCCTCCTCCTGTATCAGTAGAACCTGATTCATTATAAATGATTATATTTTTNATGAAAAATTGTATCAAAATAATATTTTTTTTATTTGTAACATTACATGCACAGCATGAACAGGAAAAAAATAATATGAATAAAAAAGTTTTAAAAACAGATGCTGAATGGGCAACTTGTTTAACTCCTCAAGAGTATAAGATATTACGCGAAAAAGGTACTGAAATGGCTTTTACTGGCAAGTATTATAATCATAAAGAGGATGGAACATATACTTGCGCAGGTTGCGATTATGAATTATTCAGTTCANAAACCAAATTTGATTCTGGAACAGGNTGGCCTAGTTTTTTTCAAGCTATCGAAAAAGATAGAATTATTGAAAAAGAAGATAAATCATTAGGAATGCGCCGGATAGAAATTCTTTGTGCAAGGTGTGAATCTCATTTAGGACATGTATTTAATGATGGTCCCAATCCAACTGGATTACGCTATTGTGTTAATTCAGTATCTTTAGATTTTAAAGATATAGAATAATATTTTGAAGAGAAGATTGATTCTCTTCTATCTATAGTTTTTATTCAATACGTATACTATATTTATATATCCTCAAAGGGGAGGATATATATGTTTGTAAAACCTCGGATCATAATAGTTCTGCTATTTTCTATTACTATTTCATATAGTCAAGATTATCGTAATGTTGATGAAATAAAAGACGACTGGCAAGAACACACAACATTTCAAAAACATGAATTGTTATCTTTTTGTGATTTTCTAATCAGCGATGGGCATTATGAAAGAGCCTTACTAAGCTTATTTCAATACTTATATAAATTTCCTAGTGATACTCTAGAGGTTCCAATTTTATATTATATTGCGAGGAGTTATGATTTATCTGGAAATCCTATATTAGCAAATAGATACTATGACGAAGTTATCAATCTAACAGATCAAAATAATCGTGTTCACCAAGCTGCATATTATCGCAAGCTATTAATTCAGTATTACAAAGGGAATTATGATATGGTTCTTGAAGAGACTGAAAATGAAACAGATCCATACCTTATTATATTAAGGGGATATATATACCTAAATAACCTAGAATGGGTTGCAGCAAGACAAGCTTTTTTATCTGCAGATGAGAGATTTAAACACCGACATTATAGTGAGTTAATCGCCCCTATTATGCAAACAATTGATAATGCAGCAGAAGTTCCTATGAAAAATAAGTGGCAGACATTAGCTGCTTCAGTCTTTCCAGGAGGTGGACGCGCATATCTTCAAGAATGGGGAAATGCTGGAGGCGCCTTAGCATCATTCTTTTTAGTATCATCTTTAGCCTCGGCAAGCACAGATTTGAATCAATCAGGAAATTTATCTTTAACAGATAATCGGAATGAATTGATTCCTCTTGGAGCTGGATATCAATTAGACTCAAATGACTTACCAAATAATCCCTCCGCCTATGGACTTCCTGATAATGTACAATTAAGTTCAAAAAATAAATATTTGATTTATACCCCTATAGCACTTTCTATAAGTATTTATCTTGGTACTATTTTAAAAACATACCAAGATGTTGATAGTGCAAATCAACTATTATTTCGCAACCATATTAGAAGAGCATTCGAAAAGACTCCTTTAGATTCTTTTATGGATTTTGCAGAGCCAAATTTAGTTCAAAACTAATTATTTTATTTTCTAATTGATTATGTGTTGACACGATGTATAATAAAAGCTAATTTGCCCGGCTTTGCTATGATAAATTTTAATGCAAAGACAACGTTTTTTGATAATTTGGTATGCGTGGTCCAATATAAACTTTGAGAGTCAGATTAGACTATAATATATCAAACTAATACAATGGAGAGTTTGATCCTGGCTCAGGACGAACGCTGGCGGCGTGCTTTAAACATGCAAGTCAAGGAGAACATATTC
>NZXJ01000077.1 GCA_002701945.1 Fidelibacterota bacterium
AATGGAAAAAGATCAGAAAGCCTCCCTCCAGTTAAAAAGAATATTGAATTATTTTATTGATGAGTATGAAAAGGATCCTGAACCGTTTAAAGCCTTAACCGAATTTTGGTCTATGGCGCAGAAAGATGATGACTTTCATGATAAACTGCAAAAAGTATATGCTGCATTTTTAGATGTAATTGAATCAATTATTACTAATGGAAAGAGTTCAGGAGAATTTAAAAATGTTAATACAAGAATCGCCGCATTATCCATTATGATGAATATAGAAACGATTAACTGGTTCACGCTTTTTGATGGACATGGTGTCAGTGCTAGAGAATATTTTAATACTCTAGGAGATTTCATTCTTGCGGGTCTATTAAAGAAAAAATAATTATTAAAGGAGTTAAATAAATGAAACAAGATACTTTAAACAAAATTACTGGTGGCAGTTTTTTAACTACCCCTATTAACGAGTCAACAATTTTTTCACGCGAGGACTTTACCGATGAACACAAAGAAATTGAATCAATGGTTAAAGGTTTTTGTAAAGAAGCGGTTGCTCCAGTTAAAAATCAACTGGAAAAAAAGGATAAAGAACTCACATTCTCATTATTAAAAAAAGTAGGTGAGTTAGGCCTTATGGGTGTTGAAGTCCCTGAAGAATATGGCGGTATGGAATTAGATAAAATAACAGGAGCAATAGTTGCCGAANCNTCCTCTTATTCTGAATGCTCNTCNTTTGTTGTNACCTGGTCNACAAATTTAGGTATCGGATCATTACCAATTNTATGGTTTGGCNCTCCTGCGCAAAAAGAAAAATATTTACCAAGATTGATNGATGGTACATNTATTGGTGCNTACGGTTTAACTGAACCATCAGCAGGATCAGATGCTCTCTCCGCAAAAACGACTGCTGTACTTTCTGATGATGGAAAACACTATATATTAAATGGTGAAAAGGTATTTATTACCAATGGTGGATGGGCAGATGTATATACAGTATTTGCTAAAGTAGATGGAGAAAAGTTTACTGCTTTTATTGTGGAAAGAGANACTCCTGGTTTTACGCAAGGACCTGAATATGATAAAATGGGAATGAGAGGATCATCTACAACCCCTTTAATTTTTCAAGATGCTAAGNTTCCTGTTGAAAACCTCCTTTACGAAGTTGGCAAAGGTCACCACATCGCCTTTAATGTATTGAATATGGGCCGTTTTAAGATGGCTGCCTCATTGCTCGGCGGTTTAAAGTTAACTACAAANGCCTCTATTGAATATATTATGGAAAGACGTCAATTTGGTAAACCAATTGCACAATTTGATACTACTNTGGGAAAAGTTGCCGATATGATCGTTGNGACATTTTCTGCTGATTGTATGACCTATAGAACAGTTGGCATGATNCAGGATGCAGTTGATGAACTTGATAAGACAGATCCNAACTATTATATCATGATGGGAAATGCAATGGAAAAATATGCTATTGAAACCTCCATGGCTAAGGTGTATTGTAGTGAACAGAATGGCAAGGTCATTGATAGCGGGTTACAAATGATGGGTGGCTATGGATTCATAGAAGAATACGACATGGCAAGGCTATATCGTGATTCCCGAATCGATCGCATCTGGGAAGGCACAAATGAAATAAATCGCCAGATTATCACTGGNTATATCATGAAAAAATCTCTTATGGAAGAACTTCCAGTTCAACAAGCTATTCGTGATATTGATAAGTTTATGAGTAATGGTGAATTAAAAGACGATAACGGTACTCTATTATCAGAAAGTAATGTTGTTGAAACTGCAAAAAGACTGGCGCTATTCTTATTAGATGAAGGATTATGCAAATTTGGTCAGGACTTGAAACATCAACAACAAGTAGCAGATATCTTAGCTAATATTTTCATGGATATTTATGTAGCTGAGAGCACAATCCTGAGAGCAAAGAAAATGCTTACAAATCCCAATACGCATCATAGCGTTGAAGATATAGCAAAAATATTTGTTGCAGAAATGAGCCAAAGAATGATTCCGGATGCAGAAAAAGCACTAAAAGCAATTTATAACGGAAGCTTAGATCCTGTCAGTCTTGAAAAATTAAATTCATTTCGTAACAGGATGTATTTACAAACAAATACCATTGGTTTAAAAACTAAAGTTGCAGATTATGCATATACTAAAAATGGTTATTCTTACTAGGAGTTAATAATGAGTAAATCAGTTATAATCGATGCAGTACGATCACCAATTGGCTTAAAAAATGGCCCAATGATTGGTATTCGTCCTGATGATCTTGCAGGTCAAGTTGTAAAAGGATTATTAAATAGAAATGATTCTGTGGANTCTAAAATGGTAGAAGATGTAATTGTGGGATGCGCATACCCCGAGGGTCCNCAAGGACATATTATTGGCAAATCTGTTGGTGTTCTTGCTGGCCTTCCTATAGAATCAACTGGAAAAGTGGTAAATAGATTTTGTGGATCATCAATGGATGCTGCTCACCAAGTTAGTACTGCTATTGAAAGTGGAGATATAGATTTAGGAATTGCTGCTGGAGTTGAAGATATGTTTTCTGTGCCGATGGGAGGTTTTGCACCTGATTTTCATCCTGAACTGGCAGAACAGGAATTCTATATTGGAATGGGNGAAACGGCTGAAAACTTAGCAAATGATTTAAATATTTCCAGAGAAGAACAGGAAGAGTTTGCTATTAGCTCACACAAGAAAGCTTTAGGGGCAATAGAAGAAGGAAATTTTAAAAATGAAATAATTCCTATTGATAAGTACGGAGAATGCACAGTAGAAAAAGATGATGGACCAAGGGAACCAGATGTAGAAAAAATTAAAAGTTTAAACCCGGCATTTGTTGAAGGCGGAACCATCACCGCAGCTACAAGTAGCCCTATATCAGTCGGAGCATCTGCTGTACTAGTTGCAAGTGAAGATTTCGCATCTCAAAATGGTCTTAAAACTAGAGCAGAATTTGTTTCTCGAGCAGTTTCTGGTGTACATTGGGATCGTATGGGCATGGGCCCACTTCCTGCAGTAGAAAAAGCATTAAAAAAAGCAAACCTTACTATAGATGATGTTGAAACAATTGAATTAAATGAAGCATTTGCAGCCCAAGCCTTATATGTTATTCGCAAAGGTGGTTGGGATGAGAACAAAGTCAATTTAAACGGCGGCGCTATAGCTTTAGGGCATCCCTTAGGTTGCTCTGGAGCTCGAATCATTACAACACTTTTAAATGTAATGGAACAGCAAGATACTAATATTGGACTAGCAACCATGTGTATTGGAAGTGGACAAGGAATTGCAACTGTAATTAAGCGTTAATAATCTGAGGATAATATGAAAAATAAAATTGAAAAAGTTGCTGTATTGGGAGCAGGAACAATGGGAGCNCAGATTGCTGGTCACCTAGCAAATGCAGGCATACCATCNTGCTTGTTTGATATTTCACAAGAACTTGCGGAAAACGGAGTTGGAATGCTCACATCGCTAAAGCCTGCGCCACTTTATAAACCTAAAAATGCCTCATTAATAGAAGCATGTAATTATGATGACCATCTTGAAAAAATTAAGGATGTTGATTGGATTGTTGAAGCAGTTGCTGAAAATCTTGATATAAAACATAAAGTATACAAAAATATTGCACAATACATAAAAGGCTCTGCAATTATTAGTTCTAATACATCTGGAATACCGTTAGGAGATTTGACGCAAGTAATGTCTGANGATTTGAAAAGTAGATTTTTAATTACACACTTTTTTAACCCTCCAAGATATATGAGATTATTAGANCTTGTAAAGGGACCTGACACTGCAGATGATATTTATAACGACATGTCAATATTTGGAGAAGATATTTTAGGAAAAGGAATTGTCCATGCAAAAGATACACCTAATTTTATTGGAAATCGTATAGGTGTACATGGTGGAAATAATGCTATACGTTTAGCAATTAAAATGGGATTAACCTGTGAAGAAGTAGATAAATTATCAGGAACTATTGTTGGTCGACCAAAAAGTGGCGTCTTTCGTACCACTGATATAGTAGGCTTAGATGTGCACGCTAATGTATCAGCAACAAGCTATAATAATTTACCCGATGATGAAGCTAGGGAAGTTTTAAAGGCACCTGAAATCCTTCAATTACTTATTGATTCGGGAAGATTAGGACAAAAAACTAAAGCTGGTTTCTATAAAAAAACAGATGACGGGATACTTTCAGTTGACCTTAAAACAGGTGAATATGGTCCTCAAAAACGAGTAAAGTTTGATGGCTTTCGCTTAGCAAAAGATCGCCAAAATGTTGGTGAAAGATTAAAAGCATTGGCAATGAGTGGCGATAAAGCTGGGAAGTATTTTTGGGAAGTAACCTCTGACTCGCTTATTTATGCTGCAAATCGTTTACCTGAGATCAGTGATGATATTGTTAATGTAGATAATGCAATGAAATGGGGCTATGGATGGGAACTAGGCCCCTTTGAAGCATGGGATGCCATAGGAGTAGAAAACTCAGTTGAACGCATGACATCAGAAGGTAAGGCTGTTCCGCAATGGGTATCTGATATGATAGAATCTGGACAAAAAACATTTCATGATTTTGATAGTGGGAAGAAAACATTTTTTGACTTCAATAGTAAATCAATGGAACCACAGGTATTAAAAAATAAATCACTAAATCTGATAACAGAAAAAGCTAAAGGAAATCTTGTCAAAAATGGATGGAGTGCTAGTTTAGTTGATATTGGTGATGGAGTTTTATGTTGCGAATTTCACTCAATATTACAATCAACTTTGAATCCAATTGATGGTTCTATGATTCAAACTCTAGTAGATGGATTGGATCTAGTCGAAGCAGGAAAATTTAAAGCAATGGTAGTTGGACACCAGGGGATCAACTTTTGCGCAGGGGCAAATCTAAATGGAATAATTCAATATTGTGAAAGCAATGATTATGAAANAATTGGAGAAAGAACAAAAATTCTTCAAGACGTAACACAAAGAATGCGCTTTTTTGAATCACCAATTGTCACAGCTCCTTTTCATCTTGCATTAGGCGGAGGATTTGAATTGGTTGCACCAGCTTCTCATAGAATTGCTCTTGGAGAGCTGTATATAGGAGCCGTTGAAGTTGGCGTTGGGCTTATACCAGGTGCAGGTGGAAACTTGCGTATATTATTAAATTTAATGGAAAACTCAAATAGTAGTGGCAGGATGAATGCATTTCAAGTTGTTCAAAAAGCATTTGAAACAGTTGGGTTTGCTAAGGTCGCGACAAGTGCTGAAGAAGCAAAACACCTAGGATATCTATTGAAATCAGATACAATAATATTAAATAATGATCATCGCATTTGGGCTGCAAAACAAAAAGCTCTTGAATTAATTGAAGGATATAAACCTCCCAAATATCGTGACGATTTAAAACTACCTGGCGCAGGTGGAAGAACAGCTATAGCCACAGTAGTAAAAGGACTAAAAGCACAAGGAAAGATCTCTGCACACGATGAAGTGATTGCAAATAAACTAGCTTATGTCTTAACTGGTGGTGAAAAAGCTGGTCTAACAAAATCTGTTGATGAGCAGTATTTGCTGGATATCGAACGTGAAGCATTTGTTTCACTTGCAGGCGAAAAGTTATCGCAAGATCGAATACGTTTTATGTTAAAAAAGGGCAAGCCACTACGTAATTAAAAAACATGGTTAATAGACGCCATTTTATAAAACAGTTCGGAGCTTTTTCAATTGCATTTTCAGGATTTGGGCGAGCATTAGCTAATACATCAACTATTAATCAATTAGTTGATCAAAATAATAATAAAGGATATGGACCATTAATAAAAGATCCGAATGGAATTTTGGATTTACCCAAAGGTTTTTCCTATACGATGTTCTCGCAATACAATGAAACAATGGATGATGGACTACTCGTTCCTGCTGCTCATGATGGCATGGCTGTATTTAGTGGGTCAAATGGAAACCTTATAATAATTCGTAATCATGAACTAAAAGGTGAATCTCATTTATTAGGTGGGCCATTTGGTGCTAATCTAGAGCTTATTAATAAAGTGGATAAAAAATTACTCTATGATAGTGGAAACAATGGAATTCCCGGGCAAGGAGGTACTACCACAATTGTATATGATCCTTTACAAAAAAAAGTTGTTAGACAATTTCTATCACTAGCAGGGACAACTATTAACTGTAGTGGTGGCCCTACCCCATGGAGAAGCTGGATAAGCTGTGAAGAGACTGAAATACAGGCTGGAGAAGATTGGAAAAAGGATCATGGCTATAATTTTGAAGTCCCAGTATCAGAAACACCTAAATTGACCAAACCTGTTCCACTAAGGAGCATGGGTCGTTTTTCTCACGAAGCGGTTGCGATAGATCCAGATACGGGTATTGCTTACCAAACGGAAGATGAAGGTAATGGGCTTATTTATCGTTTTATACCAAATGTGAAAGGCAAATTTCATAAGGGCGGAATTTTACAAGCACTTTGTTTTAAATCAGAACCTTCAATGGACACTCGAAATTGGAAAAAGAATAAAATTTTATTAAATGAGCTACATGATGTTGAATGGATCACCCTTTATGATGTTGAAAGTCCAGAAAATGACTTAAGATTTAGAGGCGCAAAAAATGGAGCCGCTATCTTTGCACGCGGAGAAGGAATGTGGTTTGATAAAGGGAAAGTTTATTTTACTTGTACAAATGGAGGTAAAAAGAAACTAGGTCAATTATTCATATACACACCTAGCCCAAGCGAAGGTAATAACAATGAAAATAATAACCCTGGTAAACTAAAATTATTGGTAGAACCACAAGATAGTGAAATTATGGATATGTGTGACAATATAACCGTTGCGCCATGGGGGGATATGATTATTTGCGAAGATGGTAAAGGCACTGATTATTTACTTGGTATTCAGCCTGATGGCACTATTTATAAATTGGCTAAAAATGCTTTAAATAGTAAAGAATTTGCGGGAGGTGTTTTCTCACCAGATGGATCAATACTATTTGTTAACATACAACTACCTGGATTTACTCTTGCAATTACTGGCCCTTGGCAAGGATAATAACTTTGTTTACAATTTATTAATTAACACTAAATAGTATTTCCATATAGTTTAGATATATGGAAAGATTAAAAACGTCTTGGTTGTTACTTTCATCATTTGGGATCATGTTTGCAATTCTATCCTGGTTGCAAGAATCACAATTTTTATCTAATGATTTAGGTTTTTATAAAGGTCTATTTGCGTTAATATTAGGAATTATTCTATTTTTCTTGATACCTAACAGAATGAGTAAATAATGAAAGAACCATTAATAGTATACAATCATACGGAATACCAGAATATTCCATCCACTCTTTACAATAAAGAGAAATATAGACTGCAGGTAGAATTACTAAAAATGCAAGAGTGGATGATTAAAGAAAAAAAGAAAATTGCCATTGTACTGGAAGGTCGTGATGCTGCGGGCAAAGGATCAACTATTAAAAGATTCATCCAGCATATGATACCTAGAAATACTAGAGTTGTTGAATTAGGTGTGCCAACAAAAAAAGAACATAGAAATTGGTTTCATACCTATAAAAAGCAACTCCCCAATGAAGGAGAAATAGTATTCTTTGATCGATCCTGGTATTCACGTGCTGTGATACAACCTACAATGGGCTACTGTTCAAAAAGCCAGTATTACTATTTTATAAAAAATGTCAATGCTTGGGAAAAACAATTAATTGATGAAGGATTGATTTTATTCAAATTTTATTTATCAGTTTCTCAAGAAACTCAAAAATATAGATTTTTTTTAAGGCAAAGCAGTGAATTAAAATATTGGAAAGTTACCAAAAATGATCTCAAAGCATTGGAACAATGGCACCTATACACTCGCTATAAAGAACAAATGTTCGAACAAACATCAACTAAACATGCACCGTGGATATTAATCAATAGTGATAACAAAATGATTGCCAGATTAAATACAATGCGTTATGTATTAAAAAGAGTTGATTATACAGATAAGAAAAAAGTGAAAGCTAAACGTTATTTTAAAGAACTCGAAGAATACAAAATCACAATTAAAGGTGTAAAGTTTGAAAATCTTACAAAAGAGCAATACGAGTTTCTTTTTAAAATAAAGGCACATGAATAGATTTTAGAAAATATAATCAAGTACTTGTTTACAATTTGTTTATTTACATTAAACAATCTCAAATGATAATGTCTAAAAATCATTTTTGACAAAAATTTGATAGAAAAAGAAAATAAAACCATTCTAAAGATAATAGGCGTTCTGTTCGCTTTATATTTCTTCCTAGTTGGTATCAATGGATTATCATTGGGAATAAAAAATCTTGGTGGGGAATTTGCTAAAACAGTAATTCATACTACTAGCAACCCTTTTGTAGCATTATTTATTGGAATACTTGCAACTGCGTTGTTTCAAAGTTCATCTACAACAACTTCACTTATTGTTGGAATGGTAAGTGGCGGAGGCCTTTCTTTATCTGGTGCAATTCCTATGATCATGGGAGCGAATATTGGAACTACAGTAACAAATACAATCGTTTCTTTAGGGCATGTGAATCGTGAAAATGAATTTCGACGTGCATTTGCAGCATCAACCATTCATGATTTTTTTAATGTACTTGCAGTCCTAATAATATTTCCAATTGAAGTAACATTTGGCATTTTGGAAAAGTCAGCAACAGGTCTAGGAAATTTACTTTTTGGAAAGATTAGTGCGGATGAAGTTTTTGATAGCCCTATTAAAACTGCAATTAAATGGGGAGCAAAACAAATAGAGTCTTTGAGTTTTGATAATACCAGTCTATTAATTCTATTTAGTATTATACTAACATTTAGTATGCTTGCACTAATAGTAAAACTACTTCGTAGCATGGTACTTAGTCGAGTAGAGCAGTTTTTTGACAAATATATTTTTACAACTACCATGAGAGCTATGGTATTTGGTATTTTATTAACTATTTTTGTACAAAGTTCTTCGGTCTCCACTTCAACTATTGTGCCATTAGCTGGTGCAGGAGTATTAACATTAAGACAAATTTATCCATTTACTTTAGGTGCAAACTTAGGAA
>NZXJ01000078.1 GCA_002701945.1 Fidelibacterota bacterium
TTCCTTGCAGCTTTCAGTGATCCTACAGCAGCAACAATGGTAATTGCTACCAAGCCAGCTTCAGGATCTGACAGCTCAGAAAAAGATGCTTTCGAAGCAGCATGGGCAGATTATTATGATGGTAATGCATCAGAAGCAATCTATACTCATGAAACTTATGACGCAGTGACCATGATTGGTCATGCAGCAATGGACGCAGAATGTGCATCACAAACATGTGGTGTAGACGTGCGTGACAGTCTAAGAGTATTAGGTGATGGTTATCACGGTGCAAGTGGAACACACACTTTTGACCAAGTTGGCGACGTCGCTGGCTCAGGTTATGATGTTTGTCAATTCGTTCCAGTATTAGTTGATGGAGCAATGACTCTACAACTAGCATGTAACGGTCACTTCGGAATGGCTCTAACTTTCCCAGGTGCAGCACATATCAAAATTGGTATGTTGAATCCAATTACAGGACCTATAGCAGTATACTCACCAGGATTTAGTATTGCAGCAGGTGTTGCAGAGACTTACATGAACACAATCCAGCCTCTAAACTTCCAATTCGAAGTTATACAAGCTGATTCAGGTTGTGACGGAACAACTGCAGCAACTGGAGCTCAAACTCTAATTGACGCAGGTGTAGTAGGAATTGCCGGAGCAGCATGTTCTGGTGCAACTCTCGGAGCTATTGAAGTAGCAAAGACCGCAGGAGTACCAATGGTATCCTACGCTTCAACTTCACCAGCAATAACCAACTACGATGATGATGGTTATCTATTCCGTGTTGTACCAAGTGATGCACAGCAAGGTGTAGCCTTAGCACAAACAGTTGAGGCTGCAGGAGCTTGGAATGTCGCAGTCATCTCTATGACTAATGATTACGGAGCCGGATTTGCAGATGCATTTACTGGTGCTTACCAAGGCGAGGTTTGTATGTCAGCAACATATGATGAAGACACTACAGATTTCTCATCAATTGTTTCAGATGTAATGTCAAATGATTGTGATAATGTTGTCATGGTTACTTATGCAACAGATGGTGCAGCTTTAGCAGAAGAATTAGCTACTCAAGAGTTTGAGGGTATGATCTTCGGTGGTGACGGAATTGCAGACGAAAGTTTTGCAGACGCATTCAGTGATATATCTGTAATGGATGGAATAACTGTAACCAAACCAGGCGCAGGTGAAGCTTCAGCCCTAGGTGCAATGTTTGATGCGTTCTACGGTGGAGCAGCCGCAGCAGCTGGTTACGAAGGCGGTATCTACACTAGAGAAGTTTTCGATGCAGTTGCAATTATTGGTCTTGCACAAGCAACCGCTCTTAGAACTCCGGTAGATGATGGTGTCAAAGATATGCTAGGATTAGCAGTAGCAGGTCCAAGCGCACCTCAAGCAGGTGCAGCAGGAACTCATGCTTTCGATGCTAATGGTGATGTTGCAGGAAACGGATTTGACGTATGTACTTTCTGGTTACATGATCATGAAGGTGAAATGCATGTCGAGTTAGATTGTCACAGTTCATGGGGCTTGTTCGAAGGCCTTGTGAATGATGGAATACCAATGGCCGATGAAGGCGATGAGTGTCCATTCGACGATGAAGAGTGGTGTGAAACCAACATGGAAGTCTGTGTAGGTGAGAACCCTAACGGATCTGCATGTGGAGAAGCATTCTCTGCACAATGTGATGAAGCAGGTAACGAAGATAATGAAGAGTGTACAGAAACCAAAGCATGGTGTGAAGCAGGATCTTCAGAAGATGAGCCATGGGATGAATGGGAAACTGCATTCTGTGGTGCAATAACTGCAGAAGAAGAAGTAGTTGAAGAAGAAGAAGAAGTAGTTGAAGAAGAAGAAGAAACCACAACCAACGAAACTGTAACCGAAGAGGAAATCGAGGAAGCAGCTGACGAGGTACCAGGTTTCGGCTTAATTTCAGCCGTAGCTGCAATTGGTGCAGTCTTACTTCTCCGCAGAAGACTCTAAGTCTAATCTGAGAAACAGAACTCATAAGCAATAGGGGTGGCCACAGTCATGTGGTCGCCCTACTGCGAGGGATTACCAGTTATAGGGACTCCTTAGTTTACACCAGAACTAGAGGTAATCAGATTTGGACAAAGAAAACTCTTCGGATATTTCATCAACAGATGTTTCAGACTACATCCGTGAGAGTTGGGATTCTATTTCAATAGCTGTTAAGATTGCATTCCTTGCATTTGTTGATGCATCTTTAGGTCTACGCTATCAAAGCGGTATCTTTTCGATTCTTTTCAGTGGTGATTTTCTATGGATTGTACAATTCTTTGAATATGTTATTTCTAGTTTCTTCCTTCTTTATTCGATACTAAACGCTTTGAGCGGTGTTTGGAGGAAACTATTCATTGGTTTGACGCCACTTTTTATTCTTTCAATATTTGCATTTTGTCTTGATCAGCTATTTATTGGACAAGAAACTACTGCATCAACTAGTTTTAATCTAAGTTCCACGTTGTTTAGTGGTTTGTATTGGGGTGCAGCCTATCTCTCTATAGCCGTTGGACTTACGTTAATCTATAAGGTTCAAAATTTCGGTAATTTTGCACAAGCTGAAATGATGCTTGTTGGTGCTTACGTTGGTTTCACTATGATGTGGAGTCCTTTCTTTTATACAATTATTAATGGCGAAAAAGTCCTACACATAGATGCTCCTAAAGATGAATTATTGACTTGGGATACTCTGTTCTGGGCTTGTGTTTCAGGTTTTATGATAGCAGGTATTCTCGGTGTCGTAATTGATAGATTAATTTATCATAGATTCCGTAAGAGAAATGCTTTGCCACAAGCAATGATGATTGCTTCTTTGGGAATGGCTATGATTATGCGTGGTATTTTGTACTTAAGATATGGTGCTGAACAATTTCTCTTTGTCCCTGATGTAGATTGGCGTTTGTCGTCATCAAGTACTAAATTTTCTAATGATGCTGAAGGCCAACCATTCTACGGTTTTTGGCCAGACTGGATGAATCAAACTTTTAGATTTAGATTTGGAGAAAGAACTGCTGAAACATCAAGTCGTATGAGTGAGAATGCTTGCGCGGAAGAAGGAAAAGTCGATGGTTATTCCTCAGAATGGGCCGCCTCTGAGGATTTTGTAGACAGCAATGGAAATGGGCAGTATGATACTGCTGAATATTTTATAATAGATGTCAACGGAAATGGAATTCCTGAGCAAGGAGAATATATTGATGCAAACGGTAACGGACAATATGATGAAGCTGAAAGTTTTACAGATCTTAATGGAAATGGTGCCTGGGACGACGGAGTTTGCACAATAACTGAATATTTATCTTTCTTTGAATCTAGTGACTCGGCTTATTTTCTGCAATATACTAAATCAGCTTTGATTATTGGAGTTTTTGCAGCAGTAATGTTGTTGATTTTGATGCTCAATTGGACTCGCCTGGGAAGACAAATGCGGGCAGTTGCAGACAATCCCGATTTGGCCGCATCTTCAGGTATTAATGTAGAGCGTATTCATTCTATAACTGCATTTTTAGCCGCTGGAATGTCTGGTTTTGGTGGAGTTTTATTTGGAATGTATGTTCGGGTAAACCCAGAAGTTGGTTTGAGTATATTACTGCCAGCTTTCTCAGTAATTATTCTGGGTACACTTGGTTCAGTAAGAGGTGCTCTAATTGCAGCAATAATAGTTGGTTTGGTCCGTTCTATTGCAGAACCAATATTGATTGGTTCAGGTAGCGCCCTAGATCGACCATCTTACGCAGCTTTCGGCGAGGCTATGCCTTACATGTTTTTGGTTGCAGTTTTGATGGTCATGCCTAAAGGCTTAGGACATGTTCTTAATGAGTGGCAAATTGAAAGAACAAAGAATAAGAATAAGTGGAGGATTTCTGATAATCTGCCAAGATATTTCACAAGCACCCTAAATAGTATTTATTTGCCAACATTTAGATTTTCCTCTCTAAAGACTAAAATTAATTTCAAGGGCAAAAGAGTTACAAAGAGTGGAGAACCAGAGCCAGAAAGATTCATTAAAGGAGACTACTTATCAGAAAAAATAAATGATATAGATTCTTCATTTAAGGGTACGTTAGCTATTCTTGGAATCTTACAGGTAGTAATAGTTAGCATTTTAGATATTTACACTTCAGGCCCAGGAACAGCATATTACCTTATCGATTTTGTCTACCTTTTGCTTCAAATTGTGGGCATTCTGATGATTTACTTTTCTTTAGCTCATTATCAAACAGATATGAAGTTGTATGTTATTGATTTATATTTCCAAATTAAAGATTCACCATCTGATACAAAAAGGAATCTTTTCGGTTCGGGGTTCTTAATCCTGATTCTTTTCTATTCAATAGATTACTTTGTGGCTGGTGCAGGAACATTTTACTTGGTTTTAGATTATATTTTCTTTTTTGGTCAAATATTTGGTCTTTTGATGATTGTATTTTCATCTTTCTTTTTATTCAATGAGATTGAGGAAATTAGCTTTTCTAAAATTTTAGGACAATTAACCTATAGGATTAATTTTCTATTCTTTACAATAGCATTATTATTGTGGAAATATGAATCTGTGATAGAACCTAGTTCTGCGCGAGATACAGAATCCACGCTTTATGTCACTGAGATTGCATATATTTTTGGAATTTTATCTGTAAATGATTTGACACGATTATTACTTCTGGCAATTACCCCTGTTCAAAAAATAGTATCAGATTCGTTTAGAATAGTTAGTCAACATATCAATTTTCAGGCGCTTGTATTTGGTTTATTATTAATCATGTTTGATCATTGGTTCTGGGGGATTTTGTTAGTTCTTTATTCTTCGAATGAGGTTGTAAAATCGGTATCAGATTATTACGCACAATTTATTTCATGGATTAATGAACAAAGTCAATTACCAAGTATTTGGCCCGAGCATGGGAGAACAAGTGAATCCGGTTCTTGGTTTACTTTCATTTGTTTCCTTGTTGTTTTGATATACATAGTTGATTGGCTTCCAAGTGTCACAGCATTCACTAAGACTATGCAAGTTTCAAGAATTATTGTGTTAGTATGTATTTTCTCAATATTAGCATTTTCTTTGAATTTACATACTGGTTTCACAGGAATGACAAATTTCGGTGTGATATTCTTTGCAGGTCTTGGAGCTATTACTACTGCATTATTGACAGTTCCTTCAGATAGATCAGGAGGCCATGGTTGGGCACCTATCCTAGGAATCTTTAGTGATGATTTTGGTTCAGCTATTTTAGCAGCAGTTTTTGTTTCAGGACTTGCAGGATGGTTACTGGCTTATCCTACAGCACGTCTTCGAATGGATTACTTTGCAATTGTTACAATTTCTCTTGGTGAAATAGTTAGAATTTCAATGAGAGCCGAACCGCTACTTAGGGCAGGTACTGGAACAACAGCAATAGGTATTCAGATGTACAATCTGCCTCTAGANCATTGGTGGGAATCCTCTATGGACGATCACGTNGGGAAATGGTTGGGCTTAGATGAGGCTGCACCNTATACTGTATTNTTAGCAGCAATTGCATTGATTTCATTCATTTCGATCTGGACTATGATAGAAATGATGCAATCCTCTCCATGGGGTCGTTTATTGAGAGCTATTAGAGAGGATGAAGAGGTTACTATGCACCATGGTCACAACGTTTTTCAAAACAAAGCAATGAGCTTAGCTCTTGGAGGTGCTATTGCAGGCTTCGGAGGTGGCTTATGGGCTTGGTTAAACGCTAGTGTCTTAGATGATTTCATTAATCCTGTAAAATCTACCTTTTTGATATGGGCTGCGTTTATTGTTGGCGGTAGAGCAAACAATAGAGGAATGGTAATTGGGGCCTTTATGATTGCTTTAACAGAGCCCCTTTTCAATTTGTTATCTGCAGCTAGAGGAGATAATCAGAGTAATTTCCATAGTTATGTTGGAGACATAGACGGTGCTTTTGAATGGCTTATCATTGATGTTTTTGGCTTCATGTATAGTGATTTATCAATAACAGAAGTTTTTGGAACGGGAGATATAGTTGTAAATTTAGTTTATTTCAAATTAATGTTAATTGGCCTTGTAATTTTAACAAGCCTTATGATTTCTGAGAGAGGATTATTACCTGAAGTTCCTAAAAGACCGGAAAATCCAGTGTTGTCTTCTAAGACTTTACCACGGTATGTTTGGCCAATCATAGTAGTTGTTGTTATCATTATCGAAATTTTGATTCTGGGGGTTCTCTGATGGATAAAATACTCAAAGTTAGCAATATGACGAAAGATTTTGGAGGTTTGCGTGCAGTTGACAATGTTTCTTTTGAGGTGGGTAAAGGGGAATTTGTGGGTTTGATTGGGCCCAATGGTTGTGGAAAAACTACAACTTTTAATTGTATTTCAGGGCTATTAGATGCTACTGAGGGCGATGTTGAAATATTTGGTGAAGATGCCACCTTACTGAGGCCAGATGAGATACAAAAATTGGGCCTTACACGTACTTTCCAGCATACAAGACTGTGGAGAGAGATGACAACAATTGAAAATTTGTTGATTCCACCTAGAAACCAATATGGCACAAATCCGTTGCATGCATTTCTTTCGCATTTCTTCGATAATGGGGAGGATGAACGAGTCAGAAAAGCATATGAGACTTTAGAAGAGTTAGAGATAACACATATGGCACACAATTTGACTAGTGAGTTGTCAGGTGGTCAAAGTAAATTAGTTGATATTGGGAGAGCATTGATGGGTGAACCTGCATTGTTACTTCTTGATGAACCTGTTGCAGGTGTAGCAGGTCCTTTAGCAGAAAAAATATTCAATAACTTAAGAACAATAGTTTCTGAAACTAATATTTCTATTTTTGTTATTGAGCATAATATGGATTTTATCCTTAGGAGGGGCGTAGATAGGATAATTGTAATGGATCAAGGTAAGGTTTTGATGCAAGGTACACCTGATGAAGTAAAAGATAGTAAAGAAGTGATAGAAGCTTATCTCGGAGGTGCTGCATGAGCCGTATTTTAGATGTAAAAAATTTAGTGGGCGGTTATGGCAAAGTCCAAATTATGAATGATGTTGATTTGTATGTTGATGAAGGTGAATTTGTTACAGTAATTGGACCGAATGGTTGTGGTAAATCAACGTTCATAAAAATAATATTTGGAATAGCTACATATTACAGCGGCAGTGTAAAGCATAAAGGAGAGGAAGTTTCAGGTTGGAGAACAGATTCTTTGGTTAACAGAGGAATTGCTTATGTCCCACAAGTCGACAACGTCTTTCCTAGCCTCTCAGTTAGAGAGAATTTAGATATGGGTGGAATCAACCTTCCAGGTCCTGTACTCAATGAAAGAATAGATAACATATTAGAAATGTTCGAGGATCTTAAACCTCGCATGAGTGATGTTGCAGCTTCCCTTTCAGGAGGTCAAAGACAAATGCTGGCCATTAGTAGAGCACTGATAAGTAATCCTGATTTTCTATTATTGGATGAACCTACAGCTGCTTTAAGTCCTCTTTATCAGCAACAGATTATTGAACGAATAGATGCCTTGCGTGCGAAAGGAATTACAGTCTTAATCGTGGAACAAAATGCCAGATTGTCTTTAGCACGTTCAGATCGTGGTTACATATTTTCTAATGGTAAAGTAGTACATACAAACAAAGCTAGTGAAATTTTGACAGATCCTCAAATAAATGAATATTTCTTAGGGACGAAGAAAGACGAATAATTATGCTGGATTTCAGTACTCGTAAGCTTGCAGTCACTAATTTGATGATGCTAACAGTTTCAGTTCTTTGGGGCGTGGCATGGCCTGTAGGTAGGCTTCTTGCAACAGACCTGTTAGATTTCCCTTTTACAGTAATGTTTTTGAGATATTCATTTGCAGTTCCAATTCTTTTTGCATGGATGTGGATAAAAGAAGGTAACATAGCCCCTAAGCCTGAAGATCGAAGAGCTTTGTTGATTATGGCTTTTACTTCAGTATTTCTTTATCAAATAGGGTATATGTATGGAATGCAGAAAACTGCAGCTTCAGATGCTTCTTTAGTTATTGGTTTTAATCCTATTTTTGTGGCAATTTTATCCGTGTTAATGCTTTCACACAAATTAACCTCTAAAAGTTCATTTGGAATTATTCTAAGTTTTAGTGGAATACTTCTGATATTCGTTGCTTCTCCTAATACGGAGATTTCTATCGAAGACAGATTAATCGGTAACAGTTTGATTATGTTCGGGGCTTTTGCTTATGCAATTTATGTAATTATTATGAGACAATACGTNCTTAANTCAGGCCAACTTAGTCCACTNTCTCTAATTGCTTGGGTTTCTCTTATNGGCTGGNTATTCTTTATCCCCTTTGTTTTNGCAGAGACTCCNTGGGAAAGATCNTGGAGTANTGATGANTGGCTTCTGATTGGNTANTTGGGTATTCTCTCTACAGCCCTTTCATACGTNTTCTTTGCTATAGGTATTGAAGTAATTGGAGCTAATAGAGCTTCAAGTTTTGTTAATGTAGTTCCTGTTTTTGGAATTCTATCTAGTTGGTTATGGATTAATGANGANTTGGGANTAGCACAATTNGTTAGTTTTGTNTTAATCTTTTTTGGTGTTCGAATGGTNAATACACAACCTCCNGAATNACTGAAAACANCTAAATAACTGNATGTAAGTTGTAGNTTGTGTTTGANTCATTTGANGAATGGGGNCCCATTCAGCAAGCACTAGCTGCGGGCCTTTTTACTTGGGGAATGACTGCGGCAGGAGCAGGNTTAGTTTTCNTTTTAGATATTAATCGAAANGTNTTGGACGGGATGCTTGGCTTTGCAGCAGGTGTAATGATAGCTGCAAGTTGTTTTGGNCTTCTTGGTCCNGCAATAGATCAAAGTAGTGGAGANGGNCTTGTTCAGGTTCTTCCAGCTGCATTTGGNTTTGTTTTAGGNGGNATNTGTATGAGAGTAATAGATATTTATCTTCCTCANCTTCATCCAGGAGCTCCACCTGANGAGNCNGAAGGTGTTAAAACAACATGGCACNGAAGTATGCTTNTAATTTCNTCNATAACTTTGCATAATGTACCNGANGGTTTAGCTGTCGGNGTAGCNTTTGGTGCNGCNGCTACNGGNGANNGTTTTGGTGCNGCNGTTGCTTTGGCAATAGGAATAGGTATNCAGAATTTCCCAGANGGTGCNGCCGTTTCNGTTCCACTNAGAAGAGAGGGCATGTCNAAGAANGAGAGTTTTTGGTGGGGACAATTATCTGCNCTTGTNGAGCCAATTTCAGCAGTANTTGGAGCTGCTGTGGTAGTTTACATGACACCAGTTCTNCCATATGCTTTAGCTTTTGCAGCAGGAGCTATGATTTTTGTAGTAGTAGAAGAATTAGTACCAGAAGCTCATAGAGGTAAAAATGGAGATATAGCNACCATGGGTGTTATGNTTGGTTTTACTATAATGATGGTTCTTGATGTAGCACTTGGTTAGTGTTTACCGTGNTTTTCGAAATATTTTTGATGGTATTCTTCAGCTTTCCAGAATTCTTTAGCTTCAGTAATTTCAGTTACAATTTTTCTATCGCCTAATTTATTTTGTCTATAGTCTAAAGATTTTTTTGCTATTTCTTTTTGGGCTTCTGTAAAGTAAAATATAGCTGATCTATATTGCGTTCCTACATCAACTCCCTGACGATTTAGTGTCGTTGGGTCATGTTTTTCCCAGAAAACATTTAGTAATGTATCGTAAGAAACAACGTCAGAATCATAATTAACCAGCACTACTTCAGCGTGGTCAGTCGTACTGCTACAGACTTGTTCGTATGTTGGATTATCAGTTTTCCCACCACTATAGCCGGAAACAACCTCGTTTACACCTTCAACTTTAGAAAAGTTGTATTCAACTCCCCAGAAACATCCAGCACCAAACATTGCTTGAGCCATTATTTCCTCCTCACATCTATCCAGGCTTTTAATTTGTCCATTCCTTCTTGTAAGTCTTCTTTATTTATTCCTGAAAATGCAAGACGGATGTAGAAATCAGGTTCATTATCTAGGGGTCTACCAAAATGATGTCTACCACAAAAGCTCACTCCCGTTTCTTCTAAAACAGTTTTTCTAAATTCTTCAGGATCATTAAATCCAATTTGTGCCATTAAATCAGTTATCTTTGGAAATACGTAAAATCCAGCTTCTGGTTTGTGTACTTCAATTCCATCTATACTATTCAAAATATCTACTAGAATATCTCTTCGAGTTTGTAATTCATCTAAAATTTCCTGCGTTTCAGCTTTTGGGGCTTTAAGTCCGGCAACGCCAGCGTGTTGGATGAAGTGTGTTGTACAAGATTCCATATTAACATTCAAACGAGTTATTTGCTCAATAATTTTTTCAGGTCCAATTGCTCCACCTAGCCTCCACCCAGTCATTGCAAATTTTTTAGAAAATGTATACATTGTTAATGTTCTTTCGTACATTCCTGGAAGGCTTGCTATTGATTTTGGAGTTCCATCATACAATGTGTCAAAATATGCGTCGTCAGAGATTAAAAACATATCATTGTCAATTACCAGTTTAGCTAAACGTTCAATCTCTTCATCTGGTGAAGATGCACCTGTTGGATTATTGTAATTATTGTAAAAGATATGTTTAGCGCCTCTTTTAATTCCATTTTCTATTGTATTAAAGTCTAGTCTAAGTCCTTCAGGAGTATTGATGTAACCATAAGGACATGCAATACCTCTATAGAATTCAATCTGAGATTCATAAATTGGATATCCTGGATTTGGGTAGAGTACAATATCGTCTTTTTCCATCATTGCAGCGATATATTTTCCAATACTAGGTTTACCTCCTGGCTGTATTGAAACATTATTGATTCCATAATCTAATCCCCTTGCACTACCTACATCATTTGCTAACGCTTCTCTAAGCTCAGGTATACCTGGAGCAGGACAATATCCGGTTTTTCCATCTTCAATAGCAGCTTGGGCAGCATTGATCACAGATTTTGGAGTTGGAAGATTAATATCTCCTAAATGGAATGGATAGATTTTAGTTCCTTTAGATGCTAAACTTGCAGCCTCAGCAGAAACTGCAAATGCAGTTTCACTACCTAGTAAGTCCATTCTTTTGGCAGTACTCATGCAAAATTAATGGCAGGCCACTAATTATTATTTATTTTTGCGTAATCTTTATACTTAACCATTAATGCGCACAATAATGGCAAGTGAGTGGCGAAGACAGTTTAGCGACTGGTTGCAAGAGCATATGCTGGCAGTTAGTTTAGTCAGTATTATAATTAGTACTTTTTTGTTTTTAATAGGTATTTTAGGACAATGGTATGCAAATGAGTCCTGGTCTCCTGATGCTATAATTGATTTTGTAGGTGATTGGGCAATCTGGATTCTTATTTTTGGAGGNATTGCACTAGGATTTTCANCCTATTACTTCTGGTTAACAAGACATTATATGTCTAGATTCGAAGAAATAATATCTACAAATTCAAANAAGGAATTNCAACANAATTGGACTGAAATAGAGCAAATTGCTAGATATCAACTTCCTAAANAATATAAAAAGAGAGTTTCAGAAGCTCGAAAGAAATTCGGNCTTCGTTAATTAAGAAATTTTATATAGACTCTTTTTTCTTTGAAATAAGAGGTTAACAACCTCAGGTTCATAACTGATGAAATCCAAAGATAAATCTACTGAAGANAATGANGCTGTNAAGGAGGAAAANGAAGTAGTTTTGACTCCAGANGAGCAGATTGAGTTTCTTAAATCTGAAGTAGAAAATCATAANGAGCAGATATTGCGTGTAGCTGCAGATTTTGATAATTTCAGGAAGAGGNTTGACAGNGATCGAGAACAGCAAAGTCTGCGAATCAANGGAGATGTTATTTCTAAATTCTTAGAAATTATNGATACAATAGACAAAGCTCAAGAATCNGATTATCCAGANCTNGAAAGTTCANTNAAAGGAATTTCAGGNCTACAAAAATTGGTNTCNGCATTTATGGATTCATTGAGTATAGAGAAGTTTGTTCCTAAGGGAGAACAATTTGATTTTAGATTCCATGAAGCATTGACAACAGTAGANGACAAAAGTGTCGAACCTGATACAATTGTTGATGTTATTCAGTCNGGATACAAACTTGAAGGAGAATTACTAAGACCAGCCAAGGTCGTAGTCTCAAAAAATATTGAAGAAAAAGGTGAATAAAATGGCAAAAGAAGTAATAATTGGAATTGATTTGGGTACAACCAATTCAGAAGCAGCACACTTGGANGGAGGTAGACCNGTAATCATACCTTCAGCNGANGGGTCAACATTTGGTGGAAAAATGTTTCCATCCGTGGTCGCATTTACTAAAGATGGAGAACGTATTGTTGGAGATCCTGCCAAGAGGCAGGCAGTTCTCAATCCTGAGAACACAATTATGCACATCAAAAGGAAGATGGGTACCAAACATAGAGTAAATATCAAGAAAAAGAAGTATTCACCAGAAGAGATATCTGCTATGATTTTACAGAAAATTAAAGCAGATGCAGAATCTCATCTTGGTGTTGATATTGAAAAGGCAGTAATCACAGTTCCGGCATATTTTAATGATAATCAGAGACAGGCTACAATTGATGCAGGTAAAATTGCAGGTTTGAAGGTTGAAAGAATCATCAATGAACCTACTGCAGCAGCTCTTGCTTATGGTTTGGATAAAGAAGGTGAATATACTGCAGCAGTTTTAGATCTTGGTGGTGGAACATTCGATGTTACAATAATGGAAATGGATAATGGTGTTTTTGATGTAGTTTCTACATCTGGAGATAATAATCTTGGAGGTGCAGATATGGATGAAGCACTTATTGATTATCTTGCAGATATTTTCAAAGAAGATAATGGAATAGACTTACGTGATGATCCTGCAGCAAAACAGCGTCTTCGTGATGCAGCTGAAAAGGCTAAGATTGAGCTAAGTAATACTCTAAAATCTACAATTAATTTACCTTATATTTGGTCAGATTCTAGTGGTCCAAAGCATTTGGAACATGATTTATCAAGAGCAAAGTTAGAGGATATTGTTGGTTCAGTAGTAGCAAAATGTGAAAAGCCAATCAAGCAAGCATTCAAAGATGCTAAAATGAAACCTGGTGAAGTAGATAAAGTAATACTTGTCGGAGGGCCAACACGTATGCCTGTTGTTCAAGAGGCATTCGAGAAGTTCGTTGGTCGTAAAGCAGAGAGAGGTGTAGATCCTATGCAATGTGTTGCAATGGGTGCAGCAATCCAAGCAGGAGTTCTGGCAGGAGATGTCAAAGATGTAGTTCTTTTGGATGTGACTCCATTAACTCTAGGAATTGAGACTGAAGGTTCTGTTTTAACTCCTTTAATCGATAGAAATACGACAATCCCTACGAATAAATCAAAAATATTTTCTACAGCAGCAGATAATCAACCTGCCGTTGAAATTCATGTATTGCAGGGTGAAAGGACAATGGCAGCAGATAATGATACGCTAGGTAGATTTCAACTTTTAGGAATTCCGCCAGCCCCACGGGGCATTCCACAAATTGAAGTATCATTTGATATTGACCGTAATGGAGTCATAAATGTTACAGCTAAGGATAAAGGCACAGATAACGAGCAGAAAATTGAAATAACCTCTAAATCTAACTTGAGTGATGAAGAAATCGAGGAGAAAATTAAAGAGGCTGAAAAGCATGCAGACGAGGATAAGAGTGCACGAGAGTTAATAGAAACTCGAAATCAGGCCGAATCTATGATTTATGCTACAGACAAAGCCATCAAAGATTTAGGTGATAAAGTCGATGAAGAAACTAAGTCTAAAGTTGAAGCTTCTAAAGAAAAATTAGAAGAAGTCATGAAAGAAGATGATCTTGATTCAATGAAAAAGGCGTTAGAAGAATTCATGGAAGCATCACAATCTATTGGACAAATGGCATATCAACAAGCTGCAGAAGAGCAAGCAAGCAATGAGCAAGCTGGTGCAGAATCAACAGAAACTGTAGACGATGATAACGTTGTTGATGTAGACTATGAAGAAGTGGAAGAAGAAAAGTAGGCAAGTATAAAACGGCCTTTTGCTATGCTTGAATAATGGCAGATAAGGTTTCATTCACAGATTTTGGAGCCAAGANAAAAGTTCGTAAGATTAAGCGAAAACGCTCTAAGAAATCAAAACCAGATCCTGCTAAGCTACTTGATGAAGTTTTAGAGGCCAAAAAATTAGCTGATTCAGCTATTTCTTCCGCCCCTACTCCTCAATTCTCATTTCCTTTTATTGAATTCACNGTTTTACAATCTGAGCCCTTTAAGCATAATACTTGGAATGAAATAGAAATAACGTTGACTAATACAGGTACTGGTGTTGCTAAAAACACTACAATATCTTTCGATAGNTTAGAAACACGAGGACAAACAATAGTNGACAATCTTGAAACTGGTGATAAATCAGTTCTTACAATTGAAGTAAAAGTNAGTTCAAGGGATAAGGAGATTACTCGTATGGATGTTTATTACCATTCAGTAGAAGGCGATACATTTTCAGCAATAAGGCGTGACTGGTTTCCTAACGATTATGAGGAGCAACCCATTTTTGTTAATGAAGTTCCTCCNGGNGAAGAAGATAANGCAGCNAAATATTCNCANAGAGAAGTATTTTCAGGNGATCTNCACGTAGTNTGCGGNAAGTGTGGTTCTCGTGCACCTTCTAATTTCCGTATTTGCGGTAAGTGTGGTTCGAGACTTCAAAAACGTAATGATAGACGTAGTGATTGGGGTAGTAACTTGAAAGATACGACAGCAACCAAGGATGACCGTGAGGCCTTCCTCAAAAAATTACGTAAATTAGGTGAATTGAAAGACAAAGGCATGCTTAGTGACGAAGAGTTCCAGGTAGCTAAGGCTAGTTTGTTGAAGTAATCTTAAACAGACTCAGCTTCAAGAATATCATCATCAAAATTCCCGTCAGAAACTGGTCCTTTTTTCACAGAATCAGCTACCTTATTGTTTAGGAAGAATATGAATATTACAAGAATAATGACCCATTGAAGAACCATAGTTATAATTGTGAATAAACCTAATCCCATTCCTTCAATTGGTGAATGACTTTGGTCTTGTAATTTTTCATATATGAAAAATCCGAATACTGCAATAAATTCAAGAGGGAAAACATATTTGATAATATATTCCCACCATTTCCCAATCTGCACGTCTGCATATTGGGTATTAATTAAATTCTTTCTGAAGTCACTTACACCAAATTTCATTACTACAACAGCTACCATTAATCCTGAGACAATCAAGCCAGTTCCCCAAACGAAATCTTGATTATCTAAAAATTCTAAACTAATTGCTGAGGGTATACCAGCTATTGCAACAGCAATAGCAATATATCTTACAGCTTCTTTTCTTTCCCATCCCATATCAACAAAATTGACGACACATCCCTGGAAAGTTGAAACCATTGAAGTTAATGCTGCAAATGACATTGCTAAGAAAAATATGCTTCCTATAATCCATCCTGCAGTACCCATTGATGCAAACAAGGCAGTTAAATGAATAAATGTTAAACCAGAAGATCCCGATTCAACAGCTTCTAAACCTTCTGCGGTTGAATCAGACAATGCAAATACAGTACTGAGAACAGCCACTCCTGCAATTAGTGAAACAGAGTTATTTCCTAATCCAGTTAGAAATGCGTTCAATCCTATATCCTCTTTCTTACGCATTGCAACTGCATAAGTAATAGCCATTCCAAATCCAGCTGAAGTCGACCAAGCAGATTGAGTCAGAGCTCTAATCCATGTTTCTCCTTTAAACAAATATTCAGTTTGAGGTATGAATAGGAATTTCAGTCCAATCATTGCTCCTGAAGGATTAAGAATAAACGGATAAATCATTGCTACTACAAGAAATGCCACTAAGCATGGAATCAAGATTTTATTTGCTTTTTCAATTCCACTTATTCCATTGTAAACTATAAATGCAGAAAATCCAACAGCAATTAATTGGAAAAATATAACTTCGACTGGTGAACTAATGAAATTATCCCACAAAGCTTGTGTTTGCTCAGTATCTTCAGCAGCATTCATTTCTCCTGAAATAGCAATCCAAAAGTATCTGATTGTCCATCCCATTACAACAGCATAGTAGAATCCTACTGCAGTTCCAACCCACAACATCCATATACCCAGCCAAGTAAAATTCCGACCAGCCATATCTCTCATAGCACCTACAGTTCCAAGTCTAGTTTTTTTACCGATAGCAAATTCAGCTATCAATAAAGGAATAGACCAAGCAAAAAGGAAGATCAACCATCCTATCATGAATGCCCCACCACCATTAGCTGCAGCTTCTCGTGGGAATCTCCATATGTTACCAGTTCCTACGGCAGCTCCAATTGTGGTCAGGATTAGTCCTAGTCTAGAGGAGAATTCTTCAGGTGGTTGTTCGTTAGCCATTTTTTCAACTTTCCTTTGGTACTGCGGCTACTGATTTTGGTGACACTTTTTTGACACTTCCTTTATTTGGTGGTTTATTAGGAGGTTTTGCTTTCTTTTTAGGTTCCTGATTGAGTAATTCTTCGCCTTTATTCTTTTTCTTTTCAGCTTCAGTTGCGATTCCAACAGCTTTGTACAATCCTCCCCAAACAACACCATATAGAATCCCCATCATGAAGGCCATAGCAAAAAAGTCTACGAATGGATTTCCAAACCCGATGATGTCATCAACAAAAACCGTTAATGGTTCAGCATCTCCATATCCAGTAAAGACAAATCCTCCGCCGAAGGCATTAGCTAATCTTGAGTCTTGTCCTACAGCATAGAACTGAACATTCATTGAATCTTCAGTTTCAGGAATTTTGGCTTCGTATATTGAGTTTCTTACAACTACGCCTCCAGTATTGTTATAGTTTGAATAATCTCTAGCATCACAATTTTTGATACATGACATTGGAACTTCTTTCCATGTATCATCAGCCATCATGTCATTTCTGTATTTTAGATGTAGAGAATCTTTCAGCAAGTATTGAGCATTGTTAACATTTACTCTGACAGAGATATCATCATTAGAATAAAGTTTATTTTCATCAAATTCAACATTTGAATCAGTTCCAAAACCAACTTCTTTTGCATCTTCATTAGACAATATAGTTAGTTTTGGCATCATAGTTTCTTCAGGAGAATTAATGGTACCTATTCCTAGATTTCCAGTATCAGAGGTTATCATTTGTCCAATTCTTGCTTTTTGTGATTCATCCATGAAATAAATATTAGTCAATAGGTGCATTCTCACAGTTGGCCTAATTAGTAATGGATCGGCGTGGAAACCACTTGTTAAGCCTCCTTGACTGCCGCATTGATTTAGCTCTACAGTATATGAAAAAGAGCCTTGCATTCCGTATAAGTAATCGTTAATATCTCCTGAAACTTTGTAGCCTCCTTGGTCTTTCCAGTTTCCATAACCTGTAACATTCATTAATGGTTTAACCTGATTTTCCATGTATAGCTCATGAGGAGGATCTTGATCCTTGTAACCCCAAGGCCAAATGTAAAGGGCAGAGCAGGAATGGTATGAAACAGAGTTCATTATGTTGTGTTTCATGTCATGGGCTTCAGTTCGATAATTCCTTACATAGTCTCCATCTGGAGCTGTAACAAACATTTCGGGCCAATTATCTCTTATGATTCCGTTCTGGTAATCATTCAAATATTCGATCTGTGGATAATCATCATAAATATCTAGCCTCCAAGTCAGGTACTCTACTACTTGAGTTTCAGGTTCAGAAAATCCACCTTCCCGGTCTTCATCAATCATTCCATCTCCATCATCATCAATGTGAAGTGCGTCCGGAGGGTCCTCATCAATATTATTTTGCGTATTTTGATCACCTATTGAAAAAGGAGTATCACAAAGATCACTATCACAATCACCATCATCATCAAAGAAATCTCTTGGGCCGTGGTACACATCTGAGCAAGGGTTATCATCATCAACAGTAAACTCAGGTTCTAAATCGTCCCCAATCAAAGCTTGTCCTTGTGTATTATGAGACCATTCCATAGGATAATTTCTGTTAATATCAACTCCATCACAAGCATCACCATATCTATCATTGCCATCATTATCACGCATATTTTTACGCCAAAACCTGTCAGGGTCTTCGCGATCGTAGTTGTATCCATCAGGATTTAGCAGTGGAATAATCCACGTTTCACGATTGTTTACTAAATGAGTAACGCGAGCTTCACTTGGATCCTCATCAATTCCTTCATCAATAATGCCATCACCGTCGTTATCAATTCCATCGAACAAAGCTCTTCCAAATTCATCTACTCTTCCACCTTGTTCACCATCTCCATCATTATCGACACCATCAATCATATCTTCATTTATTAGCCCATCTCCATCGTTATCGGTAGGTTCCATTCCGTAGAAATGAGTCAAATAATAGATGAAGTACATGGCAGTCGGAACTGTCATCCATTCTCTGGCGTGGTGATTACTTACAATAAAGTAAGTTTCTTCATCAGGATCATCATAATACGCAGGTTCATTAGCGACATTATCTGATATTTTTATTCCATAAATCTCATTCCCTTGCCATGTTTGACCGGCAGGAATAATATCAGTTAACACATATAGTTCAACTATGTCAGGATAATTTGTTTGAAATGTAAGTAAATCGGCGTAAACTTCTGCAGATGTATCATAGTAATCATCGAACAGTACATCAAAAGGAAATGTATTTGTTCTGTCTATTGTATCATTTTCATGTCCATCAAAACCATTAGAGGAGTTATTTACTCTAGTAAAATCTGGATTTTCTAAAGAGCCAGTACTCATTGTTGTAAAAGTCAGCATGAATGCTATAGCAACCGATGAGATTCGATTCATACTTCCAGTATGCAAACCTTGCGTTATAAGATTTTATCATACATATCTTCATTAATATTGCTCAGTGATAA
>NZXJ01000079.1 GCA_002701945.1 Fidelibacterota bacterium
ATCTATGTGGGTGAACCCAATGTTTAGGCGATAATCCGAGGTAAGGGGGATGCGGAGTCCCACATTGATTCCTATACCATCAAATTCACCCACAAAATCCAAACCACCCCATTTATTAAAAAAAGGAGTGTTTAAATGAAACCCTGCAAATACACCTGCAGGCGTTCCTGTTGAATCAGTAGTTGGCAGCGAATCTTGTGCGCCAAAACCACCAGTCCCAAATCCTAAAAATGTTTGTAAGTTATACGACCCCAAAGACTTTGCACTACTAACAACAGTAAAAAAAGATAATTGTTTAGGAGATAAACTTAAACCGCTTTCACTTTCAGAGTTTTTAAATACAATATCTTGCAAACCAACTGACACACTAATGTCATTATAAGTATATACTCTCTGCTGTAGATGAAAACCAAATTCAACGGGTGGCGTATATGTTGATACGTCTAAATTAGCAAGATTCGTTGTGTCGGCAGTCTGGACCGAAGAAAATCCAACAGAAAAGTTTTTACCAACTTCCATATCAAAGAATATGCCTGCAGTACTATTAAAAGGACTAAGATTATGAAACTCAGTACCGAAACCCGTTCTAAATAAATAGGGGGATCTGCCAACAGTGCTAAATGGTATTTTCATCATAATCCCTGGACGAGTATACGCAACACGCGTTGCGCCAAAAGTTGTATCAAGCGCCATTAATAAAAAAATAACAAGTGGAAACAATCTCTTGCTCATTGATACATCTCTGCACGTTTAATTTCCATACGAGCAAGTTTTACATATTCACTATTTGGGAAATTATTTACTAATTCATTAAAAACAATTAAAGACTGATCTGCTTCTCCTCGTTTACGATGTAATAAACCTTTTTTAATCAACGCATCATCAATGTGATCTGAACTATGATTTTGTAGGACTTTATCAAGACAAATCATTGCATTATCAATATCCCCAATTTGTTGATAAGAATCTGCCATCCAGTACACAACATTATCTGAAATATTTTTATCAGCACTTGTTAAAGATAAATTTGAAAAATATTTTATTGCTAATTTAAACTTGTTTTGTTGGTAAGCAAAAACTCCTGACATGTAATCGTTCATATTCAGCTCATTGATTACTTTTTCTGGTTTCTTAACAATTTTTGCATTCAAAGAAGCAACAATTGACTCCTCTTTCTCTTTTGAATCTTCGAAAGATAAAACTGGTTTGTCTGTATGCGTGTTAGCCATTTCATTTGCAATATTTGAACTATTGTTAAGATCGGTTATCATGGTTTTTAACAACTGATTTTCATGCTGTAAATCATGTAGTTTTTCTTGAAAAGAAACTTCTAATTTCTCAATTCGACTGTTTATTCTTTCTAAGCTGGCTAACATTTCTGATGAAGCTGCCATATAAATTGAACCACTTTTAACTTTTTTAATCTGAAAATTTATTTCTTCAGATGGAGCTTCAACCACCCTATTATATTTTTCATCACCGGTAGTTGGTTCAATTACTATTCCTAAATCAAGAAAAAATACTTCTGATATTGTAGCATTTGATTGCGCAGAAATAGTGCTGAATAAACCAAACAATAATGAAAAAAATGTTAGTCTGTAATTATAATACACTTTTATTCGTATTCCTCCCAGTCAATAACATAAGAATAGCCAATAAATGATCCAAATGCATGAGGAACATATAACTCAAAAGCTCCTATAGATCCAGGAAGAAGAGTTGCATCAGTTGTAATACCAGAATCAAAGGTGTGGTAGGTGCCTCTAGCAAAAGTTGTTAAAGTTTTTGTTTCTCCACTCCAATTTTTACGAAAAACAAAATCCATCTTCACAAAATCTGCTCTTCGACCGCCAATATTTTTCACTTCACCTGTGAAAATTGTATTTCCTTGATTATCTTTTTTCTCTGTTATATTTCCGACTAAAACACAGTTCGCTGCATATTTTCTTCCAGCGCTCCTATCTAAAGGATCTGCTGATGTGTATTTTGGCTCAGATAGGCGTGGCATCGGTGGAGGCGAGTAACTATCACGCACTTGTTCTGGAACATATTCTTGCGTGTCTTCAGTTATAACATTATCAATTACNCGAACAACATTNTCACGNTTAATAATTAGATAACCTACTAANGTTTCAACTTTTAGCTCTGATTCATCNTGATATACTATCTTCCCAAAGACNGTNCTCCCATTTTTCATAATTATTTCTTTAGAATAAATNGCTAAAGGGTTAACCCACATTTTACTTAACGATTTTAAGTTCTCNAGCTCTGAGCTAAGATGCTTTACTTCAGCAGATAGTTTTTTTATTTCAAAACTAAGTTCATTCATAATATAAGTAGTGCCAGCATCGTCAGATTCTTCTTCTGATGCAACTTCAGGGACTAAGGGGCCATCATTAATTGCTGGAGCTGCTGCAACGCTTTTCTTTGGTGCTGGCGTTGGAGCTGCTTCCTCTACAACGTTAGCCGGCGTAGTCTGTTGTAATGATACCTGAATATCTTTTACATCATCTTCAGCAACAGTTAAAGGCACGTTTGCCTTCCCTAGCTCCCCTCCATCTACGCGAATAAAATAATTACCGGATAAAACTTTTTTAAATTTGAACTTCCCACTACCTTTCGCTTTGATGCTTTGAACCTCAAGTTCACTATTATCTAATAATAGTACAGTTACTTTGCCAGCTTTGTCTCCATTGCTATCAAAGACTTGTCCTGAAACATCGTAGTCTTTTGACTGCGCAAAAGCAAACATAAAGAGAAAAGATGCAGTAAGAAAAATGCTGTTTTTTGGTCTGTGGATTGTCATGCCAATATTCCTCGGTTTTAATTAATAAAAGCAAACATAATATAGTTATGTCTTAATCATGCTTTTTTCTTCCCAATTATTGATTCCCACCGAAGGTAAATATATTACAGTATACTCATGCTATCAATAGAAGATGTTAATAATGTGATTAAATAAATATTTTTGAATAATGAACAAAAATCTAATTTTTTACACAATATGTTCATTCTAGATGATTAAAATAATTATCACTTCCAAAAACTATCAAAAGTCTTTTTCTTTTTGTTCGCTTCAGCTTTAGAGACTTCTGCATCTTTTCGCAATTTATCAGGCAAAGTTTTACTTAATGAATCTTCATATGCTTCAATAATTAAATCATAATCTTTGCTGTCTTTTTTCTCATAAGACTTTGCTATCCAATAACTCGCAATGCCATTATCTTGATTAATCATGGATGCTTTAGAAAAAAGCTCTATTGCATCCCAAAGTGATGTTTTGCTCCCCTTCTTATAATGGGATAACCCTTGTAGTATTAACGACTCATAGCGGGCTATTTTATTTTTAGGATCAATCGCAAGAACTTTTTTGTACTCATCTAAAGCTGTTTCTATATCGCCAGACTTTTCTGCCTTTCTGGCAATATTTATATGAGCAGTAGACAAAATAGAAACAAATTCAGGTCGTTTTTCTTTACTTACAGCAAGCAATGAATCTTCTTTTGAAACAACCCTTTCTGGCTCTGTAATAGATAAAGTTTTCAAGCTAGGCTTAGAAGGTGCACAACTATTTAAAATAACAATAATAAAAGAAATACTAAGAAAAATAACCGTAAGGTTTGAAAAAATGAATTTACCCTTCATAGAAAAACAGGTCCTTATTTTTATAATATGTTTCATATAAACTATCCATAGAGTCAATGACATAATATCTATCTTGAATATCGCTATAATCATATCTTGTCATAACGGCCTCTTCTATATCAAATGGCAGTAATTTTGATCTTTTTGATTCTCCCTTTGCGCATTTGATAATATTGTTTGTTTCATCATATGATGATATAATTCCTGCACCATAGATTTCATAATTGATATCATTGCTTTTTTTACGAATATTGTCACTATCTCCATTGTTTTTTAATAATCCAAATTCATATGTCCACCATGCAAAGTTTTGCAATCGTTTCAAATTATGAGCAACCAATTCTGGGCCTAATTTTCTTTTGTCTAAAATTATCTCATGGCCAAGTTTGCCTACGTCAGCTAAAAACTCTGCAAATTTATGATCCATCAAAAAAGGGGTGTGTGCTTGTATGTCATGGAAAATATCTGGTTCTGGCGTATAGCCTTCATCATTTTGAATATTACGATCGCGATATTTATTATCAAATCGAGGTGATTTTCTTATGATATCTGTTACAGGGAATTTTTGTTGTGCATTCACTTCAAAAAATAATTCTTCATCCAAGAAGCCTGCTACTGGCAGCAAGGTCCAGCCTGTTGAATCCTTAATTATGGGAGAAATAGCGTTAAAATCAGGGAATCTATCTCGAGGTATTGGCAACGACTGTATGCCTAATAAATATTCTTTTGATGCATATTGATCTAAAAGTAATTCTAATCTAATATATAAATCTGACCAAATCCGATTTTCTATATCACTTATTGAGGCATAATTTTGATTAATAAGATATTTATCATTTTTCCCGAAAATATAAATACCTTCAATTGTCTGCGGTCTATGGTTACTAAATAAGTAATCATACTTTTTATTATCTATAAGCAAAAATTTATTTCCCCCTCAATAAATCAGTATTTATCGTAACCAAATATAAGTAATTGCGCTATTTCTTCGACCAAAATCTTTATCATTGGGCAAACCGCAATCAGATCGCATATCCATAGAGTCTTTATCAAACATATCATAATTCTCACCAAATATCACAGCTTTAAATCGTCCTTTCTGCTCAGCGCACCATTCCCGAACAGCATCTTTTAATGCGCCAGATCCATGCCCATGAATTATTTTAATTGCTTTTGAACCCCCTTGAAAAATTTGATTACTTACTTCAGACTCCAATACAGCCATTGCTTTATCAAGGCTAAAATTATTATGTCCAATATCAATTATAAATAGCAAAACTTGATTTTAATAAAGTTATAAAATTGTTATTACATGCTCACAATATTATCAATATAATAAAAAGAACTTTATTATATAACTTAGATATAATTTTGTCATCATAAATATAATCAAGGATAAGAATTATGAGAAAAATTATATTAGGAAAAACTGGACAAGAGGTTTCAACTATAAGTCTTGGTACATGGTCGTATGGCGGCGCAAACAAACAAGGCAAGATACCTGTTGGTTGGGATGGGCAAGATGATAAGGATTCAATTAATGCTCTAAAACAGTGTTATAACGTTGGAATTAATCACTGGGACACAGCTGATGTGTATGGGGATGGTAGATCAGAAAAAGTTATTGGTGCGCTATGGGGAACCATTCCAAGAAACCAAATTTTTTTAGCTACAAAGGTTGGTTGGGATATGGGGGCTTATGAATATTATTATCATCCAACCCATATGCGATCCCAAATGGAGAAATCGCTGATGAACTTACAGACAGACTGTGTAGATCTTATGTATTTACATCATTGTAATTTTGGAAAAAATGGCGAATACTTTGAAGATGCTGTTGCCACAGTACAACGCTTTCAAGAAGAAGGGAAAACTAAGTTTCTTGGATTATCTGATTGGGACTTAGATAAAATAATGAAATACATAGATGACTTTAAACCTGATGTGGTTCAGCCATATCGGAATGTTATGGATGACGCCTATTTTTCATCCGGGCTGAAAGATTGGGTAGAAAAAAATAATGCAGGGGTTTGTTTTTTCTCGCCTATAAAACATGGCTTATTAACTGGAAAATATACTGAACCAGTAAAATTTGGTGATGGTGATTTTCGCTCGCGTGTAAGTGATTTTAAAAATGATGTGATAATCAAAAAAATGCAGGAAAATAAATTACTTCTAGAAGAAAAATTTTCTAACCACCCTCATCCTGTTATGCGAGGATTAATTGATTCTCTATTATTTGATTCTCCCTCCGGATGCGTACTGCTTGGTCAACGAAATATTTCCCAAGTAGATGTAGCCTCCACATTGGGTGAAATCTTATCAGAAGAAGAAGTCGACTGGATAAAATCTTTATATATTGGTTCATAAAATTTTTTTAAATAAAGGACTATCTAAAAAAGATTATCCTCGGAGAGCATCAAAAAACAATCCGGGCAAGCGAAGAGGGCTCGGTTTCGCTTGAAAATATGTGAACCGACGCGAAACATTATGTGCTTGCTTATTGGTTACAAACCACGGTGGCTTTGGAAACATATGAAATTCTCCTTTTAATAAATTTCTGGGGAATGGAGAAAATGGGGCATAGACAACTGTTTTTTCAGGTTTATCAAATAGGCGTGTATTATGTACAACGCCATTTCCGCTTTGTATATCATTAGTAGCATGCCCTGGAAACGCACCCCAAGTACATTCAGCAGTTAGAAAAGCCATTGCGCACCAAGTATTTATTCCAATTGATCCATATTTAAGTTCCGAAATAATATTTTCTAGATCGGGCCCTAGTTGCTTAATAGTTTTTGGGTGAATAATAATATTCGCTCCTAATGTGCCCCACAATTTTTCATTACAAAATTTTACAGTATTTAGTAGAAAGTCTTTTGGGTTACCGCCTGGTAAAAATGTTTGTGCAAGAGCNCCTACAAATACCTCATTATTAAATAAATATTCATTATTGCTCGTATGNTCTAAATCAGTAATNAATAATCTCGAGAGCTTTCCATTNTCATCAATTATTTCGCAATTCNCATATGATTGNTTGATGGCCTCATGCCTATCTTTTGCTCCAGGGTAGTATGGTTCNCTTAATTGAGTAGATGANATTGTTGATTTTACTTCTGTTAGTAAATNTTGNGATAAATCCCAGCTTTCAGGTAAAACCAACACTTGACCTGCAATACAATTAAAACTTGCATTATGAAGTTTTTGGGTCGCAATATTTTCAGCTTGATATTTAATATCTGCTTTTGACCAGGGTCCTGGGACTACAATAATTGGCGTTACACATCCTAGTTCTGCTGTAATTGATTTGTTTATTTGTTTTTCACCTCGCTTCTTTCTTTCATTNCCTTCTTCATCAGAGCCAAATACAATTGAATCATACGTTTTAGCTCCACCTGTAATATGTATATGATCTATTACTTCATGATTGCACAAATATTTACCNACATCTNCGCCACCAGATACAATTTGNACATAACCTGAAGAAATAAAATCTTCAAAAATAGTTTCAAAAATATCTTTTAAGTAATCATTTACAGGNTGCATCTTTAATATAGATACGGACAGGTGTGCAAATAGCCTATCTAGCACATCCAATGGTGGTATAGATGCCACATTTCCCGCCCCAAGGACTAATGATATACTTCCATTTTGAGTCTTAGATTTATATACCTGAGCAATATGTTCATTGAAATTATTTTCGTTTACACTTTTTTGCATCCATACTTCAGCTCGAATTCCACTTAAAAGTAAATGATGATAAATATTGTACGGAAATATATTTGCGACCATCTGGCCATCAGGTCTCGATCTAATTTTTCCAACAGGAGGGTTCTGTCCTTTATCTAAAGCTATTAAGGTGTCTACCATGCTTTCTACGCCATAAATTAGAGCCCATGGTCCCGATGTCCATTCTTCTCCAGACAATGGAGAATCTTCCTTAATAGACTTTGCTTTTAATGCAGCGTCTGTCCAATCTTTTGCAACAGCAGCTGTCTTACTAGAAAGTGATTTAAATAATGGTATTTTTTCAGATATTGGAAGGTTTACCCAATCATCTTTGTTGGTGTCTAATATATTAATTGCTTTATCTAAACTTGAGCTGTCCAAACTTATATGTTCTCCTTGTTTAATTTTATTTTAAATACAGCATTTTACGCGTTTTAAAATAATTACCAGATGTTAATCGATAAAAATACACGCCCGTAGATATGGGGTTGTGGTTGTAATCAGTAGCATTCCAACGTACAGTATGCTCCCCTGTTTTAGTTATACCTTCATGAATAGTNTTAATCAACCTTCCTTTTAAATCAATAACTTCTATTTTTACCATTTGTTTTTTGGGTACGAAAAAATCTATTGATGTTATNGGATTAAAAGGGTTAGGNTAATTCTGTGATAAATNGAAATTGATTGGAATATTTTTTTCATAATNGNTTGATAANATAACTAAACTGGTATCTACTAATAAATGAATNTCATCAATATACCAACCGCTTGCAACTTCTGANGCATCNGTTGAAATATGGAANCTTAGATGAACNNCTGANTCAATATNTTCAGTAACATCTATTTTTACAGTATCNACAAANTTNATTCCTGATATTGAATAAACAGNTTCCCAAATACTCCCATCTCTAGATATTTGTATTGTACCTATATCATTATCTCTTAAAAAACTACCTGTCCAGAACTGCAAATATGCCGAATTATAATCCGATAAATCAAATGGCTCCATCAGTGTTAGATAGTCTGATTTATTATTTTCATAGTTTAGACTTGGGGAATCATTCATCCCATATTTAACTGCAGAATTCACATAAAATAGCCCCCAACTCTGCCCTGTATCCCACTGTCCAATAATTTCTTCATCCCATGTGGTTAGAATCGTTTTATTAATTATTTGGAAACTTAAAGTATCCGAATACCCCAAGTTTGCATTTGAAGAACTATCTTTAGCAACAGCAAAATAAAACACCTTATCATTCCCTGATAGGCTCTCCCACTCAACATTCCCTTCCCAAAAGTAACCATTAAGACTCATCGGAGTAATATGGACTACCTCAGGGCTAAAAGAGTAATACCAATATAAAGAAACACTATCAACCCCAATATTATCTGTTGCTAACACTGAAACATTCGCAACACCAGAGCGGTCAATAAGGTTTGGCAGTGGTGCTAAATCATAAACATCAGGAACTATCATATCTCTACCAATACTAAACTGGAACACTTCACCTGTATTAACTGGGTTTGTCCAATTGTAATAATTATTATTAACAGAGAAATAATACTCAACCAATACAGATTCATTTGGAGGAGGTACAGTATAATAAAACCCCTCAGTTGTATCGTGCATTTCTACCATATTGAATTCACCGCCATTCAATCTATAATATAAAAAGGGAACGCTAAAATCAGCGCCATCATTAAAAATATTCACATGAAAGTTAATACTCGATGTTGAATCTTCGTTGTCAACTAAAGGGGTATGATTAATAAAATTTAAATAGTTGAGAGCTCTTTCCATAAATAAGGTTTGGGTTTCATTAATATCATTTGGTGCCGTCGAACTTGAGTTGCTTCCAAAAGTTTCAAGTCCTGTCCCTGTGTATACCAACCTATAATCACCTTTATAGCTCAAACCCATATTTAATTCATTGCTATATTTGAATATCAAATCAGCATCTTCATGAGGGGTAAAATAATCTG
>NZXJ01000044.1 GCA_002701945.1 Fidelibacterota bacterium
GCGTTTACAGATCTCTCCGTAGCACCAGTTTCAACTGAAAACATTTTTACGTCAATTGTAAATGAATCTCCTAGCTTGCCAATCGTACCGCTTACCATAAACTGCACTCCTAATAATTGCCCTACTTCTGCAGCACATTCATCGGAAACACACCCTGATTGCGCAAGGCCCTGTTCTGCCATTATGCTCTCAATTGCTTTTCGCTCGATTAAACGTACAGCGTTGGTAGTCCCAATTTCTGAGCGCATGCGTTCGGTAAGAGTTTGTACCTCCTGAACGCTAATCCCTTGACCTTCAAAATCCAAAATCGCCACTGTAGGGCGGCTGTCCTGAGCCCAAACAGTAGAAATTGTGAAACAAGCCAATAGTAAATATATAAGAGAATTTTTCACGAAAACCTCCACAAGTTATAGCATGTATGACAAATATACAGTGCGCTGGAACACATATTCAATTATTCATCTGCCTCAGCTAATAATTTTTCTACCATAGCGCCAACTTCTCCTTCGAAGTCTTCCCCTTCATGAAATCCTTTTTTAGCTAACCGAATCGTTTGAAACTTATCGATTACATAGAGTCGAGGAAGAGTCTTCGCTCCGTATCTCTGTTTGGCAACACCACGATTATCATTCAATATTTGCATGGTAATTCCCTTTTTTGCTAAAAATGGTGCGGCCTTTGGTGAATCTTCATACCCGGGACTCGTACGAGTTGCCTCTGTAATATCTACAAGAAACCACTTAACGCGCTGTCCATCAAACTTTTCATATAAGTTCTGTAATAAAGGTAATTCTTTCATGCAAGGCTTACACCAGGTTGCAAAAAAACTAACTACCACAACATGCCTATACGGCTGGGTAGTGCTTTTTCGAAGTCTTGCACCACGCTCTACAGTCCAGTTTTTCAAAAATTCAAACTTGGCAGGGGCATACATCAGAGCCCAGGATGGTGCAACATTGCCAGCTTTTAACCCTGGGTCTTCTATCCCATCGGCATCTGGAACTACTGCTACTTCTGATTCATCTTCTTTCTTCACTTCTTCTTGCGCAACAAGAGGCATAGAAATGAATAGCACAAACAAGAATACGTAATGTGCTGGTATCGTCATTGAGGATTTGTAAGTCATTAATTTCTCCATTGGTTTATTAATCAAAGTACTATTAATACTCTACAATCTTTTAAAATTCCATAGGAACTGTTTGCTGATCGTATACGCATGATATCTGAATTGCCAATAACAACATCTACGTTATTGCTCCCAGATACGGCTACTGCTTTTATGACTAGCGGATTCCCTTTTACTCGATCATCTGCTTTGCCCGCATCTAGGCCTTTTGCATACCCAGCAACTCCATTTTTAACAGCATATTCACGTGTATAGTTTGATGGCCCATATACTATGCCGCCATTTTGATCCAATATTTGAGGGGACATTGCAGGCCGAATTCCAAGGCCTGTACAATCAATAATCAATCCCGTAATGGCCCCAGTTGTTGGAGCATCGGCCGCTGCAGCATCTGATGGAGCAGCTGCTGTGGGTGCGAATGGATCAAGAAATCCAGTAGGTGGTATCATAACCTCTGATATACCTGCCATGGGAACTTCATATACAACTTCAATAGATGTATCACTTAGATATTTTGGATCTCCAACTTGGAATGCTCCACGAATTACACCTTGAACTTGTGTTTTAATTACGTCATCAAACATAGCTCCACTCATAGTGGTTTCACTTGTAAGTGTGACACCGTTTACAATTTCTACTAATTGACGCAAAGCATCCTGCTTCGCAATCCGGAGCGCAGCTCGGCGTGCTTGACCCGCATTGATTACATTTTGAGGAATGTAACCAATTCCTGTTGCTTGCACTTTTCTCCCATTATAATCTATGGATCCGCGATCAAACGTTTCTCCAACAAAGCTATCTTGGCCTATTAGAAGACTGCTTATTAGAATTGCTACATATGTAATCTGTTTCATTAGGACACTCCTTAAATTATTGAACAATTTCTGCTGTGATTCGATTACCAGTCATACCAGTAACTTTAAAATTTAATCCATCTGGCGTTGTCTGACTTAACCCCATTGCTAAGTCCATAGCCTTTCCTTCAAATTCCACTTCGTATTCCGCGACCCCATCATTTAAACTTTTTGAATATGCATTTCGTATTCCAGATACGGTTTGGGCCTGTAAAAATGATTGAAACATCATATAGGAACCAAAGTCTGCATTCTTTAATACAATAAATACTTTAACAAAGTTAGACTGCTGGGTGCTCCATTTTTGGATTACTTGACGGATAATATCCTCTCCCATTTTTTGGGCAGCATCATTTACAGCGTTCACCCCAGCTGTTGAAGGAGAAATATGAGGTTTTTTCCCGTGCGCACTNGGNACTACTGCTAAAATTTCTCCTGTATCNGCNCGGACAATTTTTCCATTTAAATCTGCTTGACCTGAAGTCATTCCATAAAATTCACCNCCGGAAGAAATTTTTGCNGTTCCAATGACAATAACNTCTGCTCCTAGCATACCTGCAANTTTTGCTGCAGCNGCTACNTTGCCNNCCANNGCTTGATCAAAATCTGGCTTTCCTTTTAATGCTTGNACTAGCTGNCNATCAACAACGTCAAATCCTTTATCATAAAACATGCTAAGAAGTTTTGTTTCCGCAAAGTCTGTTGGTGTGTTATCAATTAAATTTTCTTCACGAAGCAGAAAAATAATCCTTGGGCGATTCATTGAGTTTAAAAGTGTTTGAAGAGCNGCCTCATCTTGCATNACTTGATCAAGCATTTGCGTCACNTCAGCAGATATNGTAATCTCCCAATTNCCATCTGGATCTTTTTTCTCATTAACAATATCAAACTTTTTTACAAACCCTTGAGCTTTNGAATAAATGTTATCGCTTAAAGAAGTNGCTGTTACAACNGTTTCAGAACTTATGTAAGCACCTANNCCATTCTCTACGGCATCACGCTTTGCCTGCTCAATTGCAGCATCTTTCGTTAATCCATAGCCAACCCCTTTTGCGGTTTGCGANTGAGAGANCAAAGANTCGGTGNCCAAAAACAATACTAATATAATAGAAAAATATTTCTTCATTTATTTTACCCTGTTGTTTTACCTCGCTAAAAGCGNAAATCTATAACCACAAACAATAATAATCTAAATTATTTAATATTATTTCATTAACCAANAAGAAACCTGTTATTGTNATTTAAATCAAATTTTAATGTTCAAGCCATTTATTTTCAAAATATTTCACCCTATATTCACACTGTATAATCAATAGCGAGGATTGTTTATGAAACATTTATCTTTAAGAATATTTTTAGTTTCTGCAATATTACTGATTGCAGGATGTGCAACAAAGCCACAAAGCGATGTGGATACTCCAGAATATCATTTTCGTTCTGGGATGCGCTCTGTGGATACGGGTAACTATGATGCAGCTTTGAACTCTTTTCAAAGAGCCCTTGATTTAGATAAAAAGTTTGTTCCTGCTTATGCTGGATTAGGTTTGGCAAATGCGCATTTAGGAAATATAAAAGCAGCCAAAAAAAATATTGGTAAAGCCGTAGATAAAGGTTCAAAAGATCCGGATGTACTTGCAATCTGTGCGCGTGGTTGGATCGTGATGCGTAATGATGATAAAAAATGGTTTAAAAAAGCTACAAACATTCTTGATAAAGCATTAAAACGAGATAAACAACATGAAGGGTCCTTGTATTATTATGGCTTAGCTAACTTATATAAATACAATTTTAGCGATGCAGAATCATATTTCAGAAGAGTGGTGGAAATGAAAGGTGATTACTCAGGAAGAGCAGATACTCAGTGGAAGCGTTCTCAAAAAATTGTACGAGCTATGCCAGGGACTGAAGCAGGGAAAAAGATTGCATTACAAGAACAAATCAACCGCGCGGATTTATCCGTTATATTTGCTGAAGAATTAAAGATAAGTGAACTTATGGAAAAACTTCCAGCGCAAAGTGGCGGATTTCAAACTCCTGGTCAAATGAACACAACTTCCCGATCAAGAACTCCATCTGATGCAGGCGGGCACTGGGCTTCATCTTGGATTAGTGAAGTAATTCAATACGGGATTTTAGAAGTGGGGCCTGATGGACGTTTTTATCCCGATGAAACAATTACTCGTGCAGAATATGCCATGGCAGTACAGCGCTTACTTGTAGTTGCTACGCGAGATAATAGTTTAGAAGTGCGCTATTTTGGTGAAAGCCCTTCTCGGTTTAGTGATGTGCCAAGTAGTCACCCAGCATACAACGCAATGGCCTTATGTAGTGAAAGAGGAATTATGCAATCAGATGTAATGACTGGTAAATTTAATCCAGCAGGCAATATTGATGGTGCAGATGCATTGCTAATAATTCGCACATTACAAAATTCATTACGTATGACATTTTAGTTAAATATTATTTTGGTTTAAGGGGCAATATTATTGCCCCTTTTTTTATTCCATTTACATTCAATTTGTAAAATTGTATTTTAAGTCATGAGCTTAAGAACTGTACTGATCATTCTATTCGTATGTTTATTTGCACCAAGCTGCGTCGAACATTTGATAACAATTCGCGTCTTTCCTGATGGAAGATACTTAATGGATTTTGTTAGCCGAGGTGACTCTACAGACGTTTTTAATGAAGATTTTCCTCACCCATTTGGCGATCCATGGGTTACCAATATAGAAACGGAGATTACTGATGATGAAAAAACTTGGGTAATGAATACATCCGGTTTGCTGTATGGACCAACGGCTTTTTCATCTGGGCACAGTTCTTTAGTTGAAGTTGCCCATCCTATAGATGTGCGATTTGAAAAAGGGTTTTTTGGAACTCATTATTTTGTTTCACAGTTTTTTAAAGGTCGTGAAGTGTTTCGGAAATATCCAAAATTTGGTAATAGCATGAGCAGTATTGATAATGACACTACTGAATGGATTAGTGAAGCCTTGTATTATATCGGGTCTACAGCAGTATATGATTTACAAAAAGATTCTACTACAATGATTAACTCCCTCCTTGCAGACAGAATGGAAAACTATATACGAGGATATGTAGATAGAAAAAATTTTACTGAATTATATTCTATAGAGGATTCTTCAGGATTGTTCGTTCGTGATATATTGAACCCATTTTTAGATGAACTTCCTTCAACTTATGAATTAGCTTTTCAGGAGTTAGTCGATCTTTATTCAAAAGAAATGCATATCACGGGTCAATTGCGTGATGATCAATTTAAATTTCATATATTTTTACCAGGAGTAGTTATAACTACAAATGCTGATTCAATTTCAGGCGACACTTTAATGTGGACATTTGGTTTAAAAGAATTTTTAAATGACGATTACATATTGCATGCTGAATCAATTATTTATTCAAAAAAACGTATTCAGATTGGGATAATTATTTTGTTAGGCTTAGTCTTAATCATTGCGTTTTTCTTCATTAAATTCAAGCGATGAAATTAAAAATATTTATTATTATTAGCTTAATTACCCCTTTTTTATTTGCTACAAAACCTAAATTTAGCGATAATCAAATTATTGCTATGACCCCTCATTATTTTAAAAGAAACCATACTTCTCCTGAACTATTAGGCGTCAACATTTATAAGACTAGACAAGGAAGGGTATACCAAATTGATATACAAGTTGATCGGAACAGAGTTAATGATGATTTAGGGTTTGCGTATTCTGCATTAACCAATATGGGCCAATATGCAAAAAAACCTATAAAGCAATTAATTGTGGTAATGCATAATGATAATCATCGGAATCCTCCCCAAATTTGTATTGGGAAAGCTAAATGTAGTATTGACTTCTGGGTCCATCAAAAAGGGGAGTATCAAAGCTGGTATAAAGAATGCATCCACTTTAAAGAGTTTTAATACTTATGAATATTCACGCGGGGGATGGTGCTAATTACTTTCTGAAACTTTTTTTTGTTATCTTATTTTTCATCACAAATTCGAATGGTTTTTCTTCAGAAATGCCAGATTCTTCTTACCAGCAAAAGATTCCACTATTATTACACAAACCTCCAAAAGTAATGTTTGATGATCGACCAACGCTATTACAATTATTTGTAACAATACCTGATGATAGTATTAAGACAGTTAGTATTTTTTATAAAACAAATGAAATGAGCATGTTTCAAGAAATTGAGCTTAATAAACAAAAAGGATCTTTTACTTTCAAATTTGACCCGGGTAAACAAAAAGGAAATTCACTTTCATATTTTTTTGTAGTTAAACAAACAGATGATTCCATGCATGCGGTTCCTCTGTCCAACCCTGGAAAAATCAAACCATATTATCAACTCCTTGTTGATGCAATTGAATATTATGAGATGAGGTTAAAATCATTACAATAATGAATATTTCTGAAAAAATTAAATCTATTAGAGAAAAAATAAATGAACATAATTATCAATATTATGTTTTAGATAATCCAATAATATCTGATGGTGAATATGATAAGTTATTTTTAGAGCTCGAATCGTTAGAAAAACAAAATCCTGAATTTGTAATTCCAGAGTCTCCCACGCAAAGAATTGGTGCAACGCCAATTGAAAGCTTTGGGACTNTTACACATCGTATTACTATGATGTCACTAGCAAATGCTATGGATACAAATGAATTAAAAGCATTTGATAAGCGACTCAAAAAAAGATTAAAAACTGATGATGAGCTAGAATATGTAATTGAGCCTAAGCTGGATGGGCTCGCTGTTGAATTAATTTATGAGAATGGAATATTTGTTAATGGTTCTACGCGAGGAGATGGAAATANAGGTGAAGATATCACATCTAACCTAAAGACAATTAAAGCTATACCTTTAAAATTAAGGGATGATAGCACTTCTTCNCCCAGATTGCTTGAAGTAAGAGGCGAGGTGTTTATTAGAAAAAATGATTTTCAAGACTTAAACACTAAACGATTACAATCTAATGAACAGCCTTTTGCTAATCCGCGAAACGCTGCTGCNGGAAGCTTAAGACAACTTGATCCAAAAGTTACTGCAAACCGCGCTTTATCAATTTATTGCTATCAGTCAGGTTTNNTAGATGGAATTGATTTTAAAACCCATTTAGAATTTTTAGAGTTTTTAAAAAGTTGTGGTATTCCTGTAAATCCTGAAGTAAAAATTGTTAAAGGGATTGATAAAGCGATTGATTTTCATAAAAAATTAGAAATCAAAAGAAATCAATTCCCATATGAAATTGATGGTTCAGTTATAAAAGTTAATTCTTTATCTATTCGTAACNAGCTTGGAGTAAGAAGTAGAAGTCCACGTTGGGCTATTGCTGGAAAATTTAAAGCACAGCAGGTTACTACAATTATTAATGATATTTTTGCCTCCGTTGGCAGGACGGGCGCAGTAACGCCNGTGGCAAGGCTNGAACCGGTAGAGGTTGGTGGAGTTACAGTAACAAANGCAACTCTACATAATCAAGATGAAATAAATCGAAAAGATATTCGAATTGGAGACACAGTAATAATTGAGCGCTCTGGTGATGTAATTCCAAAAGTAGTAAAAGTAATTCAAGAAAAACGCACAGATAATACTAAAGCCTACCATTTACCAGCTTATTGCCCTGAATGTGATAGCGAATTAAATAGACCAGAGAATGAAGTGGTTTACCGGTGTCTGAATTATTCTTGTCCAGCAAAAATTAAAGGNAACATAAAACATTTTGTTTCCAAAAACGCATTAGATATAGATGGTCTTGGGGAAAAATTAATTGATCAATTAGTAAATGAACAAATTATTAAAACAGTAGATGATTTATTTCGAATAAATAAAGATCAATTAGCAAATCTTGANCGAATGGGCAATAAATCTGCTGATAATATTATTGAATCGATTAGNAAATGTAAACAAACTACATTTTCACGGTTTATATATGGACTTGGAATAAGACATGTTGGTGAACATACATCAAAACTATTAGAAAAAGCTTTTAACAGTGATTTGGAAGTATTCATCAAATGTTCATTTGAAGATTTAGAGTCTATTGAAGAGGTTGGTCCAATTGTCGCAGATTCAATTATTGGATTTTGGAATGATGAATCAAATAAAAAGATTGCAAATGAATGTTTTTCTTTAGGTGTAAAGTTTAAGAAAAATTATGAAACAGCTATACAAACTCTGCTTGGAAAAACATTTGTTTTTACNGGATCATTAAAAATATTTACAAGAGCAGAGGCAAAAAAAATAGTAGAAAAACTTGGGGCNCGAGCNAGTAACTCAATAAGTAAAAATACAGATTATCTGGTTGCTGGGCCAGGGTCTGGTTCAAAACTTGGCAAAGCTAAACAATTAGGTATAAAAATTATTAATGAGGGCGAATTCGAAAAATTGATAGCCTAGGATTTAGGATTATTGTGATTAATATATATCATTCATAAAAATAAAGGAAAAATTATTATGATGAAGATTGAATCAATTGTAGGTGATGTTGTCCTACTAGTTCTTCAAGAGGTTGAAAGCTTGAAAGAAATGGGAATACAAAAAAATAAAATTTATGCAAGGATAGCAGGATACGATGAAAATGGAATTTGGATTGAGCATCCAAACTTTCAAATTCCTCGAATGGATGATCCAAATAATAAAGATTCTAAGGTAACTATGGAAACCGTTACTGCTACTGTATTAATCGCTTGGCCATTTATTACATCAATAGTGCACTTTCCTAACGTAGAGGGTTTTGACTTCCCAAACCCTTTTGATTTGCAAGTTGGGTTTGATATAGAAAGTTGAAAACTCCAGCGGTAGAAATACGTGGATTAAAAAAATCCTTTGGTAAAGTACAGGCGCTTGATGGTGTTGATTTAACTATTAAACAAGGTGAATTTTTGGGCCTGTTAGGACCAAATGGTGCTGGGAAAACAACAACAATAAATATTCTCACTGGTTTAGTAATAAGACAAGAAGGAATAACGGAAATATTTGGTAAAGATACAGTAAAAGATTATCGTTTTACACGATCAAAAGTTGGCATTGCAGCACAAGAACTATCAATAGATTGGTTTTTCCCAGTTGAAAGATTATTATTATTTCATGCTGGTTATTATGGGCTACCAATTAAACAAGCAAAGAATCGCGTAGATAAAATCATAAAAAAGTTAGGACTTGAGGAAAAAAGAGGTACTAGGCTAAGACAGCTCTCTGGCGGAATGAAACGTCGCTATCAGCTCGCAAAAGCACTTGTGCATGATCCAGATATAATTATTCTTGATGAACCAACGGCTGGCGTAGACGTTGAGTTAAGACATGAATTATGGGATTATTTACGTAAGCTACATAGTAATGGTAAAACTATACTTCTCACAACTCACTATATTGAAGAAGCAGAATTATTATGTGAGCGTGTTGCCATAATTAATAAGGGAAAAATAATTAAAGATGGATCTCCAATTGAGCTTACTAAACAATTAGGTCAATCAGGCTTAACCATNCATGTAACTGGATGGGATGATAAAATGAAAAATTTATTGGATAATTTTACATTTACATATGATGAAGGGAGGTTGCATTTTTCTGTGTTAGACCCTGAGAAAGATATGGCCACTATAATTAAAATATTGACAAAAAATGATTGTCATATTCAAAATATTAATGTTGATAAAGCATCTCTTGAAGATGTTTTTCTTGATCTTACTGGCGAAAGAATAAGTTAATGGTAAAAGTTAACTGGGTAGGTTTATGGACTTTAATACGACGCGAAGTTGGTCGTTTTTTTTCAGTTTATCGTCAAACAGTACTTCCTGGATTAATCTCATCTGGGTTATATATAGTTGTTTTTGGGTTTACACTTGAACGCCGTATTGATGAAATTAATGGAGTACCCTATACTTTATTTATTCTTCCAGGGTTATTAATGATGAATACTTTAACAAATGCAACTGCAAATACATCTTCATCAATGTTACAAATGAAACTACTACAACAATTACCAGATATATTAACTGCCCCATTATCAGCAATGGAAATATCTATTGCGTATATTATTGGAGGAACTGTTCGCGGAACTGTAAATGGTGTATTAGTAATGATTTTAGGAATTGTATTAATAGATATGCCTGTTCATTCACCAATATCAACAGTATGTTTTATTGTTATGGTTTCTTGGGCTTTTGCAAGCATGGGTCTAGTTCTTGGGCAACTATCAGACTCATGGGACCAGCTTGCCATGATGCAAAACTTTTTTTTAACACCATTAAGTTTTTTAGGTGGGGTATTCTATTCGATCAATATGTTGCCAGGCTGGGCTCAAACTATAAGTTTATTTAATCCTATATATTATATGATAAATGGTATTCGTTTTACAACGCTTGGCATCGCTGATACCTCACCATTAACTAGTGTAATTATGGCATTAATTATGACGATACTTTTTACAACATTGGCAATAGGGCTAATGCATAGCGGCAAAAAGATTAAACAGTAATTAAAATGAGTNATAAGAAAGTAATTATTACTTTATTTTTATTAAGTAATATTGTTTTTAGTGAAAGCACTCAAGTGGATTCAGTTAATTGGAAACAATATATACGAGCTGGGATAGTTCAAGTATCTCAAGACAAAGGTATTTCAGGATATTATCGCTTAAATAGAACTAGTGATTATTATTTTGGCGATCTACGATTATACTTTTATGGTCTAGAAAATAATTCATATGTGTATATACGATATAAAAATAGTTCGAAATTTCGCCGTTATTCACGTTTATATAGATTTACTACATTTGCATATCAAAAGAATAAAAAAGCTGGAGTAGCATTAAGATACCATTTTAATCAAGGCCTTGGAGTTTTTGTGCTTCCATATAAAAATGGACACGTAATTACAGAAATAGCCCATGCTTATGATATGTCAGATTATTTAAACGATAATAGAAGAACATCTTATGCGCGAAGTGGAATATATTGGGATAATGATACACAATATTTTAGCTCCAAATTAGAATTCGAATATTTTTATCAAATTAGTGAGATTGTAGAACAAAATTTATCTCGTACACAAATTATGTCTGAAATAATAATCCCTATTAAAAATGGGGTATCAGCAAGTTTAATATATGAAACAGAGAATTATAGAAAGCTAAATAATAATCCAAATTCAATATCACTATCAATTGGATGGAAGGGTAATTTAAAATGGAGTTTCTAATTACCTAGATAACAAATCCTTAACAGTATTTATATCTCCATCAATATCTTTATAAGGATCTATTCCTAAAATGTGGGCTATTAAGGGATATATATGAATATTTTCAAATTCTTCTCTTATATATCCAGATTTAAATGCAGGGCCTTTTGCTAAAAAGATAGCCTTCATATTATCTAGCTGATTATCATATCCATGTGAACCCTTTGGTCGTGAAGCTCCATGACCTAAGGGCATTAAGCTCCACCCTTCATCTGCAACAATTAATATATCAGGAATTCTGGTATGATTTTTATAGTGAAAGCGATTGGGAATATTTTGTTTCCAATAAACGTCCGCATTGTTAATTGATTTTAAATCCTTATATGTTTTTTTTAATAATTGTTTTGAATCTGATGATATAAAAACAGTAGGGCCTGCACCATTAACACGAAGTTTAGATAGATCAGTAAATGATGACAGATCAATAATTTTTTCATCACTCACATCAGTCATTCCATGGTCACTCACAATAATAACATTTAACTTATCATAAATCGATAGTTTAGAAAGTTTATCATATAAGTCACCAACAACGGCATCCATTTCCTTAATCTTTTCAATAATTTCCTGACTATTGGGACCGTACTCATGGCCAGTCCAATCAGGTTCATGAAAATATAATAAAGCTAGACGGGGTCTAGATTCTATTGGTTTAGAAAACCATGAAATGACAGAATCTACTCTAGAATTAAATGTAACCTTTTGATCATATTTTTTCCAATATGTTGGTTGATGGTTTTTAATTACAGCCTCACTACCTACCCAAAAGTAACTAGCAGTAATTACATTCTGCTTTTCAGCTGTCACCCATATAGGTTCCCCACCATAAAATTTACCATTTTCTACAGCATTCCTATCTCTGATAGAGTACTGTTTTTGTAAGTCATTAGCATAAAATGTATTTGCAATTAAACCATGATTCTCAGCATACATACCAGTGACAATACTATAATGATTTGGAAAAGTTTTCGAAATAAATATAGGAACTAAAGCTTTAGCGCTTGCACCTGTATTCACAATCTTATCAAAATTAGGAGTATTGGCCTTATCTAAATAATCATATCTGAAACCATCCATAGAGATTAATAAAACATATTCATCGCTCTCAGTAGAATACAACGAATGAGTTAATAGAAAGAATATGATAAATTTGTAAAACATAGGGGCCAATATTAAAAGTATTTTATATAATAGATTAAGAATAAAATAAAAATATTATAAACTAATTATCAAAAAGTATAATAGAAATAATTTATGTGTATATATTGTTAATACTATAGATTTATATGTGTATATAATTATATATATTATATATAAGATATACACATTATATAAATTA
>NZXJ01000080.1 GCA_002701945.1 Fidelibacterota bacterium
ATCATTGGGGTTCCATTTTTCAATATTAAACTTTGATATTATCACAAATACTAATTATAAAGACGAATATTATTTTTCAGATAGTCATAATAGTAAATCGGAACCATACTCATTAACAAATATATCAATTAGAAAATCATTTAAACAATTAGATGTAAGATTTTGGGTTAGAAATATTTTAGATAAACGATATGCAGTCAGAGGATTTTATTTTGGCTTAATTCCTCCAGAATTTGAAAATAAGCTTTGGTTAAGTTATGGAGACCCCAGACAATTTGGTGTAACCGTAGATTATAACTTTTAAGATTTAAATTTATTAATCCCTAGAGGGATCAATTTTTTTACGATCTTTTTTCTTCAAGCTTATAAAGCGTTTATTTTTTAACCTTTTTTCATTACTACTTTTACTGGGATATGTTGGTTTTCTTTCTTTTGGTTTTTTAGATGCTTTTTTTAGTAAGTATACCAGTTTCTCTAATGCATCTTTTCTATTGAGCGCTTGAGATTTGTGTCTACTAGATACGATAATTAGATCTCCATTTTCGTTTAATCTTGATCCAGCTATATTTTTCAACCTTTGCAGAAAGTTATTTGAAATATTTAATGATTTTAATACGTTAAAACGAAGCTGTACCGTTGTAGAAACTTTATTAACATGTTGACCGCCTGGCCCAGAAGATCTGATAAAAGTCTCTTTAATATCTGTTTTATTGATATAAATATTATTTGAAATCTTTATCATGTAGGTTTATTAATTAATTGCTATAGAATATTACTATTTACACACAAAAATATCAAATAGACTCGTAGAGCAATTTGCCAGTTGAGCTTGCTAAGACATAATGGTAACTTCATTAACTTATGAATACTAAGAAAAGTAAACGAAAACGCATGTTTCTTATAGATGGCTATGCCATGTTATACAGAGCTCATTATGCAATGATCCGTAATCCACTAATAACATCATATGGATTGCCAACAAGTGCATTATTTGGGTTTTTAAACCAGTTATTCAGAATCTTAAATAAAGAAAAACCGGATTATGTAGCTACAATTTTTGATAGAAAAGAAAAAACTTTTCGGCATAAAAAATATCCTGATTATAAAGCGAATAGAGATCCTATGCCTGAAGAACTTCAAATACAATTACCGCATTTATGGAAATTAATTGAAGCCCTCCAAATAATAAATTTATCTAAAAAAGGGTATGAAGCCGATGACATTATTGGGACATTGGCTATTGATGGTGTAAAAAATAATTTAGAAGTATATATAGTTAGTGGTGATAAGGACTTTATGCAACTTATTAATGATAATGTTTTTCTTTATGCTCCAGGAACAAAAAATAAACCTGATAAAGTATATGATAAAGATGGAGTTAAAGATCGCTGGGGTGTTCCACCAGATAAAATTATAGATCTATTTGGTTTGATGGGTGACTCTTCAGATAATATACCTGGAGTATCAGGAGTGGGGCCAAAGTCAGCAATGAAACTCATAAATGAGTATGGTACATTAGAAGAAACACTAAACAATGCTGATGCTGTTACCAATAAAAGGGTTCGAAATGGATTATTAGATGGAAAAGAAAGTGCTATTATTAGTAAAGATCTTGTGACAATAGTTACTGATGTGCCAATAAAATATAATTTTGAAGATCTTGAAAAAAAGGAATTAAATATTAATTCAGTAGAATCCTTATTAACAGAATATGAGTTTCATGCGCTTATAAATCAACTTCCTGGAACATCAGATTTATCAGAAACAGTTGTAAAAAAATCAAGTAAAGATTATAAGATTATTAAAGATTTGGATGAATTAAATAAATTTGTTCAATCAATAAAACCAAAAACAATATTATCCTTTGATATTGAAACTGATGGGCTAAACCCTATGCAGAATAACATAGTAGGGTTGAGCTTTTCAACAAAAATAAATACGGGTGTTTATATACCAATTGAATTTAAAGATAAAGAAAAAAATCTCTTTGGAGAAGATGATATTGGTACTGTGATTGAAATAATTCGACCAATAATGGAAGATGAAAAAATATTAAAAACTGGACAAAATATTAAGTTTGATATGCTGATATATAAACGATATGGCGTCAATATTAATGGATTAATATGTGATAGTATGTTAGCAGCCCATATACTTAAGCCAGAGGCTCGTTCATACAAGTTAGATAATCTAAGTATCGAATATCTAAATTATAAAATGATCCCTATAGAAGAACTTATTGGAAAGGGAAAAAATCAAATTACTATGGCAGAAGTTGAGCTAGAGAATGCGGGATATTATGCCTGTGAAGATGCAGATATAGCATTGCAATTAACTAATATATTTTTAAAAGAGCTTAAGGATTCAGATTTGGATCATTTTTTCAATAAAATTGAATTACCACTTATTGATGTACTATTGAGCATGGAATATGAAGGTGCATTTGTAGATGAGGAAATGTTAAAAAATATGTCTAGTGATTTAAGTAAAAAAGTTGAAAAACTATCAACTGAAATAATTAAAGAAGCTGGTTCAGAATTCAACATTAATTCAACGCAGCAATTAGCAAATATATTATTCGATAAATTAAATCTTACAAAGATTAAACAAAGATCTACAGCGGAACCAGTTTTAGAAGCTCTTCGCAAAGAGCATCCTTTGCCAAAATTAATATTAGATTATAGAAAGCTTACAAAATTAAAAAATACTTATTTAGATAGTCTACCTCCACTGATCAATAAAAAGACAGGTAGAATTCATACAACTTTTAGTCAAACTATTGCTTCAACTGGACGTTTATCAAGCAGTAAACCTAATTTCCAAAATATACCAATTCGAACTGAAGAAGGTCGTGAAGTTCGCAAGGCATTTAAAGCACAAAAAAAGAATTGGCTTATCTTTTCTGCTGATTATTCTCAAATAGAATTGCGAGTCATGGCGCATTTAAGTAATGATCAGTCACTTATAGAATCTTTTAATGAAAATGAGGATGTTCATACTAGGACTGCTAGCGATGTGTTTGGTGTTAAAATAAATGATGTTCTTCCAGATATGAGACGAACTGCAAAAGTTGTCAATTTTGGTATAATGTATGGGGCAGGAGCTTTTCGTCTAAGTCAAGAGCTAGGTATACCAAGGAGTGAGGCACAAGGCATAATTGATACTTATTTTAAGAGATATGCTGGTATAAGAAATTATATGGATAAGACTATTGAAAATGCAGAAAAACAAAAATTTGTAGAAACTCTACTTGGACGTAGAAGAAATATTTGGAATGTAGATAGTGAGAATCATATTCAAAGAGAAGCAGCAAAAAGAATGGCAATTAATATGCCGATTCAAGGAACAGCTGCCGAAATGATAAAGCTTGCAATGTTAGATATTAATCGAACGTTAGAAAGTGAAAATTATAGATCCCGTATGATTTTACAAATTCATGATGAGTTATTATTTGAATCACCTGAAGAAGAAATAGATAAACTTGAAGAAATGGTTAGAGATAAAATGGTTAATGCAATGCCTCTTATCGTCCCTTTAGTAGTAGATTGTGGAAGAGGAATTAGTTGGTTTGATGCTCATTAATAAAGGTAAATAAACTGTTAAGATATGGAAGCAAGTATAACATTAAAAAAAGTTGGCAAACGTGTAGGAGATAAAACAATACTTGCTGGTTTAACCTTTGGAGTTGAAAAAGGTTCTCTTGTCGCAATTATTGGTGAAAATGATGCGGGTAAGTCAACATTATTGCAATTATTAGCTGGATTCGAAAACCCTGACTATGGAAACGTTTTCATACATGGTATAGATTCAGTAAAAAGGAGAAAAGATTCCCAAAGCTACACTGGATATGTACCACATGGATCTGATTTAGATCTTGAGCTATCAATTGAAGAGAATATTAGATTTTTTGGCTATATCTATGGAATTAAAGAAGAAACAATAATTCAAAGAATTAATAGGTTTGCAAACGATTTAAAAATATCAGAAATATTACATACACCAGCTGCACTAGTCTCTCCTGGAAATAGAAAGAAAGCCATGATTGTTCGCGAACTTGTTCATGACCCATCTATCTTGATTATAGATGAACCAACTGCTTTTATGGATGCTCCATCAACTAGACAAACATGGGATCTACTTCGTAGTTTGTCAGGAGAAAAAACAATTATTTATGTCAGCCAATATTTACCTGAGGTTGAACAGTCAAACGATAGAATTTTAGTTATGCAAAATGGTAAGATCATTTTAGATGGAACTCTAGATAAATTATTAGAAAGTACTTTACAATATCATCAATTTGAAATTGAATTTGTTGAGTTATCCAAGGATCTTTATAATAAATTAACCTCTATATCTACTATTGTAAATCCTTCCAAAATAGGTAATACTTTACATTTTTATGGACGTGAGAGATCTGTTTTTTTTCAAGTNCTTCATGAAGCTGCTGGACAGCTAATGAAAGATCTGACAGTTAAAAAATTAAGTTTACGTGATCTTATGGATTCTGAATTTGCAGGTAAAGGTTTAGATTGATCAAAACATTCTTATTAAGAAGTTTTTGGCTTTTACGACAAAGATTGATTTCTACAGTTACTTTGATCCTTTTATTGCCAATTATAATATTTTTAACAATTTCAATTGGAATGAACAATATAATAATGGAAACGATGGATAACATCTCTTACGAAGATTGGGTGTTCCCNGGGTTGGTAATGATAATAAATACAATTATAATTNCTCCAATTATTTTTCGTGATTTTTATTATTCACGTTTAGAATCAAAAACCTTANTTACGTTATCACTTACACCTTTATCAAAATTTCAAATTATAAGTTATTTAATAATATCTGCTACAGTTGAAGGCTTAGNNCTCTCTTTGCTTCCTTNCTTTATTTTATTATATCTGATGGAATTAGCAATTGGAATNACAAGCTTTATTTATATCATTTTGGCAGCCTTTATCTTNAATATAATTATTGGAAATGCTTTGGCTACANTCTCATTATCNTCTAATAAAATCAATACTATTCTTGTTTCGGCTTCTATTATGTTATTATTTATATTTTATAGTTCACAGCTATTGATTGAATTTGAATTTTACCCAGCAAGTATAATAGATATTTTNAATCTTTTGCCTACTACTATGATATTAAACTGGTATAGATCAGTAGAATTTGAAGGAGTTTTNAATATAAATTCATTTTTTATTCCACTCGCTATTGGGTTTGTATGGCTTTATATAAATAGTATATTAATTAAACGCGTCTTCAGTCAATGATAGCATATCTCTCTGGTGCAATGGAATATGCGCAGGATGAGGGAGAGGCCTGGCGTGATTCTATAAGTGAATGGCTTTCCATAAAACTAGGGCATGATGTTATAAACCCTGTTGAGGAATCTAGATTAATTATTGAAAAAACAAATTCGTATGAATATCGTGATTGGAAAGACACTGATATAAAACGATATAAAGAATTTATGCATCAATTTGTTGTTCAAGATATCGAATCAGTAACTAAAGAGGCAAATTATATTATTTGTCTATGGAANAAAGATGTTTTTAGAGGTGCTGGTACACATGGTGAGGTGACTTTAGCATTTGAACATGGTATTCCAGTTTACTTAATAAGTCAGGTTCCAAAAACTGATTTAAGCGGATGGATAATAGCTTGCAGCACAAAAATTTTTGATAATTTTGAAGAATTGAAATTATTTCTTTTGAAGAAATTTGGTTAAATATAATGTTCTCTCCCAAAGCGATAATCCACCTAGAAAACCTAAAATATAATTATCATTTATTAAAAGATCAGTTAAATGATGTGCCGATTATGGCTGTAGTAAAAGCAAATGCCTATGGACATGGTGTAATTGAAATTTCAAGAACTTTACGTGATGAAGGAGTGAAATTTTTTGGAGTTTTTACTTTTTCTGAAGCATTAGAATTAAGAAGCGCTGGAATTGATGAAGAAATCCTTGTTTTTTGTAGGCCCTCAAAAGAAATGATAGAAATAGCTTATGATAAAAATATTACTTTAAATCTTTCTGATCCAGATGATCTTAAATTATTTCGTGGAAATAGATTCAGTCCAAAATTTCATTTAAAATTAGATACTGGAATGACCAGATTAGGAATATCATTAGATGAATCATATAAAATTATTAAAATAATTAAAAATGAAACACTCAAATGCCATGGAATCTATAGTCATTATGCTACGGCGGATGAAGGTGATATAACTTATGCAGAACATCAACTGGATCAATTCAAAACAATATTAGATTTTATCAAAGAAATAGATCTTTCTATTAATTATATACATTTTTCTAATAGTGGTTCTATTATTAATATTCCTCATAGCTCATATAACTTAGTTCGAGTTGGAATGCTATTATATGGAGCATATCCATCAGATGAAGTTTCAAAGGACATTCCTATCAAACCAGTGATGGAATTCAAAGGGCCTGTTGTATCATTAAGGAATATAAAGGCAGGAACAAAAGTAAGCTATGGTGGAGTTTGGGAAGCCCCTAAAGATACTATAATAGGAGTAATTCAAACAGGCTTTGCTGATGGGTTTCCTCGGGAGTGGTATATAAATGGATATATTTCACTTAAAGGGAAAAAATATCCCATTGCAGGACGTGTCTGTATGGATCAATTTATGGTAGACTTTGGAGATGCTGAAGTAAACATAGGAGATGAAGTGCTAATTTTCGGGCAGAACAATAAAGATAAAATATTAGTAGATGATATAGCGAAAGATATTAAGTCAACAAGTTATGTAATATTGAGTAATATTGGAGGTAGAACAGAAAGAAAATATATAATTAAATAATATTAATTCGATTTTTCTTTATCAGGGTTCCTAACCCAAGATCTTCGGTCTTGAAAAGCTTTAATTTTTAAATCTGCCCAATCGTTCACTATCCGTTTTATTTGGTCACGTTGTTCTGTATTATCNGACAGATTNTCATCAAGAACATTAATAAGTTCTTCTCTGCGTTGTTGAACTTGTCCATAAGTCATGATGTCTTCTTCAGCAAAACCTTCTTTTTCTTTTTGGACTGCATCTTTCTGTTCATCTGCANNAGATGTTTGCTCTTTTCTACTAGAAAAGACTGCTAGAAACAAAACGACTAAGACTATAAGTAAAAATAAAATCTCCATAAAATTATCCTTAAAATCCTATTCCTGAAGGGTCAATNCCTAAAATACTAACCCAATAAAAAGCTACCATAACACCTAATACAATTAAAGCAGCTGGCCATCCAGCACTCGCCATTCGAATGAAATCTTTAGATTCAAGCTGCCCGCTTGCATATACAATAGAACTTGCCGGTGTACCAATAACTAGCCAATATGCCATTGAAGTTGCNATAGCTAAACCAACGCCAACTANGACTGGATTTGTACCAGAACTTTGAGCCATATCTAANACTACNGGACCAATAACAGCAACNGTTGCTCCAGCACTCATCAAATTTGTTAATACCGCGCCAATAACACCAACTAAAATTACTAAACCTACTCCAGAGTTAAGACCAAGAGGAGCAACTAAGCCCATAATTTGATCAGCAAACCAGCTCGATGCACCAGTACTTTTAAATACGCTACCTAAGCTTATACATCCAGCGTATAGTACAATAACACCCCAACTAACTTTATCTTCATAATCTTTCCAAGAAGTCAATCCTAAAAGCATATATAATACTGCACCAGAAATGGCAACGCCACCTAGCCCAAGTGAAAAACCTAATACTTGTTTTGTGAGAGATTTATCAACGATCCATAAAATTACGACAGCTAACATAACTAGAGCTACTAGCTTCTGCTTACCTGTCATAGCACCATGTTTTTCTAGATCTTTTTTTAACAAATCTACCGCTTCAGATAAATCAGCAACTTCTGGTTTAAATAATAAAGGTAGTAAAAAAGCCATCACAACAGACATAACAACCGTGTAGAATACTCCCATGGATATCCATTGCATAAAAGAAACTTCAACGCCAATATTAGAAAGAAATCCAATCATTAAAGCATTACGAGCACCTCCTGTTGGACTCATTGGCCCACCAATCATACATCCTACTGCAATAGTGACCATTAATAGGGTTCCTAAATTGGGAGATGGTGTAGACTTATTAGTGAGAGTATATAATGCCATAGCAATCGGTACATACATTGCAGCTACAGCATGTTCACCAACAAAAGCAGTTGGTATTGCCGTTCCTAATAGAATACCAATAACGATCATACGAGTTTTTGTACCTGCAAGATTTATAACAAGCATACCAACACGTTTATCAAGACCATATTTTACTAATGTTGCTCCCAGCGCCAATGATCCAGCGATAAACCAGACAGCATCATGCGCATAGGTACCAACTATAGATTTTGGTTCTGTGATACCAAAAAATAACTGGACAAGACCAATTAATAATGCTACTGCTGGCATGGGAACAGCTTCAGTGGCAAAAAATATTACGCAAGTAGATAATAGAGCTATTATTAGCTTAATATGAGTTGCTTTAGTTAAAATATCTACNCCNGCNTGACCTTGNAATAGNTCTTCAGCCTTTGACATCATTGATTCAGGCATTGGCATAATAAACGCGAGAAGTACAAAAAGGCCTAATCCAATGCCAAGCCATTTGAAATCTGTTGTCTTTGCGAAACCGCCGCTATTCGATTGTTCGTTNTCTTTTTGAGTCATGGATACCCAGAAACTGACTCAGTCTACTAAAAAAGGCAAGAAAAAATCNCATANTATAAAAAANCTAATAATAACAATTTTTAAATTTAAGTGGTATTTATTAGAGCGCTCTTTATAATCCAATATAAATATGCATAATATTTTGACAATCATCTTTCTTTTTCTATCAATTACAAATTTTTGTAGTGGTCAGATAGAATCCAATATTTCACTTGGTATTGATGAATTTTTACTGAAAAAGACAAATGATCTTTATGAAAAAAATATTTGTTTAGTTACAAATAGTGGTGCAATAAATAAAGATGGATTAACTAGCGTCGAAATTCTCAATGAAGAATTTGATATTCAAACAGTCTTTAACTTAGATAAAAAAGAGCTTAAAGATAAACCCCAAGGCTATGAAGAATTTTATATTTTTGATTTTTCAATAGATGATCTCATAAATAAAATTAGAAATCTAGATGTAGTTATTATTGATTTTCAAGATTTAGGATTACGCTCTACAGTATATACAACCTCTTTAAGCCAAATATTATATGC
>NZXJ01000045.1 GCA_002701945.1 Fidelibacterota bacterium
TGAGCACCAACATTCATTGCTGCACCGAAGTGAGATATTAGGGCAGAACGGTGGCGCCTTTTTGAATTTGTTAAAACTAGAATATTATCTGGTGGAAGACCACGCATAGACGTTGGCCGTACAAATGAAGCACCATCGCCTGTTAGAGGAGTTGCATTAAAGGATGGAACTTGGTTTCTCAAAGTTTCAGTGAAATCACCATTTCCCTGTCTTCTTAATTCCATTTCTGCAAAACCATCTATTGGAGATGGAGATTTCATTGATGTCCTACCAGCTGCTCTTGTACCAGTAACTAGTACAATTGCAGACTCAAGAGCATCAACTGAAAGTGTGAAATCTACAGTTGCTGTTGCACCATCAGATACAGTTACAGATTTAGTCCCTGATTTATATCCAATATATGAAGCTGTAACTGAATAAGTTCCAGCAGAAACTCCATTTATTAAATAAGCCCCAGATCCAACCGTTGCACCACCCATAGATGTTCCATCAACTGCGACATTTGCCCCAGCTAAAGGATTACCATCCGCATCGGTAACAGTTCCAGAAATAGAACCATTTTGAGCAAATAATAAGGCAACAAAATTAATTGCTATAATGANATTTTTCATTTTAGCTCCTTTTTTCATAGCATTAATGTTCTTCTGTTTATTTGAAGTCAGGTATGTGGAGTAGCCTGAACATTCCTTAGTTCAGCTTAAATTATAATAACAAATATCAAATTGTCAATAAATAATGCATTTTCTTTAATTTTGGATATTTATACTTTTCGAACAAAAACCATAAAATAGTTATGTATAAAATATGCAAAAAACCATTTTTATTAAGGGGGATAATTATTGTTAATAACTTAAAGGATGATCAATTAAGGGAAAAGTATCCTCATTATTGGGGGTAGATATTTTCCTATCGTCTAGATTGTAATTTTGCTAAAAGATGTAAAATTTCAAGATACAGCCAAATCAACGTAACTAATAAACCAAAGGCTCCAAACCATTCCATATATTTTGGAGCTCCTCTTTCTGCGCCTTCTTCGATAAAATCAAAATCAAGGACAAGATTAAGAGCAGCGATCACAACTACGCCGAACGAAAATAGAATACCAAAATTTGAATTGCTATGTACTAATGGAATGTTGACCCCAAAAATTCCTAAAATAAAGCTAATAAGATAAACAAAAAAAATTCCTCCAGTAGCAGCAACAATTCCGAGTTTGAAATTTTCTGTAGGTTTAATAAGTCCCGATCGATAAGCAAATAATAATGCAGCCAATGTACCAAAAGTAAGAAAAACTGCTTGATTAACGATACCAGGATACATTACTTCAAAAAATTTAGATATCCCACCAAGAGCCAGTCCTTCTAATAAAGCATATATTGGTGTTGTATAAGGGGCTAAATGACGCTTAAATGCAGTTATCAAAGCAACGATAAGACCGCCAAAAACCCCAACAATCATAAGCATCGATGTTCTTGGATCAGATGGAGATAAATTCCATACAAATATTGCTGTAGTCATTAATAGTAAAAGACATAATGCAGTTTTATTAACAGTACCCATTATTGTCATGGTTCCACTATCTGTTACAGTATGTCTACTAATAAATGTATCAGATCGGAGCACAGGATTCCCAGATCTTAAAGAAAGATGATTACTCATACTATATCCATTCTATTTTGTATGATCGAAACCAAGTCAGAGATTTTTACACGATCTTGATTTTGATCATCCCGATTTCTTAATGTAACTGTATTATTTTCCTTTGATTCATGATCGACTGTAATACAAAAAGGTGTGCCAGCCTCATCCTGTCGATAATATCGTTTACCAATGGATCCTTGTTGATCATAAAGCACGTTAAAATTTTTCATTAAATCGCTTACAATTTTATGCCCTATCTCAGGTAGNCCATCTTTTTTAACAAGAGGACATACAACAGCTTTTATTGGAGCTAGCTTAGGATGAATTTTCATAACAATGCGGTTATTTTCACTATCGTCCCAATACGCATCACAAAGTACAGTTAATAACATGCGATTCAAACCTGCTGAAGTTTCAATAATATATGGAAAATATTTTTCATTTAATAATTGGTCAGAATACTGCATATTTTTTCCAGAAAATTCTTGATGTCTTTTTAGATCAAAATCAGTGCGATTATGGACCCCTTCAACTTCAGACCAGCCAAATGGGAATTCATATTCTATATCCCAAGCCTCTTTTGCATAATGTGCTAATTCATCCTTGCCGTGTTGCTGAAAACGAATTTTATCTTCACTTATCCCTAATTCATCAATATAAAAATTATATCTTTTTTCTTTCCAATCAATCATTGCATTATCATCATCGCCAGGTTTAACAAAATATTGCATTTCCATTTGTTCAAACTCTCTTGTCCTAAAAATAAAATTTCGTGCAACTATTTCATTACGAAAAGCTTTTCCTATTTGTGCAATTCCAAAAGGAACTTTTTGTCGCATGGTGCCCTGTACTAATAAATAATTTACATATATTCCTTGAGCAGTCTCCGGCCGTAAGTAAGCAGTTTCACTTTCCGATTCTATAGGCCCAATATTTGTTTTAAACATTAAATTAAACTGACGTGGATTTGTTAGGTTACCAGTAGTACCACATTTAGGACATTGAATTTCAGCCCAATTTGCATTCATAAAATCTTCTTTAATAAGTTCATCAGCACGATATCGGGCTTTACATTGTTTACAATCAACTAATGGGTCATTGAAGGCATCAACATGCCCAGATGCCTCCCATATTTTTGGGTGCATGAAAATACCACTATCCAGACCAACAATATTTTCATGATTATGTGTCATAAATTTCCACCAGGAGTGAGAAATATTATTTTTTAATTCTACACCCAATGGACCATAATCGTATACCGCTCCAAATCCTCCATATATTTCAGAGCTCTGAAATATAAATCCTCTTCTTTTGCAAAGTGAAATTATTTTATCTAAGGATGATTCTGACATGTTAGATTACTTTTTCTTCTTTTTGCGTTTTCTTTTAGTAGGTCCTTTAGCTCTTTTTTCATTAATTAACTCAGTTGCCTGCTCAAGAGTGATTGTATCAGGTTCAAAGGAGTTATTTAAAGAAGCGTTAATCTTACCATCAGAAACATATGGTCCATATCTTCCATCTTTTACTACAATTTCTTCATTACTATCAGGATGTGANCCTAGAGATCGTAATNTAGAGCTTTTCTTATTTCTATTTGCAAGAAGTTCGACAGCTTTTTCAAGTGTAATATCCAGTGGAGTCTCATCACCCCGTAGTGATGCATTTTGTTTGCCCATTTTTATATATGGCCCATATCTACCATAATCAGCAAAAATAGGTTCTTTGCTTTCAGGATGTTCCCCAATATTACGTGGGAGGGAAAGTAGAGATAGAGCATATTCTATATTGACACTATCTAAATCAACATTTTTAGGTATAGACTTTCTAGTTTTAGTATCACCTAATTGCACATAAGGTCCATATGGACCTACTTTTAATAAGATTATTTGTCCTGTTTCAGGATCTGGCCCAAGCTCTTTATCTTCTTTTTCTGGAGCATGATTAAGTATTTCCATTGCCTTCTCAATAGTGATATCTCCTGGAGCAAGTATATCAGGGATATTTCTTCTTAAATCGCCTTTCTGAATATATGGGCCATAATTTCCCACACGAGCTATAATTGGTTCTTTTTCATCTCCATTTAATGGAATAATACAAGCCTTAGGTATATCTATCTTTTCATCAAGCATTGCTAATAAGCCGTTATCTGATTCTGATCCAAAATAAAATTCTTTCATAAAAGGTAATGATTCCTGTTCACCTCGAGCAATCGCATCTAGAGAATCTTCCATTTCAGCAGTAAACTTTGCATCGACCAATGATGTAAAATGGTTTTCAAGCAATTGGGTTACTGCAAATGCCAGAAAAGTTGGAGTAAGAGACCCTTTGTTATTACGAACATAGTCTTTTTGTAAAATTTTATTAATAATTGCAGAATAAGTTGAAGGTCTCCCAATTCCATCAGCCTCCATTTCTTTAACTAGACTTGCTTCTGTAAACCTAGCTGGCGGCTTAGTTGTAGATTCGTCAATAGATAAATTTTCACATGATAAATGATCATTTTCTTTCAATTCAGGTAATATATTTTCTTTATTTATATTTGGTGATTTAGGATCATCTCCATCTTCTACATACACCTCCATATACCCTGCAAATAAAATCACCTGCCCGTTTGCTCTAAATTCTGTATTCTGATTTTTAATAGTAATACTTGTTTGTTTTAGTTTAGCAGATTTCATTTGAGATGCAATTGTTCTCTTCCATATCAATTCATACAAACTAGATTCATTTGCGCCCATAGAATCTTTTATATCTTTTATAGTTTTAAATTGTCGCCCTGCGGGCCTAATTGCTTCGTGGGCTTCCTGGGCATTTTTTACCTTACCCTTATATTGACGAGGTTCGTCTGGCAAATAATTAGAACCAAAATCTTTTTTAATTACATCTCTGGATGCACTAATAGCTTCATTAGAAAGATTAATTGAATCTGTACGCATGTATGTGATAAGGCCTGCTTCATATAATCTTTGAGCAGTACTCATAGTCATGCGTGTGCTAAATTTTAATTTTCTTGATGCTTCCTGCTGTAAAGTGCTAGTAGTAAAAGGAGGCTTTGGATTTGATGTCTTTGGCTTTTCTTCAATATTGGTAACAACCCAAGGACCTGGATTTATTTCTTTTACAAGAGCCTTTGCTTGAGAACCACTTAATGCGATTAACCCATCTTTTTTTAATGTTCCGCTTTCTTGATCAAAATCCTGTCCTTTTGCAATGCGTTTTGAATCCATAATAAATAACTTTGCATTTAGTGCTTCTTTTTTACTAGTTAATAATTTAGCGGAAAGTCCAAAATAGGTTACCTTTTTAAATTTTGCCCGTTTTCTTTCCCTATCAATTATAATTTTTAAAGCTGCAGATTGCACACGTCCAGCTGAAAGTGATTGTTTAACAAAATTCATATTTTTCTGTAATGTAATCCATAAAACTTTTGAAATTTTATACCCTACTAAACGATCTATTATACGCCGTGTACGCTGTGCTTCTACAAGATTTTCATCAATATTAACCTTATGTTCCATCCCGTTCTTTACACCAAAATTGGTAATTTCTGTAAATTGAACACGAGATATCTTTGAATCAGGGACCTCTGATGCAATATGAGAAGCAATCGCCTCACCTTCCCGATCTGGGTCTGTTGCTAAAATAATTTCAGGTGCAGATTTTGCTTTGGAGGCTAGTTGTTTAAAAAAATCTTTTTTATCATCTAAAACAACTAATTCCATTTGAAACTTGTTATCAACATCTACACCCAATGACCCGCGAGGCAAATCTTTTACATGACCAACACAAGCAACAACCTCATATTGATCATCTAAATATTTTGAAATAGTCTTTGCCTTGGAAGGAGATTCAACTATTATTACAGATTTTTGACTCATAATGACGTCGAATTTACGTTTTTCATAATTTATGCAAGTAATTTTTCATCAAATTATTTTTTTAGTTAAAAAAAGAGATCTTTTATTTTAAGTCTTCTATGTATGAAATAATTGAATCAAATGGAACAGATTCTTGATTCCCACTTGTAAGATCTTTGATTTGAGCGCAATGTTCTTCCATCTCTTGTTCACCAATAATTATTGTGATAGATGCACCAAGTTTATTAGACTCTCTTAACTGAGCTTTAAGGCTTCGCCTTAACGAGTCAAACTCAACATAATACCCAGAACTTCTAATGTTATTCAANATTTTCATCATTGTAGAACGAGCTTTATCTCCTAAACCGATCAAATATATTTTTTTTATTTCTTTATTAGCCAGTTCATTTTTATCACCCATCGCTAATAATAATCTTTCTAATCCCGCTGCAAACCCAACAGCTGGTGACGGTTTTCCTCCAAGCGATCCAACAAGTTTATCATATCTTCCACCNCCACATATAGCATCTTGAGCGCCAAGAGTATTAGAAGCTATTTCAAATGTTGTGCGTGTATAATAATCGAGCCCTCGAACAAGATTTGTATCTAATGTGAAAGGTATACTAAGATCATTTAAATAAGTTTTTACCTCAGTGAAATGCAAATCATCTTCTTTTGATAAATATTCAGTGATTTTCGGCGCCTTTTTTAGTAATTCTATTTCAGATTTATTTTTTGTATCAAGAATTCGTAAAGGATTTGAATCAAATCTGTTTCTACTNGTTTCTGATAATTGATCATACTTTGGTTTTAAAAACTTTAGCAAAGCNTGTTTGTAATTCTTTCTCGTTTCTGATGAACCGATACTATTTAGCTTTAAAGTAATATCATTAATACCAAGCCCTGTTATAAGATTGTACGCAATTGATATAACCTCTGAATCTTGCTCAGGATATTTAGACCCTATTGCTTCAATACCAAATTGTCGAAATTGTCTATAACGACCTTTTTGAGGACGCTCTCTGCGGAATAAATCACCAATATAATAGAGCTTGCTTACAGGTAGGNTAGCACCAAGATTATTTTGAATATATGAACGAACAACAGAAGCTGTATATTCTGGCTTTAAAGTAAGATCTGTTCCACCTTGATCAATCCAGCTATACATTTCCTTTGAAACAACATCGCTATCTNACCCAACGCTTCGTTTAAANAATTCTGTATTTTCAAAAATAGGCGTTCGAATTTCATTATAACCAGCGCGATTAAGGTTCTTATGAATATATGATTCTATGCTTTTCCATTTATTGGAAACATCTGGTAAAACATCATAAGTGCCTTTTATAGAACGAAACTTCATTTTTATATATTTAATCTATTGAAATTTTCATTTGATTATAACGAAAATAAAACTAGAAATTAGCCCTTCTAGTAAAAATTCCTCCACGTTGNTCTAATTTTAAATCACGCAANGTTGGTGATTTAACATTTATTTTCAAGTAAAAACCTGATCCATATCCATTTGGTGTCCAGTTAATTGACATTTCCCAACAATGTAAATCACGATAAATTGAGAAATTATGATTTACTANATCTTTATCTAATAAATTATAACGTGCATTATATTGCATTCTCCATTTACGGGTTAGNTGTAATGAGGTATTTGATGACATCCAAAATGTTTCATTTGCATTAATAGGATTAGCTTTATTCATACTATAGCTGAAGCTTAAAGATGTTGACCATAGTTTTCCAGTTGATAATTTCCTATTATTAGCAAATGATCGATTTCCAAAATTTGGTTCATCAAGATTATCGGAATTTGNGGTNCTATCTTCTTGAGTAATTTTTTCTGATGTTATTCCAATTCTGTTTCCTTCAAAACGAAACCCTGTCGATATCCGCGCATTAATTAGGCGNGGTGAAGGGATTCCATTNTCATTAACATTTANAGAGTTTATTCTCTGACCAGTTTCATTATTAAACTTATAGAAGTCATGTGATAGACTTAAATCAAGATTCATCTTTTTTGCAAATTTTGCCCGAATTGACGATGATAGATTTGCCAAAGGAAATTTATCATTTGCAAAATTATAACTTGTATTCATTCGCCATGAAAATAACTCCACCTTTTTTTCTTTACCTTCATCTATTGTTTTTGCTTGAAANATATTATTTAAAGAAAATGTCATGGCCTGCCTTTCCTGTCTTGGGGTTGACCCTGCGGGAGTTCCAGAAAAACGATCAAAGAANGCAGTCTCTCCATTNTTNTCGGTGTATTCTTGAAAATAACCTAAGTTTTTCCCAAATAATTCTTTTGTGTAATCTGGTGCGTATGAATAGCCTATCGAAGGTGAAGCAACATGACGTATTGAATGTATTTTCCCTATTTTAATTGGGAACATACCATATACTTTTGTATTCATATTTAGATTAAATGAAGAGAAAATAGTTCTAGCTGCAAAGCCATATTGTTCAATTGATTGCACATTACTATTAGAACTATCTGATAGGGCATAGGTCCGATCAACCCAATCAGATTTGAATTGAANACTAGGATTTATAGAAATATACTTAAATAATTTTTGCGGAGCATTTATAGACATATTATGTGACATTAATGATGTAGTTTTTGTTCTTATAGAATCATCCCATATATATTCTAATGTAGTATCATTTATCATATTTTCTACTGATTGATAATAATTTTGTACTTTATTATTAAGATTTGCTGAATAATTCCAAGAAATATTATGATACCATTTTTTATCGATGGCATTAGTATCAAANAGCTTACTTTGACCATGACGAAATGAAATTTTTGGTAACGTATTNGTTGTAGTAGTAAGCTGGCTCCCTAATGTAGTAGGGATTTGGTAGTATAAATCATTGGNGTCAATTTTATTATCTACCATTAAATCTTTTTTTGAAGACAAATTTATACTTATGGAATTATTAGTTTTTTTCCATCTTTTACTATANGTAGCATTTGAAATAGCTTGTTGATTGAGCCTGCGTTCAATATCAATACCAGTTCGTTTATTATAATCACCACTACTATAATATTGGCCATTAACACGAAATGTTTGATTATTACGCATAATTTGGTTGTGATTCCATCTCAATACATAATCACTCTTTACATTATCAGCNAACTTTAATAAGTCTCGATCTTGAGCAGATACAGAAGAGGAAAAATGCTGTTTTGTTTCTAAATGTATACCCCCTGAATATGCATACCTTTTTCTATAATTATTTGTTAATCTAATAGTTAATCCTTGTCTATCAGCTAAACTAGTAGTCAATTTTGAATCCCAAAACTCATTTGGTGCCCAGTAGTAACCCAAGCCATCAACAAATTGACCGCGATAACTGCTTTCACCATAGCCTGGCATAATCCATCCTGATTGTCTTTTCCCTGCTTTATGTGGGAAAATACCAAAGGGTAATCCCATAATTGGAATATTATTTATGTAAAAAGTGATAGGTTTTGCTATCACTTTATCATCGTTTATCATTTTCATTTTATCACTAGCAAAATGAAAATGTGGTTCATCAAGATCGCAAGTTGTATAAGTACTATTATCAATAAAAATAGTTTTTTTATCTTGGTTTCTTATTTGACTGCCGGTATAAAAACCATCTTCAGCAAATGTTCGTCCTTTTGATACACTCCCTTTTTTTGATGAAAGATTATATATCATTTCCTTGCCAGTCATAGGATCACGACCATCTTCGATTATAGTTGGGCTTATTTCCTTAAAGCTTGAATCCATATTGCTTTTAGTTTTTGCTTCTAAAATATTTGTTACCCAATTAACATTGANATATCCAGCATCTAAATTCATATTTGTATAGTTTATTTTTGCATCACCATGTAAATCTGTTTCTTCTTGNTTTACATTATATTTTATTATTTCTGATGAATATATAATGGGNCCTTCAATGCTNGATGCTGATGTGTCTGGGGTGTATTCTCCTCTAGATCCTCCAGATACAATAATTTTGTCAATGTTCTCTTCAATAAATTGCATAACAATTGTATCACCAGAAGCAATATTTTTTCCTTGATATATAGAATCCTCAAAAACATGGTAAAGCGTTGTTGCCATCCCTTCTACTTGCAATGAGTCTAGCTTNCCGCCAACAAAGAAACCTTTTAAGGTATTACCAGCTAAATCGTTTGCAAAATCTGATTCTNATGTCTCTCTTTTTTTAATTCCTTGCACATATGTTTTTACCTTTGCTTTTGATGGTATATAAATATTATCTATTAAATCTTCTTTATATAATAAAACTATCTTCTCCCCAGAAATGGTTTGCTTATTTTCTGTNACCTGAGGGTTTAGAGTTAATAATGTAGTTTGATCTTTTCGCTTATAAATTGCTTTACCGCAGGTTACTTTTCGTTCTCCTTCAATAATCAAAACATTACCTGTTGCGGTGTACGAAACTGCATCCTCTTCTTTCTGTTTAGCATAAAAAATTGAATGAGAAGTAATAGTCTGGTTATTTTGCTTTAATTCGGAGTNCCCATGAGTAATCCCGCTATCAGCATTTGAATAATATGTAATTGTATCTGATTTCAATTCGTAATCATCATCCCAAATACGAGTATTGCTAAACCCNTATAAAATATTATTTGGNGAATCAAAATGTAATGAATCACAAACTAAANATCTATTATCATCCACGACTTTCACATTACCTATCATGGAGCTTTGTCCTGTTTTTTCAATATTGAAAGCTTTGTCACAGTTAATGATCATTGANCCCTTTTCAAAAATAACATTTCCATTCAGATATTGAACTGGNTGACCATTAACAGTGACATTTTCCAAAATATCCGCTCTTTTTAACCTAAGTTTTTCATCAGCTAGTAATGAAAATGGTATTAATACTANTAAACGATATAAATACATTATGAATTATATCTTTCAGGCCAATTTTTTATTAAGCGTTCACGAATAAAATTTTCATAACCTGAATTTGTTGGTTCATAAAAAGTATATTCTACTCCAGATGGGAAATAATTTTCTTTTACAAATTTATCATTGAAATTATGCGGGTATTGGTAATCTTTTCCGTAATTATCTTTTTTCATAAGATTTGTTGTTGCATTACGTAAATGTAATGGNACATCTGGAGTTCCATCTTTTTTTACTTTTTCTTGAGCTTGATTTATTGCNACATATGATGCATTTGATTTAGGAGCACTTGCAAGGTATGTAGTTATTTGTGAAAGAATAATTGCAGATTCAGGCATGCCAATAATTTTTGTTGCTTGAAATCCTGTAACAGCTACTTGCAATGCGCGAGGGTCAGCATTCCCTATATCTTCCGAAGCTAAAACGATTAATCGTCTTAAAATAAATTCAGGTTTTTCTCCTCCTTCTAACATAACTGCCATCCAATAAACTGCTGCGTCTGGGTCACTTCCTCGAACAGATTTAATAAATGCACTAATAGTATCATAATGATAATCGCTATTCTTATCATATAATAGAGTCCTTGATTGTAAAACTTCATTTATAATCTGATCTGAAATCAAATTATTTTCGTCACACATATCTAAAGCAATTTCAAAAGCATTTAACATCTTTCTTGCATCTCCGCTACAATAATGAATAAGCTTTTTTTTATTTGATTTGTCTATGATGATATTTTTTTGTGATAATAATATATCAGACTTTATGGTTTGATTTAGAATTGTATGTAAATCATCATCATTTAATGGTTTTAATTTTAATGTTTTACAGCGTGATAGAAGGGGATTAATAATTTCAAAAGATGGATTCTCTGTAGTTGCGCCAATTAAAACTATGATTCCTNCCTCAACGGCATGAAGTAAAGCATCTTGCTGGGATTTGCTAAAACGATGTATTTCATCGATAAACATTATGCTATTAATTCCATTATCATTATTTATAGAAGCTTTATCAATAATATTACGAATATCTTTTACACCACTTGAAACTGCAGATATTTCATACATTATTGATTCTGTGGATTTTGCAATAATACGAGCGAGAGTAGTTTTCCCAGAGCCAGGTGGTCCCCAAAGTATTATTGANTAATATTTTCTTTTAGAAAGCATTTGATTGATAATTTTATTTGGTCCAATCAGATGATCTTGCCCAATGAAATTATCTATTGTCTTTGGCCTAACACGCTCTGCAAGAGGTGGAAGATTCTTGTTGAATAGTGAATCAGTTTTTTTCATACAACCGCAATTTATCCTGACGTTAGGAGTTTAACAAATTTTAACATTGAGAATGAAATCATTATAAAATTTGATTTAATATCAATATAATTGTGCAAATGATTATGTCTAAATCAATTTTAACAACACATTTATTAGTATTATTAATATTAATTGGATGTAATAATAAGGAAATAATTATGGAAAATGGATTAATCATAGAAGATAAATTAATAGGAGAGGGCGTTGTTGCAGAAAAATATAGTATTGCAACTGTGCATTATACAGGTAAGCTGGAAAAAGGGAAGGTATTTGATAGTTCTAAACAAATTGGAAGAGAACCATTCCGATTTACATTAGGTGCAGGACAAGTAATTGAAGGATGGGATCAAGGAATAATTGGAATGAAAGTTGGAGGNCAAAGAAAATTAATTATTCCACCTNATTTAGGNTATGGNGANCAAGATATGGGCGTNATTCCTCCNAATTCAACATTAATTTTTAATNTNGAATTAATTGAANTAGAATAAAAANANATTGCCGGGTTAGCTGAGTTGGTTCAAGCGACTGATTCGTAATCAGTAGTAGGTGGGTTCGANTCCCATACCCGGCTCAAATTTTTCAACTTAAATTTTATTTATTATTAGAAACTTGATAATATTTTGCAGTTCTATATGCACCATAAATTTCCCCAGTGTAAAACAATAAAGTTATAATACTAAAAAAATTTCCTTTATTGTTTTTATTTTCTTGGAAAGAGCTATATGCTGCTGTACTAGAAATTACTATCATCCATAAGCCCACTAATCCATCTCGAAACCGACCTGCATACATTCTTCCCGATCCAGGTAATATAGTAGATAGCCCAGCTGCAATTAGGGGAGATTTATTTGAATTATTTTTTGAGTCAATTATGTGAAGTGGATCGATCAAGCGGTAATCAGGATAATGAAACTTACCGTTTAAATCATAATGATAATCTAAAGCAAAGGGATTGCACCGTACAATTCTATCAGCTGCTATAGCCGAACCAACAAATATTCCACGTTGACTGATGGCAATAGCGCCATAGTTACTACAGCTTGGATAAAATTGGCAGGATAATAAATTTGAATTGTATGACAAGCGTTGCCATGCTGAAATAGGTAAGATAGTAGCTTTTTCAAGAAAATTTGAATTTTGAGAACTTATTAATGTATCAGCTGGATATATATCCTGCGATATTCCTAGGTTTGAAATAAAAAGTATTATTAATAGTAAATTTCGCATACAATTATTCGTGATATATATTCAACTTTATTTTGAAAATTAACTTGAATTCTATACTCATTAAAGTCAATTTATGTTTATCATGCTAGTACGATTTATATATTTATTTTTAATTATACTTACAGCTAATCTGTATAGTCAAGCCAGTTTGTTTATTATTCATACAAATAATACAAATGGAGCTCTTGAAAATTGTTATTGCCCAGATAATCCATTAGGGTCTATTGAAAAGCGATCTATATATATTGAAGACTTTATTAATTCAAATCCTAGAACAGTTATTTTAGATGCAGGTGATTTTTTTACAATGTCAAAAAAACTACTCAAGGATAGTTTAGTATGTGAAGCCTATGCAACAATTCCATATGATGGAATTTTGTTGGGCGATCAGGAAATAACTCGTGATCAAAAATTTCTGAATAATGTACTCCCTAGGCTTAATTCAACAATTATTCTATCAAATCTGGAATCACCATCTATACCATCTTTACGAAAATATAAGATAGTAAAACGTGGTGGACTAAGCATAGGTCTCATTGGCATAATGGGCAATAATGCCTTGAAGTATTACCCTAAGAATATTAAGGATTCTATTATTTTAACAGATCCTACTTCCACTGTTAATGATATCGTTAAAAAAATTAGACCACGTACGGATATAATTATTTTACTTAGCCATCAAGGATTTGAACAGGATCAGGTCTTAGCCAAATCTCTAAAAGGCGTTGATGTTATCATAGGTGCTCATAGTCAAACTGTACCCAAAGAACCTGTATTTGTAAATGACATTCTTATTAGTCAAGCTGGAAGGGAAGGTTATTATGTAGGTTTAATTGAATTAAAACTTAGCAGATATAAGAAAATTGAAGATCACTTGATTTCAACAATTTCAATGACACAGGACATGCCTGATGATCCAAGAATAATGGAATTAATTAAATATTTTGAAGATAAAACTGGTTTAATAAACCGTAAGAAACTCCAGGCTCTCGATGGAAAAGATAATTGAATATTTTGCTCTAAACCCAGTTCATTTAGCAATAGCACTAGTTCTTGCATTTATTGTCCTATTTAGTTTTGTTAAAAAACTACTAAAACTCAGCATGGTTATTATTGCAATCTTTATTATATATATTGCATATCTTGTATATACTGGTAAAGAATTTGACCCTAATCAATTGAATGAAGTCGGTAAAAAGGCAAAGGAGATAATTAATGATAGTAAAGAATCAATTGAAGAAACTATTGATAAAAAGAAAAAAGATGCTGTCGATAGCATCCTTGATGGTAATTAAAGTTTCGCTTGAGCCTCTCTTAAGCGACTAGATATTATTTTTAGTATTCCATTCATAATTTCAAAGTTACTACTCATTA
>NZXJ01000081.1 GCA_002701945.1 Fidelibacterota bacterium
CATCAGCTCGTAAGTTGCCAAGTTCTGCAGAGTCTATTGCAGAGATGTCGATGCGTAATGGAGGAGGAACTTCTTTATTATTAGATTTAGAGTATGATGGTTTTATCCGAGGGGTTCAATTTGATTTAACAGCAGATATGTCAGACGTAATGTTTGGTAGTGCTATGTTGCATGAATTACAAGAAGGTGTTATGATTAATTCACATACACTGGAAGANGGNACAACNAGAGTATTGGCTGTGAACTTGGATGGAGGTTTGTTACCATTTAGTTCAGATGGTTTTATTACAATTCCTGTTACAATGAATACAGGTAGNGGTGATCGCGTAAAAGTAGGTATTAATGATATACAATTGATTGATCAAAATGGTGAGAGCATTCCTGTTAATGCCAAGGGTGATGGNAGTGTTGCTTTAGAATTAATTCCAATGAAATATGCATTATACCAAAACTTTCCAAATCCATTTAATCCAGNAACAGAGATACAGTTTGATATTCCAGATATAAGCACNGTAGAGTTAGTAGTATATAATTTAATGGGTCAAGAAGTTCGTCGATTAGTTAATGGTGAGATTCAAGCAGGGTATCATCGCATCGTATGGGATGGATTAAACAATCGTGGTGAATCAGTAAGTACTGGTGTGTACATATATAGCCTTATATCACCTAGTTTTCATAGTACTAAAAAAATGGTGCTCTTAAAGTAAGGATTTGTATTTAATTAGTTAATTTTATAACGGCCTTGAAAAAGGCCGTTTTTTATTTGAAACTTTTTTGTTTTAATATCATTGTAATTATTAAATAATATTATATATGGAGATTAGATAATGAGAAAAAATTTGATAATTATATTTTCAATAATTATATCAATTGGTTTTTCACAAAAATCAATTGTGCAACAATTNAGTAAGACTTTTGCAGATGTTGCTGAAAAAGTAAATCCTGCAGTAGTAACAATATCCACNGATAAGATAATAAAAATGGACAGATTNAATCAGTANCCATTTAATCAATTTTTTGGTTGGGATAGAAACCCTAGTCANGAACAAGAATACAGGACAAGAGCTCTTGGATCTGGAGTGATTATTGATGCAGCTAAAGGATATATAGTTACAAATAACCATGTAGTTGAAGACATGGACAAAATATCTGTTAAATTAATGGATAAAAGAATTTTTGAAGCTACGGTTGTTGGTTCTGATCCTAAATCGGATTTAGCTGTATTACAAATTGAAGCAGATAATTTGTCACAAGTTGATATTGGTGATTCAGAAAAATTACGTGTTGGAGAATGGGTCATAGCAATTGGTAGNCCTTTCAGTGATAACCTTAGCCATACAGTTACTGCTGGTATTATNAGCGCTATGGGTCGNAGTGATATTATATCTNGAGAGAACTATGAAGATTTTATACAAATTGATGCTGCAATTAACCCGGGAAATAGTGGCGGAGCATTAGTGGATTTAAATGGAAAATTAATNGGAATAAATACTGCAATTGCCACTGGAGGNTATGAACGATCCAATCGAGGTGTTGGCTTTGCTATTCCTGTGAATATGGTAAATAAAGTAATGAATGATCTAATTGATAAAGGTTATGTTGTTAGAGGGTGGCTTGGTGTTGCTATTCAAGAAATAGATGATTCATATGCAAAAGCTCTTGGCTTAGACACTCGGGATGGCGCATTAATAAGTAACGTAGCTAACTCAAGCCCTGCAGATAACGCAGGATTAATAACAGGTGATGTAATATTAGAGTTCAATGATGTATCAATAAATAATTCAAGCCATCTAAAAAATGTTGTTTCATCTTCTGANCCAGGCAAACGATATAAAGTCGATATTATTCGAGATGGAAGAAGAAAATCTATCTATGTAAAATTAGGAGAATTACCAAATGAGCCACAGATGGCATTTATGGAAACAGAGAAATCGAGCACATTAGGTATAACGGTTCAAGATCTTAATAATTCATTACGTAAACACTATAATTTATCACCTGATGATGATGGCGTGGTGGTTACAGAGATGGATAAGAATAGTGAGGCATTTAGATCTGGCATTCGTGAAGGTGATATAATAATAAGAGTTGGAACAAATAATGTTCGTGATTCAAATGATTTTAAAGATTTAATACGTACAAGNAGTAGGCAAAATACGGTTCTGTTACTTGTTAAGAGAGAAGATGTNTCAAGATTTTACGCTCTTGAAATTGATAATTAGTTTTCAGTAAATAAAATATATTTATTTTTGTTCCTCTAACTAATTGCTACCGAATAGGAACGCTTATAAATTCCCAACCTATTATATTTTAAATAATTGATTATATANCAATGATTAAAAAGGTTGAGCCACAGGTTGATTTTGTAAAGTTAGAGCATTCCATTCTTGACTTCTGGGAAAAGAATGATATTTTTAATAAAAGAGTAGCTCAAAACAAGGGTAAACCACCTTGGAGTTTTATCGATGGACCAATCACNGCAAATAACCCNATGGGAGTNCATCATGCCTGGGGAAGAACAATTAAAGATATGATGAACCGCTACAAGGCAATGCAAGGCTTTGATTTACGATATCAAAATGGATTTGATTGCCAAGGACTTTGGGTTGAAGTTGAAGTTGAAAAAGAATTAGGGTTTAAATCCAAAAGAGATGTTGANGANTATGGTATAGAAAAGTTTGTTAATCTTTGCAAAGATAGNGTAAGAAAATATTCTGCTATTCAAACAGAACAATCAAAACGTTTAGGATATTGGATGGANTGGGATGATTCTTANTACACAATGTCAGATGAAAACAATTATACAATTTGGTCTATGCTCAAAAAGTTGTTTGAAGATGAAAAAATATATAGAGGAATGGATGTGGTCCCATGGTCCGGTAAATCAGGNACATCCTATTCTCAAATGGAAATTATCGAAGGTAGAAAACTTGTTGNTCATGAATCAGTATTTGTTCGATTCCCTATCTTAGATAGAAAAAATGAGTTTTTATTAGTGTGGACGACTACTCCTTGGACTCTTACATCTAATGTTATGGCTGCAGTAAATGTAAATCTTGAGTATGTAAAGCTACGCGCATCGGATGGCTCATTATACTATTTTGCCAAAGAAAATCTTGAGTTTCAACGATTAGAAAAGCAGTTTTCAGATAAAAAGCAATGGATTGAAGGCGTTCCAAAGCTTAAGACTATTTCTCAAATTTTTAAGGAACGTGGAGGCTACAAAATAGAAGGCACCATAAAAGGATCAGAGCTTGTTGGTTTGAAATATTCTGGTCCATTTGATGATCTTGAAGCCCAGAATGAATATGGTGGTTATCCATTTACAAATGATACGTTAAAATCAAAAAAAATAAATGGAGTTAATACACACCAGGTTATTGATGCAGGTAAAGATAGTATAGGAAAGGATATTGTTGTTGCTGGTGAAGGAACTGGGATTGTTCATATGGCTCCAGGTTGCGGAGACATTGATTATAAAATTGGAAAGAAATTAGGATTTATAAATATTGCCCCATTAGATAGTGAAGCAAAGTTTATGGATAAATTTGGATCACTGGCAGGCTTAGTTGCCACTGAAAAAGAAACGATTAGAAAAATTGTAGACGATCTAAAAGAAAGAGGGTTTCTACTCTATTCAGAACAATATCCACATGTCTACCCACATTGTTGGCGATCAGGTGATGAATTAGTATTTCGTATGGTTGATGAATGGTACATAAATATGGATTGGCGGAATAGAATCAAAAAAGTTGTAGATCAAATAAACTGGATACCTGATTGGGGAAAAGAGCGAGAACATGAGTGGCTTGATAATATGGGAGACTGGATGATCTCAAAGAAAAGGTTCTGGGGCTTGGCTTTACCTATATGGGAATTTGAAGATGGTACTTTTATTGTAGTTGGCTCAAAAGAGGAACTCAAAAATCTTGCTATTGAAGGTTGGGATGAATTTGAAGGACAAAGTCCTCACAGGCCTTGGATTGATAAAGTAAAGATCAAACATCCGGATTCAGGATTAATAGGTAAGAGGATTTTGGATGTTGGTAATCCTTGGCTTGATGCAGGTATTGTTCCGTATTCTACTCTTAATTATAATGATGATAAATCTTATTGGGAAAAATGGTTTCCTGGAGATTTTGTTGTAGAGAGTTTTCCTGGCCAATTTAGAAATTGGTTTTATTCCTTACTTGCATTATCCACTGTTATGGAAGATAAAGCACCTTTCAAAACNTTATTAGGACATGCATTAGTTAAAGATGAAACTGGAAGAGATATGCANAAGTCATGGGGTAATGCAATATGGTTTGANGATGCTGCAGAAGATATTGGTGTGGATGTTATGCGATGGATGTATGCGAATCAAAATATTGAAAATAATTTACTCTTTGGGTATGGTCCAGCTAATGAGGTACGTAGAAAACTNCTNACTCTTTGGAATGTATATTCATTTTTTGCTACNTATGCNGCNGTGGATAAATTTTCTCCTAAAGACACAAAAATTAAAAGTAGTGACTTAACCCTGCTTGATAAATGGATATTAGAAAAATCAAATTTACTTGTAAAAGAAGCTGTTAATGCATTTGATAATTATCGAGTAGATAAATTTATTCCAAAATATGAAAAATTTTTAGATGATCTATCAAATTGGTATATAAGACGTAATAGAAGAAGATTCTGGAAATCTGAAAATGATTCGGATAAGAAAGCTGCTTATCAAACTTTATATGAGGTTTTATTAATGAGCGTGAAAGTTATTGCACCAATACTGCCATTCATATCTGAAAAAATATATCAGAATTTAGTTTGTAACATTGATGATACTTTGCCAGAAAGTATTCATTTATGTGATTATCCAGTAATTAATGATAAAAATATTGATCATAAAATGATAGAGCAGGTAGATACCATTAGAAAAATAGTGGAATTGGGTCGTTCAGCAAGAAATAAAGCTGAGCTAAAAATAAGACAACCACTTGAAGAACTATGTTTTCATTTGGATGATAATACGTTAGAAAGTTTTGTGATCGAGAATCAAAATATCATACTTGAAGAATTAAATGTTAAAAAAATAAATTTGGTTAAATCTACTGAAGACCTAATAGCATATGAAATAAAGCCAAACCTTCCGTTTATTGGTCAAGACCATGGAAAGGACTTACCAAAAATAAAAGATGGAATATTAGAAATGGATTCAGATAAAATTATTTCTGAACTTAATCAAAATGGAGAGGTAAAGATTTCAATTTCCTCTAAAAACATCATACTTAAAAGGGATGCTTTTTTAATTAATAAAAAATCAAATAAAGGATATACTTCGGAGTCTGATGGAAATGTTACGGTTGGTTTAACTACTAAATTATCAGAAAAATTAATACAAGAAGGAATTGCAAGGGATGTAATTCGCCACGTGCAAATTATGAGGAAAAATGCTAATTTCGCGGTTGAAGATCGTATTATAATTTATGGTTCTTTTGATGGAGAAATTGGAGAAGCGATAAAAANATATGAAAATTATTTTATGAATGAAACATTGACAACAAATATGATAGATGAATTTCAATCGGGGGAATATGAAGATTCTTTCGAAATAAAAGGTATTCATTTGAAGATTGGTATTAGTCGTACATAAATAATAAATAAGGTATTATATGGCAAAAAAGTATTCTAAATCAAAACTAAAAGTTTTTAAAAANTCTATAGAAAAAAGAATGGACGAAATAGCAACTGATATGGATGATTTACATGATGGAATCCTTGATAATTCTAATGCAAGTGGAAATTTGTCTCAAGAATCTGTATATAGTGTGCACATGGCTGACGCAGGTACAGATTCATTTGAACAAGAAAAAAATTACAACTTAATGAGTCGAGANAGCGATTATTATAAAAACCTTGAAATTGCACTTGAACGTATTGATGATGGAACATTTGGAGTGTGTAATATTTGCAATAATTTAATTGCAGAAGAAAGAATGATGGAAGTTCCNAATGCTACTAAATGTGTTAATTGTAAAGAAAAAGATAAACTCGGGTTAAATTGAAGCTATTAATAGTGAATGCTGTTATTGTAGCGGTTGATCAGCTAACAAANGCAGTTGTTCGCAATAACATGTCTATTGGTGAAAGTATACCAATCATCAATAATTTTTTTCATCTTACATATATTACAAATGATGGAATGGCTTTTGGATTGGACTTCCCAGGAGGAAGTTTCTTATTTAATCTTGTTTCTATTTCATTGACGATNTTTTTAGGATGGTATTATTGGCAGGAAAGAAACAGCAATATTATCCTCCGCATATCATTATTATGTATCCTTGCAGGNGCAATTGGAAATCTCATTGATAGAGTTTTATTTGGTACAGTAGTAGATTTTTTTGATTTTATGATAGGTGGTTACCATTGGTATGTTTTTAACATAGCAGATTCTTCNGTAACAGTTGGTATGTTTNTATATATATATNTTTCAATTAAACATCAATCTAATANCAAACCTTTAATCAATACTGAGTAAAGTATTAACATTGGATGTCCCAAATAGCATAAATATGCGATTGGACAAATACCTATCAGAGAATATAGATTATCTTTCTCGATCNAAGATTCAGGGCTTAATTAATGATGGAAAAGTCACAATTAATGGTGAGAATGAAAAATCTAGTTATAAGTTAAATGGAGATGAATCTATAGTGATTTATTATGAGGAAAATAATGAATCAAAAAATATTCATCTGCCACAAGAAATTCCGCTCAANATAATTTATGAAGATGAACAAATATTAATTATTGATAAACAACCTGGTTTAGTTGTGCACCCAGGTAATGGGATCAATGATAATACTTTGTTAAATGGTTTAATGTACTATACTAAATCATTATCAGATNTTAATGGTCCATTAAGGTTAGGTATTGTACACCGCTTAGATAAAGATACCTCTGGTATTATGATTATAGCAAAAACAAACTTTGCTCATACACATATTGCTCAGCAATTTGAAAAAAGAAAAGTTTGTAAAAAATATATAAGCCTAACNTGGGGTTTATGGGATTTAAAAACAGGAAATATTGATAAGCCAATAAAAAGAAAAAGAANTGATCCTACAGCTTTTACAATTGATAACATGGGACGCAGTGCTTTTACTAGTTATAAAATAAAGAATTCTTGGAGATATATATCAAAGGTAGAGTTTATGCCAAAAACAGGTCGAACTCATCAAATTCGAGTACATTCTTCTTTTATGGGGCACCCTATAGTATCNGATAATAAGTATGGTGGTGGTGAAAATAGAGTTAAAGGATTTTTNCCTGAAGTTTCAAAGGAATTAANAAATATTTTACATATATTTAATCGTCATGCATTACATGCCAAAAGTATCGAATTNATACATCCAAAAACTAATGAAAATATCAAATTTAATGCGCCACTTCCTGATGATTTTATAGATGCAATCAACTTTTTAACTGAAAAATATGGCTGACCTTTTAANTGATTCTATAGANTCTTTTATGCTTACACTAGAAAAAGAACGTAATTTTTCATTACATACTATAAAAGCATATAAAAATGATTTAAATCGTTTTAATTATTTTTTGAATAATATATTAAGTAGAAAGAAATTGAAAAAAATTAATAGAAATGACATAAGAAAATTTTTAGCAGAAGAATATGATAATGGTTATTCCAGTAAGACAGTTGCTCGTCGTTTGGCAACAATCAAATCTTATTTTAAATATTTAGTAAAAACTGAATTAATTCAAGAAAATATATCAATACATATTAATAGTCCCAAAGTACCAAAAAAGTTGCCAAATTTTGTTGATAAAAACCTAATTGATACACTTATGAAGACTCCATCATTGGATACCCATATTGGTATAAGAGACAGGGCCGTATTAGAGTTGTTTTACAGTACTGGCATGCGTTTAAGCGAGCTAGTGAATATGAATATTGGCGATTTTGAAATTAATAAAAAACTTATTCGTGTTATTGGTAAAGGAAATAAAGAACGTATGATTCCATATGGTAGAACTGCTGAAAGTGCGATTAAAAATTATTTAAAAATTCGGAATATTTCCTTGAAACCTGCATTTGCAAATAAACCTTTATTCGTTAATAGCAGTGAGAAACGAATATCAAAACGAACTATACAAAGAAGAATGAACAATTATATTAAAATAGTAGCTGATGGTAAGAGAATTGGTCCACACTTACTTAGACATACCTTCGCTACTCATTTATTAGATAATGGAGCTGATATTAGGGCAGTGAAAGATCTTCTTGGACATAGTAGTTTAAGCTCAACTCAAATTTATACGCATGTATCGATAGAAAAATTAAAAAAAGATTACACTCAAGCACATCCTCATGGGTAATTTTTAGCATGCAAAATTTAGGTATAAAACAACTGGATAATTTTTATAGAAACTTACCTGTAAAGGATTTAGTACATCATATTGTTCAAAACAAGGAAGGGCTTGTAGGTTTAAGAGGAGCTGCAATGGTGGACACAGGAATTTATACAGGCCGATCGCCTGATGATAAATACTTTGTGGATGAACCTAGCTCGAGAGATAAGATTTGGTGGGGATCAGTAAATAAAAAAGTAGATGAAAAAATCTTTGATGATTTATACACAAAAGTAATTGATTATTATAATAATGGAGTAAGTAATTCATATATTTTTGATGGATTTGCAGGTGCAGATAAAACTTATCGTTTAAATGTAAGAATTATTGCAAAAAAGGCATGGCAAGCACATTTTGCACATAATATGTTTATAAGACCCAATAGTGCTGAACTAGAAAAATTTGAACCAGATTTTACCATTATTAATGCATCAGATATTCAAAATGAAAATTTTCAACATCATGGATTGAATTCGAAAACATTTGTTTTATTCCATATTGGCCGTCGTATTGCAATCATTGGTGGTACTGAGTACGGTGGTGAAATGAAAAAAGGTATTTTTTCAGTATTGCACTATCTGCTTCCTCAGCAAGGAGTCCTTTCTATGCATTGTTCTGCTAATACTGATAAAAATGGAGATAATTCCGCAATATTCTTTGGTCTAAGCGGTACAGGAAAGACAACACTATCAACAGACCCTGATCGTTCTCTTATTGGAGATGATGAGCATGGCTGGTCTGATGATGGAATTTTTAATTTTGAAGGTGGATGTTATGCTAAAGT
>NZXJ01000082.1 GCA_002701945.1 Fidelibacterota bacterium
CTGATGGAAAACTTGCATTAATAAAACAATATCGTTATCCAGTACAATCAATCATGATTGAACTTCCTGCAGGGAAACTTGATAAAGAAGAATCTCCTGAAGCATGTGCAATAAGAGAGCTTGAAGAGGAAATTGGCTATTCTGCAGGAAAATTAACTTTTGTAGCTAAAATTCATCCAGCTATAGGTTTTGCAAATGAACAAATGTGGATTTTTCTTGCTGAAAAACTAATTCAGAGTCAAAAAAATACTGATCACGATGAATTTGTTGAATTAATGCCAACATCTATTAATCAAGCTGTTGAATTGGTTTGGAATGGTGCAATTACGGATGTAAAAACAATTATTGGTATTCTTTGGGCTGAACGCCTTCTTTCTTAATCATTTAATTTATTTATACATTCACTCATGACATATTCTTTAACACGATATATTAAGGATAAAGCAACAGAAATTGGTTTTGAAAAAATAGGTATAACGAAAGCAACAGCTACAAAAGATGAAAAAGTACGATTAGAGAAGTGGATTAAAAATAATCATCATGGCTCAATGTCATGGATAGAAAAAAGAAAAGATGAGCGGGGAAATATTTTTAATTATTTTAAAGAAGTTAAATCTGTTATATCTATTGGTGTGAATTATTATTCTGGATATGATCAAGATCAAATTAAATCTAATAGCAAATTCAGCAATTATGCTTGGGGTGAGGATTATCATGATATAATAAAATCAAAACTGTATACATTGCTTAATGATATAACTGCTAATTACCCTGATATAAAAGGAATTGCATGTGTGGACACGTCACCAATAATGGAAAAAGTCTGGGCCCAGAGAGCAGGGATAGGATGGCAGGGAAAACACACCAACTTAATCACTAGAGATTATGGTAGTTGGTTATTTTTAGGGGAATTACTTCTTGATGTTGAATTGGATTATGATGATGAATTTATTGATGATTTATGTGGATCATGCACTGCATGCATTGACGCTTGTCCTACGTATGCTTTAGGGGAATATGAAATTTATGCGGAAAAGTGTATTTCATATTTAACAATTGAACATCGTGGAGAGTTTGGGCAAAATACAGAATTACATGATTGGATTTACGGGTGTGATATTTGTCAGGAAGTTTGTCCTTGGAATCAAAAATTTTCACAGATAACTAATGAAAAGAAATTTTATCCTAAAGAGGAAATATTATCTTGGCAAGATGCAGATTGGGAAAATATTAGTGAAAATGCATTCCGTAAAATATTTAAAGGAAGTGCAGTAAAAAGAACAAAGCACAATGGGTTAGTAAGAAATATTAAAACAAACAAATGAGTAAGGAGTTATTATGCCAAAAGTTGGATTAGTGCTTTCAGGGTGCGGGGTAAATGATGGGTCTGAAATCCATGAAGCAGTTATTACAATGCTTGAGCTTGATAAAGCAGGAGCTGAAATGGTGTTGATGGCTCCTAATATTGATCAATTACATGTAATTAATCATGCCACAGGTGAAGAAATGGATGATTCAAGGAATGTATTAATTGAATCTGCGCGAATTTCACGGGGCAATATTGAAGATATTGCAGGTGTTACATCAGATAACCTTGATGCATTGATTTTCCCTGGAGGATTTGGAGTGTCAAAAAATTTATCTGATTATGCTATGTCTGGAATGGAATGTTCTGTAAACCCTGATGTATTAAGGTTATCAAGAGAAGTTCATAATGATCAAAAACCTATTGGTGTGATTTGTATTGCACCCGCTATAATGGCAAATATACTTGCAGGAGATACTGAATTAACTATTGGCTTTGATGAACAAACTGCAGCCGATATTGATGCAATGGGCGCTAAGCATGTATTGTGTCCTGTTGATGAAATTGTTATTGATAAAGAAAAAAAAGTAGTTTCAACACCAGCCTATATGGAAGCAAAATCTATTAAGGAGGCTGCCTCTGGTATTGAAAAGTTAGTTGCTGAAATACTTAGTATGATTAAATAGAAGAGACCATGAAAAAAATTGCTAAAATTGATGAGATACCACGGAACGGTAGCAAGCTAGTAATGATTAATAATAAACCTATAGCATTATTTAATTTAGAAGGGAGAATAATAGCATGGGATAATCGTTGCCCTCATCGAGGAGCTTCCTTAGCTGATAGCCATATATCCGAAGATATTATACAGTGTAAATTTCACTTATGGGAGTTTGATACACATTCAGAATGTTCAGTTGCAAATCCTGCAATTAAAATTAAATCTTATCCTATAGAATTAAAGGATGGATATGTACTATTAGATGAAAAAATAACTAGTGATCTATAGCCCTGTCTCTGATACCGTTTTCTTTACAACTTCTAATGTTTGATTCAGAGCTTCCTGTTCATTCTCTTTTAATTTAAACTCTAAAATCTTTTCAACTCCATTGGATCCAATTACAGTAGGAACGCCGATAAAATATCCATCAATTCCAAATTCACCATTACATAATGTTGCGCAGGGGATAACCCTTTTTTTATCGCGAAGATAAGATTCTGCCATTTCAATTGCAGACTGTGCAGGAGCATAAAATGCAGACCCGTTTCCAAATAATTTTACAATCTCACCTCCAGCAAAACGTGTTCTCTCTTCAATTTTAGTTATTTTTTCTTCGCTAATTAAATCTCCTAAAGGTACCCCGCCAATAGTAGCTAAACGAGTAATTGGCACCATCGTATCTCCATGCCCCCCAAGAACCATGCATGTGACATCCTGCACTGAAAACCCTGTCTCCATTGCAATGAAAGTTCTAAATCTAGTGCTATCAAGAGCGCCAGCCATTCCTACCACTTTATTGCTTTTAAAACCAGAAGTTTTATAAAAAGCATATACCATAGCATCTAAGGGATTAGATATGACTATAACAAAAGAATTTGGGGCCTGTTCTTTGATGTTCTCAGCAACATCTTTCATAATTCCTAAATTAATATCCAATAAATCTTCCCTGTCCATTCCAGGTTTTCTTGGGATTCCAGCAGTTATTATAAATACATCTGCATCTTTTACATCTTTCCAGTTTGAAGTCCCAGTAATATTCACGTCATATCCATCGTGAGGACGTAATTGCATTAAATCTAGAGCCTTTCCTTTAACCATACCTTCAGCTTTAGGAATATCAAAAATTACTATATCACCTAATTCTTTTTGAGCAGCTAGAAGAGCCAAATTACCACCAATTTGGCCTCCACCAATTAATGCTATTCTTTTTTTAGACATNTGATTCTCCATTAAATTANTATTTTNTNATATTGAGAAATTACGATATGCCAAGTGTTTATTGATATGAAAAACCCCACTAATNTGAGGNGTTNGTAGTAAACTATAAATTACTACTTANAAGATAATACGNTTACAATTTTNCTTTTTTTACCCTTTTGAGAAAAAGATACAATACCATCTGCAGTGGCAAATAATGAATCATCNCCTGCNCGCTTAACNTTTAANCCAGGGTGGGTNTTNGTNCCTCTTTGNCGAAGTATAATTCCNCCNGCTAGAATTGATTGTCCATCAGCAACNTTAACGCCTAGNCTTTTTGCATTTGAATCACGACCATTTCTACTACTACCAACTCCTTTTTTATGTGCCATTACTTTTCCTCTTTTTTCTTAGGTTTGGCTGAAGATTTTGCTTCTACCTTAATAACTTCTAATAAAGTAAAATGTTGCCTGTGACCATTTTTCCTTTGATATCCTTTTCTGCGCTTCTTTTTATAGATTAATATCTTTTTATCTCTATTATGTTCTAAAATTTTTACTGTGATGGCAGCGCCAGCTACTTTTGGGTTTCCTATAGATACCTTTCCTTTATTTTCAGTCAGGAGAACATCATCAATCTTTACTTTATCACCAACTTTCCAATTTTGACGGTCTATTTTAAGAACATCGCCTTTGGATNCCTTATATTGNTTNCCCGATATTTTAATTATTGCATTCATTTTTTACCTCAAAAGTCCGCGAAGTTACATTTAACATAATTTCTAAACAATATCTACCTTNTTTGTAACATCTTTGCCATCTTTTACATTAAAAAACCTATATTGATCTCTTTTAATAGAAGTATTAGCCTCTATCGATATATGCACGAAATTTTTCCACATTAAGCCACGCAATACTTTCTTTTTATTTGTTATTAAAAAATCNGCATTTTCAGGATGTAAATCTAGTCGAAGCCTGAGATTTCTGAATTTGCTTTTATATCTACGTACCCAATGATCAATTCTAGTGATAAGTGTTTCAATAGAAATTATTTTACCAGCCCCATGACATGTGGGACACTCATCGCTCATTGAATCTATAAGACTTAACCTAATTCTTTGACGGGTCATTTCAAGTAAACCAAATTCACTTATGGGTGAAACAGCTACCTTAGCTCTATCTTTTTTTAATTCTTTCCTTAATTCGTAATATATCTTTTTGCGATTTTCATCTTCGCGCATATCAATAAAATCTATCACAATTAACCCTGACAAGTCTCTTAGTCTTAATTGTCTAGCAACTTCTCTAGCCGCTTCAAGGTTTATTTTTAAAGAATTTTCTTCATGACCTTTTTTACCAACATATCTTCCACTATTTACATCAACTACAACCATAGCTTCAGTTTTNTCTATTATTAAATATGCACCNCTTTTTAACCATACTTTAGGTCTTAATAATTTGGCTATCTCATCTTCAATNCCCATTCCTTCAAAAACTGGAGTTTTAAGCTTATAGTAGTCCAATCTTGAGGCCATATTTGGAGAGACTTCATCTAAATATGTTTGAGTTTTTCTAAATAATTTTTTGGAATCAATCACTATTTTTTCTACATCAGGACTAAATAAATCACGTATAACACTTGATGCCGTCTCTAAATCTTCATATACTAAGGAAGGCGCTTTCGAGCTCTTTACTTTTTTTTCTACATTTTTCCATTTTTTAATAAGAGTTTTATAATCATTATTTAATTGTTCTTCTGANTTTCCTTCGGCTACGGTTCTAATAATTAACCCAACATTCTTTTCTTTTATTTTATTTGCAACTTTTTTTAATCGTCTTCTCTCATATTTATCCCACATTTTTTTTGATATTCCCACATATTTTGAATTTGGNACTAATACTATAAGTCTTCCAGGTAGTGCAATTTCAGTTGTAACTCTTGGCCCTTTACCTGCAAAGGGTTCTTTTATCACTTGAACATATATTTCTTGTCCAGTAGTAAGATCNACTTTAATNGANCCATTATTACGATTATTCTTTCTATCATTATCTTTTACATCATCTTCATCNAGATATTCATTGTTTTGAATTTCAGTGAATGGAAGAAATGCATTTATATCATACCCAATATCAACAAAAGCTGCTTGCATTCCAGGNAATACATTTTCAACAACACCTCTATATACATTGCCAACCATCCGATGCTTATCTTGTTTTTCAATGTAAACCTCAACTAATTGACCATCCTCCATTATTGCAATNCGGGNCTCACCCATACTTTCATTTATATATATTTCTTTTTTCATATTCTACCTCAATAGATTTATTTATTCCATTATTTCCGCATAGCGTCATTTGCCTAACTTTTACAGCTAGGTTATCTTTTTTTCTCTATTATGATAGTATTTTAGAAGGAAGGAACGTGCAATTGCACGTTAAAAAACTTTGTAAAATTATTTGTAAATGATTTGATAAATTTTTTTATATTTATTTAAATCCTCTAAAATATATCATCTAAGATATAAAGTACCCTATAATCTAAAACCTAGCAAGAAATTTTATAATTTGTTTGAAATATGATTAAATAATTATAATATANAACNTATANAATAATCGTGTCGTGTTTTGTGCCGTATTGCCGCGACAAAAAATAAAGTTGCTAAAAAGGTTTGTAACCCCGAATAGCAACGGGGTTTTTTATTTATGAATGANATAACTAACATATTAAAAAATAAAATCATGGTTTTTGATGGTGCTATGGGGACCATGCTTCAATCGTACAATCTGACAGAAAAGGATTTTCGTGGTGANCGCTTTAAAGATCATACAACTGATTTAAAAGGTAATAATGATTTTCTATGCATTGTTAGACCGGATATAGTTGCTAAAATTCATAAAGCTTATTTTGATTCAGGAGCCGATATCATNGAAACAAACACTTTTAATGCTAATGCAATATCCCAGAAAGATTATCAAACAGAAAAATTTAGTTATGAAATAAATTTTGAGGCTGCCAAAATTGCAAAATCTGTNGCTAAAACATATAAAGATAAGCCAAGATTTGTTGCTGGAGCTATAGGCCCAACTAATAGGACGGCATCGCTCAGTCCTGATGTAAATAACCCAGATTTTAGGAATATTACATTTGATGAATTAANAGATGCATATTATGAACAAGCAAAAGGGTTATTAGATGGGGGCGTAGATCTTTTTTTAATTGAAACAGTTTTTGATACTCTTAATTGTAAAGCTGCAATATTTGCAGTTAGAGAATTATTAGATGAAAAAAATAAAGATTTACCTTTATTTNTATCTGGCACNATAACTGATGCTAGTGGAAGAACTCTTTCCGGGCAGACAGTAGAGGCATTTTGGAATTCTATTAGACACGCTGATATTACTGCAGTTGGACTTAATTGTGCTCTAGGAGCTAAGGAAATTAGACCATGGTTAAATGATTTATCAAAGATTGCAGATACATATGTTTTTGTATATCCTAATGCAGGGTTACCAAACGAGTTTGGTGAATATGATGAGACCCCGCAAGAAATGTCNGAATTTATAGAAGAGTTTGCAGTTANNGGNTTAATAAATTTAGCAGGTGGATGCTGTGGGACAACGCCCCAACATATAAAGACTATTTGCAGCACTGTATCAGATATAAAGCCAAGAATAATTCCTAAAGTAAATAATTATACAAAATTAAGCGGTCTTGAGCCTTTTACTATCAGACCAGAAACAAACTTTGTTAATGTTGGTGAAAGAACAAATGTCACCGGATCAGCTCGATTTCGTCGATTGATTAAAGAAGATAACTTTGATGAAGCANTAAGCGTTGCAAGACAGCAGATTGATAATGGGGCACAGATTATTGACATCAATATGGATGAAGGTTTGCTTGATTCAGAGATAGTAATTGAAAAATTTTTNAGATTGATAGCATCTGAGCCAGATATTGCAAGAGTNCCAATTATGTTAGACTCATCTAAGTGGAGCGTTTTAGAAACTGGGTTAAAAAATATACAAGGTAAGGGAATTGTGAATTCTATATCAATGAAAGAAGGAATCGATATTTTTGTAGAACAAGCAAAATTGATTAAAAAATACGGTGCTGCAGTGATAGTAATGGCATTTGATGAAAAGGGTCAAGCNGATACGTATGAACGCAAGGTTGAAATNTGNTCTAGAGCATATAAAATATTAACNGAGCAAGCTAATTTCAATCCCGAAGATATAATTTTTGATCCAAATATTTTTGCCGTGGCGACTGGTATAGATGAACATAATGAATACGCAATTGCATATATTGAGGCAGTTAGAACAATAAAAGAACAATTTCCAATGGTTCATGTAAGTGGTGGTGTATCAAATCTATCATTTTCATTTAGAGGTAATGATGGAGTAAGGGAAGCAATGCATTCATCATTTTTGTATCATGCTATTCAGGCAGGGATGGATATGGGCATAGTTAATGCTGGACAATTAACGGTTTATGATGATATTGATACTAAATTAAAAAACTGTGTGGAGGATGTATTATTTAATCGTGGAAATGATGCGACTGAAAGGCTGGTAGAGATTGCAGAGAATTATAAAGGTATAAAAAAAGAATCAAAAAGTGATTTATCCTGGAGAGAAAAGTCTGTGAATGGTAGGCTAAGTTATGCATTAGTAGAAGGAATAGTAGACTTCATTATTGAGGACACTGAAGAGTCTAGGCAGCAGTATGATCGCCCAATTCAGGTTATTGAAGGTCCCTTAATGGATGGAATGAATATAGTAGGTGATTTATTTGGTTCAGGGAAAATGTTCCTTCCTCAAGTTGTTAAATCTGCTAGAGTAATGAAAAAAGCCGTATCACACCTTATCCCTTTTATAGAGAAAGAAAAGGATGAACTCGGTTTAAAAGACAAATCCAATGGAAAAATAGTTATGGCAACGGTTAAAGGTGATGTGCATGATATTGGGAAAAATATTGTAAGTGTCGTTTTAGGTTGCAATGGTTATGATGTTATTGATTTGGGTGTAATGGTCCCTTCAGATAAAATTATTTCTACTGCTAAAAAAGAAAATGCTGATATTATCGGCCTATCAGGGTTGATTACTCCAAGTTTAGAAGAAATGGTTCATATTGCAACAGAAATGGAACGATTAAAATTAGAAATACCTTTATTAATTGGTGGAGCTACTACGAGTCGTAAGCATACTGCAATTAAGATCGAAGAGAATTATTCTGGCCCTACAATACATGTTATAGATGCTTCTAGAGCTGTGGGAGTTGTGGGTAAGCTTTTGAATGAAAATGAAAAAGATAATTTTGTTAATGAAATAAAAGAAGATTTTAACGAGATACGAATTAATAGATTAAAAAAGGAAAATGTTAAAAAACTATCTATTGATACTGCTAGAAAAAGAAAACTTTTATCTAACTGGAAAAAAATAAAACCTACCAAACCGTCCTTATTGGGAATAAAGGTCTTCGATAATTATCCTCTTCATGAATTAGAACATTATATTGATTGGTCCCCATTTTTTCATGCATGGGAGTTAAAGGGGTTATATCCAAAAATATTATCTGATAAAAAGTTTGGCGAACAGGCAGTAAAGCTCATGGAAGATGGGAAACAATTACTTAATCATATTATTTCTGAAAAACTTCTTAATGCAAAGGTAGTTATTGGTATCCATGCAGCTTATTCTAAAGATGAATCTGTAATTTGCAACGATATTAAATTTGACTTTCCAAGGCAGTTAATTGATAAAGGAGAAAATAATATAAATTATTCTCTTGCAGATTTTATTGCTCCAAAAAATGATTTCATTGGTACGTTTGCAGTTACAACAGGCCACGGATTAGAAAAGATTGTAAAATATTATGAAGATCAAGATGATGATTATAATGCAATAATGGCAAAAGTGTTAGCAGATAGGTTAGCGGAAGCTCTTACCGAAAAAATACATGAAAAGGTACGAAAAGAATACTGGGGATATGCTTCAAATGAAAAGTTGACTAATGATGAATTAA
>NZXJ01000046.1 GCA_002701945.1 Fidelibacterota bacterium
AAGAAGAACATATTTACTAAATAATTCAGAAATTTCTAAATCATCTCCAACTATTTTTTCAGTAACTCAGGATAATACTAATCCGTTCCCAGGTGACTCTGTATTTATAAATGCAACTGTTGAAGATGCTAATCAAGTTGAACTGATGGTCACAATAAGTGAATATTCTACTTTTTTTAACTCAATAGAAATGTTTGATGATGGTTTGCATGATGATGAAAATGCAAATGATAATATATATGGTGCTCTTGTACCATTTGTATCTAATGGGGATAATGTAAAGTACTATGTAAGAGCAAGGAATAATGATGCTGTTATTATGGAACCAAGGAAAGCTGAAAGGGAATTTTTTCAATATACAATAGGATCATTACCCTTGGCTGGTTCTGTACCAACAATTAATGAAATAAATTATAATTCAAGTGACAATTTTGATCCCGAAGATTGGGTTGAAATTTATAATCCTTCAGATTCTATTTTTAATATGAGTCAATGGGTATTAAAGGATGAAGCAGATGATCATATTTATTTTATTCCTGAGGGAACAACCCTTGAGCCAAATGAATTTCTTATATTATGTAGAGACACAATTTTATTTAAAGATCATTTTCCTAACGTGGATTATTATGTAGGAAATCTTGATTTTGGACTTAGTGGAGGTGGAGAATTAATACGGTTATATAATAATAATGGTATAATAATGGATTCATTAACGTATGATGATGATAATCCTTGGCCACCTGAGCCAGATGGAGATGGGCCGACTCTAGAATTGATAAACCCGTTTAGCGATAATGGATTATATAGTAATTGGTCACCATCTATTGGAAATGGCACACCTGGAGCACAAAACAGTAATTATCTTGGAGATATTCAGCATAATACATCACCTGAAGAATTCCGATTATATCAAAACTATCCTAATCCATTTAATCCTCAAACTACAATCATGTATTACTTACCACAAAAGAGCGAAATTTCTTTAATAATATATGATGCGATTGGTAGAGAGGTTAGATCTTTGGATAGTGGTGTAAAAAATTCTGGATATCATACCTTATCCTGGGATAGTAAAGATAATTATGGTAAAAGTGTAAGTACCGGTATATACATATATCAATTACAAACAGAAAAATATATCAAGAATAATAAAATGATCTTGATAAAATAAAATTTATTTATATTTTCTAAATAGGAGGTATTCTATGAAATCAATGCAAAATTGGCTAGATGAATATGGTGAGAGTCACCAGAACCCCTTGAACAAAAAAATCCATTGGATATGTGTACCTGCTATTATGTTCAGTGTTTTGGGGCTTTGGTGGTCTATCCCTCATGGATATATGCCTTTTATTATTAATAATATTAAACTTAACTGGGCAATTATAATTACTGCTATGATTCTTTTATATTACATCCGTCTTTCTTTAGTCATGGCAATTGGAATGTTCATTATCGGATTTGCTCTTTTAGCTGGTAATTCCTATATAGATACAAACTTTGAAACGCCATTATGGAAAACCTCATTAATAATATTTGTTGTTGCATGGATTGGACAATTTATTGGTCATAAAATTGAAGGAAAAAAGCCATCATTCTTTCAAGATTTACAATTTCTACTTATAGGTCCTGCTTGGTTGTTATCCTTTATTTATAATAAGTTTGGGATTAAATATTAAACTATAAATAAGGGGAATTATGATATCAGTTATTTCACCAGCAAAAAAACTAAACTTTAATGCAGATTCACCAATTAAAGCATTTTCTCAATGTGATTTCTTAGATGAATCAAAAAAGCTTGTTGATGAAGCAAAAGATTATTCATTTGATGACATAATGAAATTAATGCGTGTTAGTGAGAATATTGCAAATTTAACCGTTCAGCGTTTTCAAGAATGGAAACTTCCTTTTGATGATCAAAATGCAAAACAAGCCGCACTAGCATTTAATGGAGATACATATGCAGGTCTAGAAGCAGATACTTTTAGCCAGGATGATTTTGATTATTCTCAAAACCATTTACGTATTTTATCGGGTCTTTATGGTTTACTAAGGCCATTAGATCTTATTCAAGCATATCGATTAGAAATGGGAACAAAAATGAATAATTCAAAAGGAAAAAATCTATATGAATTTTGGGGTACAAAAATATCTAAACAGCTAAATGAGGACCTTAGTAATCATCAAAGTAAGCATATTATTAATTGTGCTTCAGATGAATATTTTAAAGTAATAGATCTGCAAACTCTAAATGCTCCAGTAGTAAAACCAATCTTTAAAGATGTAAAAAATGGTGTGCCCAAGGTTATATCATTCTTTGCAAAACGAGCTAGGGGAATGATGTCTAAATATATTATTAAGAATAGAGTTCAATCCATTGAAGATTTACATAGCTTTAATGATAATGGTTATGAATTTCAACCTGATCAATCAGATAATCATGAGCTAGTATATATTCGTGGCTAGTTTTTTATCTGAATACTTAATAAACAATACTTATTTATATATTCTAATAAATTAATATGAGTTATAAATGTATAAGTTTAGATGAAGCTAGGGCGCTATTAGATAATCCTGATACAGTTATAGTTGACATTCGAGATAGTCAATCTTATGAAGATGGAAATATTCCTGAATCGATTAATATTTCAAATAATAATATTGATCAATTTTTGGAGAAAACAGATAGAGACGTAAATCTATTGGTGTATTGTTATGTTGGTAATAGCAGTAAAGGGGCATCAGAATATTTTGTCCAAAATGGATTCAAAACAGTTTTCAGCCTTGATGGTGGATATGAAGAATACCATAGAAATAAATGAATAATTTTGACAAACGTCCTCTATTAATATATGATGGAGAATGTCAATTTTGTATAAAATGGGCAAATAAATTCAAAATATCAACAGGAGATCATGTAACATTTATTCCTTTACAAAATATTCCTTTAGATTTTAGCTATGTTACTAGAGCTGCATGTTTAAAATCGGTACACTTTATTAATATTGATGATAAGACTTCCAAGGGGGCAGAAGCAATTTTTCAATTATTTTATTCTTCTAATAAAGCTAGAATATTCTTTATCCTTTATAAATGGATACCACCTTTTAGATTTATATCAGAATTAATTTATAGTTGGATAGCTAGAAACCGACATTTATTTTCCTAATAATTGAATGGATAATCGATTTGATTAAATGGATTCATAATTATATCAAATCTATTACTATAATCTTTTTTAGTTTATCTACAATTATGGCTATAAATAATTCAAATTCCGTTAAAGAAGTAATTATTAATGATGAGTGGTTCGCTGAGATAAAGAATGGTGAATATGTATTGAATTGCAGGATTGGAGGGATGGAGAACGATGGGGAGACAGTTATATTACTTCATGGATTTCCAGAGACATCATACATGTGGATTAAATTAATGGATGTATTAGTAGATAAAGGTTATCGTGTTATAGCGCCAGATCAACGTGGTTATAGCCCAAATGCTAGACCAACACTCATTAAAGAATATACTCTTAAGCATACAGTGAGCGATGTCCTTGCTATAGTTGATGCTTATAATTTAAAACGATATCATCTTATAGGTCATGATTGGGGTTCTTCTGTAGGATGGGCATTTGTAGCTGAACATAGCAATAAGTTATATAGCTGGACATCGCTATCAATCCCACATATGAAAGCATTTCAAGAGGCTTATAGGAATGATTTAGATCAGCAAAAAAAAAGTAGATATATAGGATTTTTTAATATGCCGTTTATTCCTGAATTATATATGTCATTCAACAATTATAAAAATCTTAAAAAGATTTGGAGGGCACATGAAGATGAAGAAATTGATGCATATTTAAAAGTATTTCGTCAACGTGGCGCCCTACGTTCAGCATTGAATTGGTATCGCGCAAATATTGGGAACAAAAGAAACCCAAGTGACTATATTCAATTTGGTAATGTGGAAGTACCTACTTTACTAATTTGGGGAAACATGGATATGGCAATTGGAAGAAAATCTGTTGAATTAAGCGAGAAGTATATGAAAGGACCCTATAATTTTGTAGAGCTTTATGCTGGGCACTGGCTAATTCAAGAAGAATTTGATGAAGTTTCAAAAGAAATAATTAAACATTTAAGAAAATATTCATCTTCATATTATGAACCTCATCTTGGAAGAAAAAAAGAATAAAAAAAGGGGATTTTACCCCCTTTTTTTATTAGAATTCTTTTTACCTACCTTTATGACCCCAACGGGAGTGCTTCATAAATCGACGAGCTATTGCACGATGAATTTCAATAATTTCTAATTGAACTGTATCAAAAACGATAATTTTATCTTCATGAAATGAATCGATAATACTCCCAACACTTAGTATATATTCTTCAGGGGTATAATCAACAACACCATTAACAAAGTTATCATGTAATAATTCTAATGATGATTTAAATGATGCTTCAAGAGATTCAAGAGTTGAAATTTGTTCTGCAGACATACCAAGGACATCATACATTTCTTGTTTCATTTTTTCATGGTTTTTTGCATGTTTACCATATCCACCTTTACTTTTACGCCAATGGTCATCTTTTTGTTTGTGCATTTCTTCTAAAAGGGATTTTTGATCATCTGTTAAAAGCTTATCCATTGCAGCTCGAAACCATTCCATAACACCCATCATTTCCCGATATGCTTCTTTTTTTGTCTGCGACCCAGCTTTTAAATCATTATAAACCTCATCTAGAGCATCCTTCTTATAAGTGACCATTTCATTGTAATCTGACAATTGATCTGCACTAAGTATTGAACGAATAAATTCATCCATGCGATGATGATGACGAAGACGTTTATGATGGTAATCATTTTCTTCAGTTATTTCTTCAGATATAAGATCCTCTGGTGGCGAAAGTAACCGTTCTTTTTGTTCTTGAGTTAAGTTTTGTTGAAGATATGAAGCTAATTTCCATAGAGAAGCATTATCTGGAAAAAAATCACGACCATTTCTTAAAAAATCTTTACTGTCAGATATTTGTTTTGAAGATAATGCCAAATCCTGTTCTAAATCATATAGTAGCATATCGTATGCATATGGATCACCAGAATCATTTCTATCTCCAAAAAAGTTTTCACATCCTATTATAAATAGTAAACTAAAAATTGTTATTGGTAGTAGTTTATTCATTATTTTCTCCTTAATTGAATTTAGTCTTTAGACTATCAATAAGTAAAGAAAGTTAAAAAAGATTATATACTGTCTTATAAATTATGAGATTTAATAAAACATATTTTTTTATATTAATTTTTTGTTCAACTATAAAAGCTGAAATTGGAATAACTTTAATTGGTGGATTTAATCATTCAAATGTCTTCCATCAGGATGAACAAATACAAGAATGGTCTGGAGATATAAAATCACTTTCATTTGCAATTGAACGTAAAATTGGACCTTTAATTACTAGTATCGGTTATATAAATGGGGGATTTATTAATGGATTTTCAGACATTGATACTACATTAAATATTTCGTACTTAAACATTGAGTCTTATTACCCAATAAATATTGGGAAAATAAGATTTATGGGGGGCGTTTATCTTGCAAACCCATTAAGTGCAATTGAATCATATTCTACTGGAAGTTCTATAACTGTTACACCTGAAGAATTCAATATTGATTATGGTATCCTTACGGGTATATCATTTGGAGTAACTGAAAAAATTGGCTTTAGAATAGTGTTACATTATGGTTTAGAAGATGTATGGAAAAAGCCCATTGAACAAAGAAGCATTACAACAATTTTAACTGGAGTAAATATTTACTTTAATTTATAAGTATGTATTTTATTTTGAGGTATAATTATGAGTAATCAAACAATTTCAATAACTGATTCCATATATAAATATCTATGTGATAATTCATTAAGAGAGGATAAAAACTTGTCTTCTTTACGAGCTCACACTTATAGGATGGAACAACGTAATATGCAAATTTCTCCTGAGCAGGGTCAATTTATGCAATTACTTATTAAAATTATGAATGCAAAAAATACAATTGAGGTTGGTGTATTTACTGGATACAGTTCATTATGTGTAGCACTAGCATTGCCACATGATGGGAAGATAATCGCTTGTGATATAAGTACAAAATATACTGATATAGCTGAAAAATATTGGGAAGATGCAAATGTAAGAAATAAAATCGATTTAAGAATTGGTCCTGCTATAGATACACTAAAAACATTAATTGATAAAGGCATGTCCAATACGTTTGATTTCTCATTTATTGATGCAGATAAAATAAATTATGATAATTATTATGAGATGTGTTTACAACTCCTGCGTCCAGGTGGATTAATTGCGATAGATAATGTATTATGGAGTGGAGATGTTGCTGATATACGTATTAATGATATTGATACAGAATCTATTAGGTCTCTTAATAAAAAGTTACATAAGGATTCTAGAGTAGATATAAGTCTTCTTCCTATAGGAGATGGGCTAACACTTGCATTAAAAAAATAATTTTTTTTTTATAAAAAAACTTGCCCATGTATCATTACTTAAATACTTTATATACTTAATTAAATGAAAAGTAGACGAAGGAATTTAGGTTATTAGTAATGGCAAAGAAATCACCCTATAAAGGAAATAAAGCCAAAGTAGAAACTTTGGTTAGAAAAATGATAAAAGATAATATGTATGACCCTAATGATGAAGAATTATGGTTAATTAATGAATATGATCGTTTCTCATTTTATTCTAAGCCGTTATTAAAAAGTTTTGAAAAATATTATGATAAAGTTTGGGAAGAATTAAAACAACTTAGACGTATGGATGCAGAAGTTCTTGAGGATCTAGTTGGAAATCCTAATATTTACCTACTTGATCTTCTTATTGAGCCATTTACAGAATATATTAGAAAAAAGAAAGAATCGAAATCCATGCTAATGCTACAGAAACTTAATATAGTTTTTGTAGATGATCGGTTGATTCTCAATTAATCATAGTAATATGCCAGGTTATAAAAAAACAAACCTGGATCTTGAAAATCCTCCTAATTGGTTAACTTTTTTAAAGGATAAAATTGGGCTTAGTGCTATGGGCTTAACTGTTACCCGACTTCCAGCTGGTAAAGGATATACCTTCATGCATCAACATAAAGAGCAAGAAGAAGTTTATATGGTAATTAATGGAAATGGCATCATTCATATTGATGGTGAGGATATTCCAATATCAAAAGGAGATTTTATCAACGTATACCCTCAGAGCAAAAGGGCATTAAAGGCTGATGAAGACTCTGATTTAATATTTATATGCGCTGGAGCAATTAAGAGTAATAAATATTCTAATAAACAAAGCTCAAGAGCATTAATTGATGATGGTATTCCTGATTTTGACAACTTACCTCCATGGTATAGAGGTAGTGAAAAAATAATGGAATTAAATAAACGTTTAAAAAATGAGCGTAAGGAAAAAAAGAAAAAATGAGAAGATTTAGTATATTAATTATTGTTTTGTTTTCAATAATAGTTGCAGATGATATGACACTTGTAGCTCCAGATGGTTCAGTTATTTTTATACATCGTGATGATTTTGGCGTGCCTCATATAGTTGCAGATAATGATTATGCTGTTTCATATGGACAAGGTTTTGCTGAAGCACAAGATCGTCTTTATCAAATGGATTTAAATAGGAGAGGAGCCCTTGGTAGGTTAAGTGAATGGTTTGGTGATCAGATGATGAATTTTGATAAAGATATCCGTCGTTTAGGATATACTAGATTAGAGTATGATGAAATGTTTTCAGAATTAGATATCGAAGTGCAAGAATTAATTATAGCATATGTTGAAGGTATAAATACATATGCTGATTCAATGTCAGTGAATCCCTCTAAATATAAACCTATAGAATATCTTACAACACAATTTGAACCCTGGGAAGTACATCATTCATTAGCCTTTGCAGTATATTTTGTAAGGTTATTTGGCATGTTTGGAGGTGAAGAATTGATACGACTTACAGAATTACAAGATAATGGTTGGAATTGGTTTAATCAGAATAGGCCTGTAAATGATAGCACATGCACTACCACATTAATGGATGATGGAAGGGCGATTAACCGTAATTGGACTTATTCTGGTATGGTTATACCAGATCATATTGCGGAGGAAGTTGAATTACACAGGCAGGAAATAAGGCAAATTGCTGAGGAGAATGGCTTAATATTTAAACTGGGCAGTTTTTCCGCTGCAATAGGCTCATCTAAGTCTTCAACTGGCAATTCTATGATTCTTGGCTGTCCTCAAATGGGAGGTCCGAATTATGATGAGACATCCAGGACAATGGAGGTAGAAATTCAATCTCCAGATTTACATGTTGGAGGATTAAGCATACCAGGTTTCCCAGGGGTTGTGATAGGACATTCAAACTATATGGGATGGACTAATACTAGCGGTGTTAGCGATAATGTTGATGTATATATAGATTCTACTCAAAGCCAAAATTTTGAAGATGGTTATTGGCATAATGGAGAATGGCTAGACTTTGAAGTAATAACAGATACAATATATAGTTTTTTTGGATATGAAATTTTTACACATTATAGAACTATTCACGGCCCAGTTTTCTCTGCTTATTTGCCTTCTAATCAAGTCTATTCTTATAAAATGACATTTTGGAAAAAAGAGATTGAGAGCACAAATTATCTTTACAATGCAATGAAAGCTACTAATATGGAAGAATTCCAAGATGCAATAAAACTTGCACCAATGTCATTTAATTATATTGTAATTGATCGGGATGGGAACATTGGATATTGGCATGGAGGCTTACATCAGGATCGTAGTGATGGAATACATCCATATTTACCCCATAAAGGAGATGGGTCAGAAGAGTGGGGTGGTTTCATAGATTTTGAAGACCTTCCACAAGGTGATAACTCTTCAATAGGATATTTTGCAAATTATAATAATAAGCCAGTTGCCTGGTGGAACAATGGCGATCTAGGTCCTTGGATAAATGGAGTATCTCTGTGCGATCGTAATAATTTAATTACAGATTATATTGCATCTCATAATTTAATGAGTCTTGATGATGTAAAGAATATTCCATATGCTATAAATGATCATGGAACCTATCAATACGCTCTTGAGTTAAGTGAAAGCGAGATTATTGATTACAATATTAATCCACCAGGACAAAGTGGATTTATAAATATGGTTGGAGTATATAGTGATCATACATATGACCAGTGGCCACTACATGAACAATGGGAATATAAAGATCAGCTATATGGTGAAACTATAGTAAGTGTTGATAAGGAAACACTTCCGGAATTCTTTTCGATAAGTGATGCTTATCCAAATCCTTTTAATCCAATAACAAATATTATTTTAACATTAAATCATAGTACAAAAGTCAAAGTAGAAATAATTGATATGAATGGCAAGACTGTCGATACATTAATTGATAGTAAACTTATACAAGGGAAGCATAAAATTACTTGGTTGTCAGACTCTCATTCTAGTGGAATATATTTTATTAGAATTAATACCTCAAATCTGATTGAGACAAAGAAACTTTTGTTACTTAAATAAAAGAGTTTTTAATAATTATATCAGGGATTATTAGAATCATCTCTTATTAGATAAATAAGAAATGATTTAGAAGCAGAACTTGAAACGAGCCCGTATCCATTAACAATATTTGAATTAGGCATCACAAATTGATTGAATTCTGGGAGTCCTTGGAAATAATTGAAAGTTGCATCATCTGTTGCTTGAAAAGTAATTAGTTGTAATCCGTAATAATCATAAAATAACCACGTCATGCTTACAGGTGAAGTTTCTACATTCCATGGCCAAGGATTATATCTAAATGGGGTGTTCTTTTTCCATCCTAGATCTGCATTTGATCCCCGAGGGTAAGTTTCTTTCCATAGTTCATACACATCCTTATATGTAGTATCATAAATCAAATTAATAAAACAACTATCACGTAAGCCATTTTGATTCCAATCATCAAAATATTCATCGGTGTTCCAAATACCATCATTATTGGTATCTGTATAAGGTTCAAGATCAACCGAGTCCGCTTCTAATGCAAATGTCATAATACGTACAGTTTGATAGTCTTCTTCATTAAAATTAATCTTAAATAGAGGGTAGCTTGCAAAACTCTCAGTAAAACATTCTCCCTGTTGGAGCGTTAAAGTATCAATTGCACCAGTTATTGGAGGGAATGACCACGGATCGTAATTATTAATATTTACTTCAGGAACATTATAGTTATTATCTTTGCAGTTATAGATAGATTGCGGCTCTGCACTAATCTCCATTTTTTCAGGAATAGTCGTTACTCCAGATACGGTATCGTCACCAACAACAGCTTGTACTTTATAGGTTTCACCTCCCTTAAAAATATAATTAGAATTTGTGAAGTATCTTCCTGCAGCTCCTGGAATAGGATATAAGTATAAATTTACAGTATCTCCAATTATGTGTACTTGTGCATCTTGAATCCATAAATCTTTTGAAGGTATGTTCTCATTCAAGCTTGCAGATTTAGAAACGAAAACAGTATCAATTAGTGGAAAATTGGACCGGAGATTTGCCCATAATACAATTTTTTCTTCATACGTGACTTGATCATCATTAATAGAACATGAAAATAACATAAAAGCGAAAATTGATAGTATTCTTTTCATCATTAAAAATATATAGTAAATCCCAAGCTAGGTATTACTGGGAATAGGCTTAAAGCTTTTTCCTGAATACGACCTTCATCTTCTTCATCAACATTTGTTTCACCTACGTCTGGGAGGCCATTACCATTAGTATCGTGATCTAATTCGACCCAATCTCCATCATCATCTTTTCCGTTACTTACACTTCCTAAGTTATAAATATATGTAAATATGTTTTTTTTGTTATAAGTATTTATAATTTGAAAAAAGAAATCTGCATTACGTCCAAAGAATTTTCCATGTCGAACAATTCCAAAATCTAATCGATCATATACTGGATATCTTCCACTATTTCTTGTACCAGGTATAGTACTAAAAGTGGAGTTAGGATCTCCAGGTAGTTTTTCAACATAGTATCCTAGTATAGGTGTAAAGGCTTGTCCAGTCTGCCATGTCCATTTCCAGTTTAATTCCCATTTTTTATTAAATGTATAATTACCTAAAATATTTAAAACATGCGACCTATCCCAATTAGTATAATATTCTTCTTTGATTCCATTTAATTGGCTTGTCATAATTTTTCTTGCAACAGAATTTGTATACGCGACCCAACCAGTAAGCTTACCAAATGTCTTTTGAACGAAAAGTTCAATTCCGTATGCATATCCATCAGCAGGTGTAAAAGAATCACTAATTTTATCATCAGAAACGTCTGCATCAGTTGATGAAGTCAGGTTTTCAAATGTCAACATATTTTGTAATTCTTTATAATAAGCTTCAACCTGAATTTTATAAATGTCATTTATATATTCTTCATAGCCAATAACAGCTTGTTGTGCCTTTGCTGGATCAACTGAATTATCTACGGCCAACCAATTATCTAATATTGAAGGATTATAATCATCTTGAGCCGTCTGGATAAATTGATGATAATTTCCAACTGCGAAATTAATATACCGATCATCCGTAAGCAGAAGTTTTAAACCCATTCTAAGATCAATATATGGAGTATTTGAGTATACACTGTAGTAATTATATCTGATGCCTGGTTCAAAAATAAAACTTGAAGAAACTTTCCATTTTAACTTAGTATAAATGCTGGCTTCTATGGGTCGTTCACGTATGTAAAAAGATGTATCTTCTAAAAATGTATTTAAATATTTGAAATCAAGTTGCTTTATCTGTATTCCAGAACGCAATTCAGATTTTGAAGATTGAAAAAGTGTTAAATTTGATGAAAGGGTTTGATCAATAATTTTATTCGCACTTTTTAATCCATCTTCACCACCTAAATTAAAATTGGTAAAAAATTCACTTGATGCAGCAAGAAAATTACCTACTAATTTCTCATTAAATACTCTACGAAAAGACATACTGTAAGTGTTATTACCCCAATCTGCAGTTAAACCAAGTGTATTAAAAATTAAATCATCAATTCCTCTATAAATACTTAATGAAACTCTATCTCGTTCATTTAAATCAGAAAATAAATGTCCTTGAAGATCATAAAAATAATATGGAGGTATATTTTCTGTTGTTTTTGGAGGTAGAATTTTAGGTAATAAATAATCAAAGTATGTTCTTCGACCAGATAATAACCATGCTCCATTATAAAATGGCCCTTCGAGTGTAGTTTGCGCAGATAATAATGAAATGCTAGTTTTTCCTTGGAAATAATTACGATTGCCTTCTCTACTTAAAACATTTAATACTGCTGATAGTCTTCCTCCATATTCAGCATTATACCCACCTTTAATCAGTTCGGCCTCTTTGACTGCATCTACTATAAAATTTGAAAATATTCCACCAAAGTGCGTTGGGTTATAAACCGTAATACCATCCAAAAGAATAAGGTTTTGATCTGTATTTCCGCCTCGAATTACTAGACCTGTACTGGCCTCATTATTTGTTAAAACTCCAGGTAGCGCTTGAATAGTACGAAAAATATCTGGTTCTGCTAAAGATGGAGCTGATTTAATTACTCTTGGGGATAAGTTTACTCTACTGGGTTGAATATTGTTTTTTCGTTGTAGTTTTTCTGCAGATACTTCAACCTCATTAATCTCAAGTGCTTCTATAATTAATGATAAATCCAATTTAATTGTTTCATTTTCAACGATATTAATTTCTTGTTTCAAGGTAGTATAACCTATATATGAAACGATTAATTTATAATTACCTGGTAAAATATTTTGTAGAACATAATAACCATTTCTATCTGTTGACATTCCATTACCTGTTTCCTGAATGAAAACATTTGCACCAATTAATGCTTCTCCATTTTCTTGATCAGTTATGAATCCTGAGATACTATTATTTTGAGCATAAAGCAATCCGCTAATTAGGATAAAGATCAAACTTTTAATCATTTTTGAAGTTGTCATAACTAATTGATTTCTTTCTTAATTTTAAAAAATAATGCTAATTAGCTGATAAGTAGGATAAACTTTCAACAGAAAACTCTGTTGGTTGAATTTTAAATTCATCAAATGTAGAACTTGAATCACAAGTATTTCCTTCCAATAACATTGTTAATTGATCCTTTGTTATTGGAAAGAATGGTAGCCATTCAAGTAGAGTTGCTGCAAGTTTGATTGGCTCTACAGGGGCAGGTATCTTCCATTTATTTTTCGAGGATGCATTTGAGATGGTATCTATTATTTCTATCCAATTATAAGATTGCGGACCACCTAAATTATAAATCTTACCAAATGTATTTTTCATATCTATACTTTGAACGAAAAATTTAGCAACATCTGAGATATGAATAGGAGACATTGAAAATTTTCCTGCATTTTTTATATTTATTCCACTGAAAAATAGTGGAGCTGGCAAAGGCAGACTAAGCATATCATCACGTAATTGAGTGCAAAATTCAATCTTTCCTTTCGGATTTCCATAAATTAGAGATGGTCGGAAGATTGTCCAATCTAGTGTTGAGTTTTTAAGATATTGATCTGCTAAAAATTTTGTAGATTGATATTCTGTACCCTCGTATTTGACACCATTAGCGCTCATTAAGATAAAACGTTTGACACCTAATTCAGTAGCTGTATCAATGCAAAGCTTGGCTCCTTCAAAATGTGTATTTTCAAATGTAATTCCTTTTCTGGGATATTGTCTGATCAGTCCAATATTATAAATAACTGCGTCTGCACCTTTGATTGTATCTTCAATTATTTCTTTATTGGAAACATCACCAATATTTATTGTGCATTCATTTGAATTAGTTATTTTATTTTCAGAACCTGACCTTACAAGAAGTACAGGTTTATGCTTATTGTTTAACAGCTCTTCCGTAAGGTAGCTTCCTACGAATCCAGTTCCGCCAAATAATGCAACTTTCATAATTATTTCTCCGTTATTGAAACTTAAGTATATGATTTGAAATCATTATTTTCAAAAAGTTTATCAATTACTTTTTTGCGATGAACAAAAATATTTTCTAAATCTTTTCTTATCCAAAGATAATTAAGTATTCGCCCTAAAATACCAAAAGGAATTGAGTAAACTACTTTATCTTTTATCTCAACTCCACCTTCAACCTTATGAAAAGTATGTGTATGATGCCACATATTATATGGTCCCTTTATTTGTTGATCTATAAACATATTAGGCGGATTATAATCTGTGATCAACGTACGCCAGTGAATAGGAATTCCTAAAAGATATATTTGATAATCTATAATACGACCAGGNCCCATTTCAATAGGAGTNGGAGTTAAAATCTTAAATCCAAGTTTTGAAGGTGTAATTACAGATAGATTTTCAGGTTTAGAAAAAAAAGTAAATACTTCATCAATAGATTTTTCTATAAACTGAGTTGAGCTTAAAGTGTATAATTTCATGGCANGAACCTAATAATAATAAGAGTAATANGTCAATATATAANGAGCGTTATGAGCGATTACTATATAATTTTGTATAGTTATTAATATNAAACTTTCTTTTACATCCGTTATAATTCATATATCTTATTTTACCAAAAATAGGACGTTCAAACCACGGACGATCATGCACACCTCCAATACTCCATGNTATTCCTGTATATCCATTTGGATCTCTACCATCAATAGAATATTTATCATTTAAATCTATTGCTATTTGTAAAGCCTCTTCAGGTTCACTACTCCATTCCAAAATCTTTTTTGCCCAATACATCCTCATNTAACCATGCATTTTACCTTTGATTCTCATTTCATTTTGTGCAGCATTCCAAAGATGATCATGTGTAGCAGAATTTTCAAACTCTTCCTTTGAGTATATATATTCTCTAATATCTTTTCGATGATCATTTAGAGAGCTTTTTGCCCATTCTGGAAACCCGTTAAAGTCATCATATTGTTTGTTATAATAACAAAAGTTATCTGATAACTCTCTTCTGATAATACATTGTTCTAAAAAACTATCTGTGTTATCCGCTAATTCTAGTTTTAATGCTATATGTTGTGCAGATATTTGACCGTAATGAATGTAGGGACTTAGATTTGATAATTGTTGGTAATTTGGATCATTTCGTTTTTCATCATATTCCTCCAACTTATTATTTATAAATAATTCTAACATGNCCTGTGCAGCAGATTCTCCTGGTTTAATCCAATCCAACTCCTTAATCGTATAATCAATATTTAACCTTTTGTATATAGATGAAAAATTGATTTTTTTGGTTTTATCTTTTATTTCAAATGGATGTTTTTTCAGCTTGGGATAGTCTACTAAGAATTCTTTTAATTTATTTAATAACTTTGGCCGAAATGTATAGGCTGCGTATTCTTGTTTATCACTTGCCTCCCAAACAGGAACTATATTATGAGCATCAATTTGATAAAAGGGTAGATTAGTTTTTGAAAGAACATTATTTATCCTTCTTTCATAAACATTTAATGGTGAAAAATCTGTAAATATCGCGCCAATATTATATGTATTTATTAATTCTGGTATAGATAATTCAGCTCTGCCTTGTAAAATAAATAATGGAATATTATGATCTCGTAGTGTTTGTAATGTTTCTTCAAGTCCATCAAAAAGAAATTTATATTGACGAATATTTGCATCTAAAAACTTTCCAATATATTGAAAGCATACAATTAATGGCATTTTGTGTTTAATTGCATGATCTTGAGCAGCAATGAGTGCCCAATTATCAACTGCTCTTTTATCTCGAATCATCCAATATAAAGTAGCCTCTCCTTTAGTTGTACCTTTTCTAAGAACGCGCGTACGTTTTTCAATATGTGACATAATAAATTATTTAGCTAATACGCTAGACTATTGAGTGGAGTTCTTTATAGCTATTAAATGTTTCAACTCTTTCTTTAGGAAACTTATCAAGATGTTTTAGTCCTTCTCCACCAAAAATGATTAATATTTCAGAATTCTGGAGAGTATTGACAATCTCAATTACTTGATTTCCAGTTTTCTTGAGATTATTTAGAGATGTAGCCCTACAACATTGACGGTCGCATAAATAAAAGATCAATGTATCAATTTTTTCTTTTTTAATAATAGTTTTTAAACTTCCAAGTTCTGCATGCGAACCTGAATTAAATACATTGTAACCACAATGTCTTAAAACTACTTCTGACATTGCTATACCTAAGTCAGGAAGATCATCTTCAAAGTTAATACATAATGCAGCTTTACCATTATAGGTGCCATTTGGCTTGTCCTGATTAAGAGTTTCAATTCCGCGTGTAATTAATTTTCTAGAAATATATTCTTCGATATGAGATATTGATTTACTATTCAACCAGTTTTCAACTATATCAGAAGCAGGTTCAATTATTTTATCAAAAATATCAGCAACAGGATATCCTGACATGTAAGAACTTCTAATTATGGTATTTACAGAGAGGTCATCTGATAGGATACTAGTTTCTGCGAGTCTTTGAGTAAGGCTATCAAAATCATTATTTTTTATAAAATTATAAATTTCTTTGTGATCAACAGTATCTAATACTGCACCAAAGTTTTTCCCTGATTCTTTATTATTTTTATAATATTCACGTACGTGTTGCATAGTGAATTTTCGATGTCCACCAGGAGTTTTTTTACATTTGATAGTTCCATTATCTGTCCAACGTTTTAATGTGGAAATATTAATACCGAGTATGTTTGCAACTTCTTTTGAGTTTAAGTATTTCATTACTAAAGATTACATTAAATAGTAGCATAAATGAAACATAAATTGAGCGATATGAGCATATTATATATCATTGATATTAACTATAGATATGATTAGTAAATTGTTGTTTGATTTTATTATAATTGATTTTCTGAATTTTATCTTTCTTATCATACATCTTAACCATCATGTTCATTCGATGATTTTTAATAAAAAACATTCTATGACTATTAATAAATGACCAAAATAAAGCATCCCATACCTTAGACCAGTTATTTTTCTTATAGTTACTCATTTTAATTATGTAATTACTTCCGCTTATATAGGGTTTAGTACACATTAGTCCTCCATCAGCAAATTGACTCATACCATATATATTTGGTACCATAACCCAGTCATAGGCGTCAATATACATTTCCATGAACCATTTATATACTTCGTTTGGTGAGATTTCTAATAGGAGCATTATATTACCCAAAACCATTAATCTTTCAATATGATGAGAGTAAGCGTGATTTAAAACTTTTTTAATAGTGTCGTCTACGGGATCAATTGTTGTTTTACCTTCATAAAAGGACTTAGATAATTTTTTATTAAATTTCCAAAAGTTTTTCGTTCTCTGTCTATTTCCATCCATACAATATATCCCGCGAACAAATTCTCTCCACCCTATAATTTGTCTAATGAATCCTTCTAGAGAATTAAGTGGAACATTGTTTTCTATAGAAAAATCAAGTGTTTGTGCTAAAACATCTTTTGGAGTTATAAGACCAATATTTAGATATGGAGTCAATATGCTATGAAATAAATAGGTTTCATCTTTAGATATAGCATCCTCATACTTCCCAAATTTCTCTATCCTGTTTAGTAAGAAATCATTAAGTGCATATGATGCCTGCGACCGGTTAATTGGAAAATTGAATGAAGATAACGAGCCAGGATTATCATTAAAATTTTTAAAAATAGTATTTTTATAATTATCAAAATTTCTGTTATCATAATCAAATTTTTTTATTGTTGGGATTTCAATGTTATTAGGTAGTTTTTTTCTATTTTCAATATCATAACTCCATTTTCCTCCTTTCGGTTCACCCTTGTCCATAAGAATATTAAATCGTTTACGTTGTTTTTTATAAAAGGTTGACATAAAGTGAGATTTCTTATTACTAAATTCATTATCAACGTCTGTTTGATTTAATAAAAAACCTGGTGAGTCATACCATTGTATTTTTACACTTAACTTTTTACAATTATTATTAATTTTATTGAATAAGTAAGAATCAACTACATCACAAATATGGAGCTTTGTGATATTATTCTTTATTATAATTGATTTGTATTCTTTTCTATTATATAAATTTTCTATTGAAATATTATATACTGTATATCCTTTATTTTTTAATTCTTTTGCATATTCATTCAAGGATAGGAAATGAAGTAATATTTTTTGCTTATGAAACTTTAATTTATCTTCTCGTTCATAAAAAAATACAGGGTCTTGTATAAGAAATATTTTTCTTTTTTTTGAAATTGCCGGATGGGGATAAAATAACTGATTTGGGAAGATGAACGTAGATTCCATACAATTAGTATTAGTTTTTAATTATTATAAATCCAGAGCAGTATAATATATATACTGCTCTGGATAAAAGGATGTTTACTTTTCAGATCGGGCAACGGACCAAATTACTAGTCCAAAACCAATTTTATTTATTGCATCACCTATATTATAAACAAGATCACGACCTGAGTCTGAAATTAGATTATTTAAAAATTGATACCATTGTCCATCTGCAGTACCAATTAAATAGCCAAGTGGATAGATTCCCCATCCAATGACAATAAAGTATAATAGAAGTTTATTAGCATTCTCAATTTTACCGCCTGCCTTTTTCGCCGCCTGTCCAACTTCGCCATTGAGTACTTCTAATACTATCATTACATAGGCTGCTCCACCTATAGCTCCCCATATTCCAGCGCTATGGTTTCCAAATATGGATAATATACCTGCTTCTCCAAAATAACCTGTTAACAGCATTACTACGGACCACCAAACTAATTTTTTTAATCCTGCACCAGTCAATAAATAAAATTCAACACACATTAATGGTACAGTTAATATCCAATCTATATAACGAAACTCTGTTGGGCTTAAACCTGTTTCAAGCCACGCGCTCCGCATGTAATAATAGTGTACTGCAGCTATACCCGTTATTAGACCAGATACGGTTAATGATAATTTCCATTTTTGTTCAACTGAATCTCTTTCGATAAAGAAAAAAACAGTTGCTGCTAGCATTGCCATGCTGCCAATAAAAAATGTGAATCCGACAAAGTCTCCAGTCCCAAGATTAATAGCTAAAATTGGTAAATTCATATTATTTCCTTTCTTTAATTAAGTTTTATTACTTGTATTTAATTGAGCCCTGATTCCTAAAGCCCCAAAGGTAGGTGCCCACAATCCGATAAAAATACCTACTTCTCTTGCTTGTTGATGTGTTTCGTATCCAAATACTTTAGTTCCGAAAACGAAAGCAAGTACTGCAATAAATATTGATATTATCATTGATAAGTACCAGCTATTTGCGTTCATAGTCTTTGTCCTTTCATGTTAAAATTATTAATTAAATCAATATTAATATTAATGTCACAATTGCAAAAAATAGACCAGCATAGATTCCAACAGGTTTATCAAGCATAGATATTATTTTATCTGAAATATTATTCATCCAATTCATTACATCATTATTTTCATAAAAAAGGCTATTATTACAAGTAGAATAATTAGTTTTGTATCAAGAATTAGATAAATGGTTTTATCTATTAATCTTTCAAGAGGTTTCTTTTTCAATTGCATCCTTTATTTTCCACATAGCTGCAAGACCAACAAAGATCAAGCACATTCCTCCAAAAAGACCTAAAAATTGATCAATATATTTTTGTGTAAAATTTTGAAATAATGTGAAGAATAACCCACATAAAAACAACGACACAAAAACACTGCTTCCAATTCGTTCTAAAAGAGATTTTTCTATTTTTTCGATCATTTCAATATCCTCTATATTTATTCTATTATATCAGCAATTATTTCATCACTCATTGGGTTGACTCCGCTTCTGTAATATTTCTGGAGATTTCCTTTTTCATCAATCAAGTATTTGCAAAAATTCCAAGAGGGCTTAGATGAATTCCATCCATTTGCTGATTTATCAGTTAACCATTTATAAACAGGATGCATATCTTGTCCTTTAATATTTATTTTTTCAGTAATCGAAAAAGTAACTCCATAATTAATTCTACAAAAATTAGCTATTTCTAACGAGGAACCTGGCTCTTGAGATCCAAAATCATTACAAGGGAAACCCAATATTTCTACTTTATCACCATGAGTTTCATAGAGATCTTGTAGTTCATTGTATTGATTTGTATAGCCACAATTTGATGCAACATTAACAATTAATAGTTTTTTACCTTTGTATTTATCTAAGCTTATTTCTTCATTATTTAATAATGTAACCTTATGATCATAAAATGAAGTAATTGGTTCTATTTTTTGTTCTGGGTCAACACTAGAGTTATTAAAAGCCCAGAGAAATACAACAAATAATGGTATAGTTAGTATCAATTTAATAAACATAATTTTTCCTTTATTTTATTTTGGATATTCCACCATCAATTGGAAAGACATTTCCTGTTATCCAATTATTTTCTTTATCTATTAGTAACTCAATCATTTTAATTAGATCTTGGGGCGTTCCTATTCTTCCAAGGGGATGCATTTTTTCACTGGCTTTTAACGCCAATGGACTTGAAGTAATACCTGCAGCCAAAGGCGTATCAATTAAACTAGGCGCAATAACATTAAAACGAAGATTCTTTTTCGCATATGTTGCGGCGGCAGATCGGGCTAAACCCTCAACTCCAGCTTTAGCGGCTGCAATTGCCTCGTGATTTTTTAATCCTATAGAAGCTGCAGCGCTAGAAATAAGAACTACCGATGCGTTTTCTAAAAGTAGACCAGTTGATCGTACAACACTAAAAGACGTCTTTAAATTTTGATTGATAGTAAACTCATATTCTTCATTTGATGTTCTGTGAGCAGGCTTTAAAAGAATGCTCCCAGCAAGATTAATTACTCCATCAATATCCCCTAAATTTTCTATTCCATAATTAATTAGATCTTCGACAGATCCAAAATCGGTGGCCTCAACTGACGAAATATGGGTTAAGGACTGCACAAGTGGTTCTTCGTTTATCGGGTTGTTGTGTTGTGCAATGAGGACTGAATGGCCTTTACCCTGAAGGTATTCCGTCAGTTGTGAACCAATACCACCGCTTGCACCTATTATAATGTAATTAGACATTTTTAGGTTCCTTTACAAGCGTATGAAATATTTTACCATCATCAAAAGATGCTCCTGAAACAGGAGTCCAGCCCTTGTTAATCATGTTTCCAGCAACTTCTATTGAATGTTCAATAAATTCTATGGGGGTAGATATTATACAGTATTTTTCTTTGAGATATATTTTTGATTTTTTATCAGTGTAGTTCATTATTTCTCCTGTATCTGATTTAATTTTTTTCCACTAGTTCTATTACATTTCCAAAATTGTCTTCTTTATAAATGTAACTTATTCCGTCTCGATGAGTCGAAGGTTTGCCATGTTCAAATATATTATTAACTCTGAATGCAATATGCGGAGGGTGTTCATTTGGACTTACTAATGCTACATTAATATTTTGAAATTTTAATAATGCCCATGTGTCATCCTCAAAAACAATATCACATTCAAAATTATTTGAATACCAGTTAACCGTTGATTTAATATCTCTTGTTTGTAGCGCTATATGATCTACTGGAGAAAGTTTTTTCATAATCTATTGTACCCCTCTAGTATTCAGTTTCTGATATAGCTTTTTCTGAGCACTCTGGGCATATTACACTTTTCTTACCATATCTAGGAATTTCGTGATAGTACTCGATCAATATTTTATTTCTCCAATGAACTTTTTCCCAAACAACACTACATGATGGGCATACTGTTAAGTATTTATCAGTTATTTTACCTTCTTTTGAATTATAAGAGGATTTGCTGATTACTTTGTTGTTTTCCCTGTCTTTGCCAAGGGCTACTGCTTCTAAAATAGTCATGATATTCTCCTTTATAATATGAGCGTTATGAGCGATATTAAGAAGAATATGTATAAATTACAAAATAAATTTTCTATTATTTTTTAAATCATTTATCTAGCAACCCATTTTGATAATCAGAAAATGCTTGTAATACTTCTTGTTTTGTATTCATTACAAATGGTCCACCACGCGCAACTGGTTCATTAATTGGCTGACCACCAACTAAAATAAGTTTTGCATTATTATTAGTTGTAGATATTTCTAAATCACCTGTAGTGTTCAAAACAGCTAAGTTTTGTTTTGTAACCTGTTTATCTAACATGATACTTCCCTCATAAACATAAATGAATACGTTCCAATCATTTTTTAATGGAATATTAAATTTTGCATTATCATCTAACATAATATCATAATAAAACATTTCAGTATGGGGATTCCCTGGTCCTTTCACTTTATTATATGTTCCAGAAATAATTTTGATTGAACCTCTGGGAAAATCTACTTTTGGAATAATTTCTTGAGGTATATCATAATATGAAGGTTCAATCATTTTTAATTTCTTAGGCAAATTAAGCCATAATTGGAACCCTCTTAATAAACCATCTGTTTGCTCAGGCATTTCACTATGTATAACCCCTTTACCAGCTGTCATCCATTGTACAGATCCATCAGAAAGAATCCCTTCATTACCAAAAGAATCTTTATGCCTAAACTTTCCATTTAGCATATATGTTATGGTTTCAAATCCTCGATGTGGATGTGATGGAAATCCAGATATATAATCTTTTGGATTTTCGCTACCAAATTCATCCAATAATAAAAAAGGATCCAACATATTTAATTCTGGGTTACCAATAATTCTTTTGAGGTTAACACCAGCGCCATCTGATGTATCTATTCCATGTATAATTTTATCTATTATTCTTAGCGTCATTTAATAGAAACCATAATCTCATTTCTACGAAAGGGAGGAATCACCCAAGGGGAGTTATATTGAGCTACGATAAATTTGCCAGAAATAACAAATCTGTTCTCTATTAATAGTTTTTCTAATTTTTTTTGGTTCTTAATTATTTTCTCTTCTGTAGCCCAGCCTCCAAAACGTAAAACAGCCATTTTACCTAAATTTTCTTCTTTTATGATAACATTATCGTAATTGGGATTAGGCAAGTTTGATAACGAATGCTTTTTTGGCATTACGAATGCAACATCGTAAATACCTTCATTATTTACAGGGCTACTTGATATTACTGGAGCTGTCATTGCTATCTCCATATTTTCATCATTTCCACCAAATATATAATTAGCAATACGTCTGAATCCTGTAGATGTGGACTGTCTATAATTACTATTGATATTAGTTATAGCAATTATCATTGGTTCATAAACACGAATTTCAAATTGGCCTTTTTTTTCAAGTAATTGATATTCTGGTGTTTCTATTTCTGAAGCCATAATAAACCCCATTGTTAATAAAATTGTAAAAATTATCTTCAAATTATTTTAAAGCCATTTTAATTAGTTCATTAATATTTCCAATAAATTCTGTAGCGCATAAATTAGAATAATCATCAAATATTTTTGAATTATTATGATACAATTTACATTGTATCTTTCCATCAAGATATTCTGTTACCTTTTGTTTCATATCATTATCATCTGGTGCAAATAGTAATCCAGCTTTTTCCCCTTTCTCGATCTTTAATTCTAATAATGTATTTTTACGTTGTAATTGCCATAAAATTTTTCTTCCATCATATTGTATATCTTTTATAGTTGTTTTTCTGTATGTCGTAAAACGATACAATTTATTGTTAAAATAAAAACCTACAATGAAACCAGCGAACTTTCTCCCCTTCCATGGAATTGTGGCTAATGAAGCAGAAATACTTGCTTGATTATTTTGAAAATGATTCGATTGTGCCCAAATCCAATTTTCTGGAAAATTTTTACCCCAATCTTTTTCTATATAACCACGACCTTCAGAAAAATCATATAATGATTCGTTTAACTTTACGCTACCACTTAAAGAATGATCCATACTTAAAATTCCATGAAAACATTCCATTGTGGGAATATATGCATACCAACCCATACAACCTGGTTCAACAAAAGTTACCGGCCATGGTTTTATCCCATTTGATTTAACTTCTCCTTTTAAGTTAAAATTATTACTTCTTATATCTAGCTTTATTTCATTTAAAGAAAAATAATTTGGACCTAAGTGTAGATTATAGTCTGACTTACTGATATTAAAGTCATTGGTATCGTACTTTTCAAAAAATACTTTTCCATTTTCTCCATCAAATACCATAATAAATGCTGTTTTATAATCGGTTAGTCCGCTTTTGTATATCCCCGGTATGATTGCTAGGGATTTGTTACTTTTGGTTGTTAATTTATGATACCAACCTTCAAAGAATGGGCTTCCATATTTATTACCATGGTAAGCTTGAGGTTTTAACAATAACATAGAATTAGTTTGGTTTTAAGCATTATTTATTAATTATGACAACTATTATTTTTTTCAAATTTAATAANAATTTATGGTGGGCCTTTAAACAAATGGGTTTGCATAAAAATTATTTTGAAAATATAGACGGATTAATNTTCTATAAAATGTTGGGTACTGGAAGCAGTCCGGGGTTTAGTATGTATCCAGACTTTTCAACCTATGCGTTACTCCTAATATGGGATAATAAATTGAATGCNGATAAATATTTTGAATCAAATATNTATTATAAACTTCTTCTATCAAAAGCTTATACCTATAGAAGAATATTACTATCAAGTTTCAAAAGCGTAGGNCTATGGGATGGAGTAAACCCTTTTGAACGATCAATTAATCATAGTATTGAAAATGAAACTAAAATTGGAGTCCTCACTCGGGCCACTATTCATTTTGCAAAACTAACTCATTTTTGGAAATCCGTAAAATCTGCAAGTGATGCTATATCATCAGCAAATGGAGTTAGCTTNTTCAAAGGGATAGGNGAATTGCCATTTATCCAGCAAGCTACTTTCAGTATTTGGGATTCTGAAAATGACATAAACAATTTTGCTTATAAAAATATCAATCATAAAAATATTATAGATAAAACTAGATCTCAAAAATGGTATAAAGAGGATCTTTTCGTACGATTCCATCTACTAAGTGATTCAGGGTATATAAAATCTTAAATGAATAATGTTATCATTATAGGCTCAGGGATTGCTGGACTAGCAACAGCTGCTAGATTAGTTGCAAAAGGATATAATGTATCTATTTTTGAATCTGCATCGCAAACTGGTGGAAAAATTCATTCTTTCGATTTAGACGGTTATAGATTTGATGCGGGCCCTTCATTATTTACCATGCCAAAACTCGTTGATGAAATATTTAATATTTTAGGAGAAAATCCTCGCAATTATTTTAACTATAACAAAAAAAAGATTCACTGTGAATATTTTTGGAATGATGGNAAAACACTTACAGCATTCGATAATAAGAAAAAATTTTTATNAGAGGTGGAAAATAAATTTGGTGTAAGTAACACAATTATGAATAAATACCTGGATCGTTCCAAAAAGAAATATGAAATCACTGAACCAATTTTTCTTCAAAAGTCTCTTCATAAGTTTTCAACGTATATATCNAAGGATACATTGAANGCATTAATATCATTAAGANTTTTTGATATTAATAAAAGCTTAAATAAAACTAATGAGCATTTCATAAAGGAACCTCATCTCGTACAACTTTATAATAGATATGCAACATATAATGGATCTAANCCTTATGAGACTTCAGGAATTATGACATTAATCCAACATCTTGAATCACATTATGGTACATGGATACCAAGCGGGGGAATGGTTCAAATAAGCAGATCAATTACTTCATTATTAAAAAGAAAGGGAGTAAAAATATATNTGAACTCACATGTNGATAAAATAATNGTTAAAAGAAATAAAGCTACAGGTATTCTATCAAATGGTAAGGAGCATACATCGGATTATATTATTTCTAATATGGATATATTTTTTACATATGAAAAATTATTAAAGAANTTTAAAATACCTAAGAGAGTAAGTAAGGCTGAACGTTCCAGTTCAGCAGTGATATTTTATTGGGGAATAAATAAAACTTTTNAGCAGCTTGATCTTCATAATATCCTATTTTCAGAAAATTATAAAAATGAATTTGAATGCATTTTTAATAAAGGAGAGTTATCAGATGATCCNACTATTTATATNAATATTACATCAAAAGATGTTCCNTCTGATGCTCCNGATGGNAGTGAAAATTGGTTTGTTATGATTAATGCNCCATATGATTCTAAACAGAATTGGGATGAAATAACTTCACAGTTGAAAAAAAATGTGATTAAAAAAATTAATAGAATACTTAAAGTTGATATTGAAAAATATATTCAAGTAGAAAAAGTATATTCACCTCAAACTATTGAAAAAATTACACATTCATACTTAGGATCACTTTATGGGACATCTAGTAATTCAAAACTGTCTGCCTTTTTTCGTCATCCAAACTTTACTAATAAAATCGGCAATCTATTTTTTTGCGGCGGTAGTGTCCATCCNGGTGGAGGAATTCCTCTTTGTCTAATGTCAGCAAAAATTGTTTCTAATCAATTCAAAGATNTTTCTAATGTTTAGAATAAAAAATCTNCCAGTTTATTCATCATTAATTATTTGGACGTTTCAAATATTTGGAGCAGTTGGAATATTATTTTGGAATAGTCAATGGTTTATTAAAATGACTCCCATGTGCTTAATATTGTATTTTTTGCTTTTAAATATAAACAATAAGAANCACAGTATATTTTTCTTGTTTATGACATTTTTTTGGGGTTTTNTATCAGAAATTGTTGGTGTTCATACTGGGTTAATTTATGGTTCATATAGTTATGGAAACTCGTTAGGAATTAAAATATTAAATGTTCCTTTGATTATAGGTGTTAATTGGATNATAACTACTGCGATCTGCGGTACTATTGCTAGTAAATTGAGAGTACGATCACACTTTAAAATATTAATAGCAATTTTATTGATGATATTTCTTGATTTGTTTATAGAGCCTGTTGCTCCAAAAATTGATATGTGGAGTTTTTCCGATTATGAATCAGCTCCATTATCAAATTATATNACTTGGGCNATAGTATCTTTACCACTTCAGTTTTATTTCATTATTAAAAAATTGGAATTCAACTTNACGTTAGCTGTTAACTTATATATTTCTCAATTATTCTTTTTTATGGTANTGTGTTTTACTCTGTAAGCTATTTTTCTATTGATCTGAGTTCTTGATNTATATACAGTGGTAAAAACAATAATGAGAAGCCATAAAATATATCTTCAAATGGGATAGTGCCAATTCGAATACCAAGATTATAATTATCATTATACCAAACAATTTCNTCCAGAATAAAAGATCCTGTAAGAAGACCATTAATTATAAAGAACGGGATCAAAATGAAAATATATGATACAATGAATGAGCTTAATAATTGAGGTGTTCTACGATTTGCTAATGTAATAGAAAGTGCAGCAAGCATGAATGAAGATAGTGTGTAAAAATTATTAAGATTAAAGAGACTGATCATCACCAAAAATAAGATCAAGATATATGAGATAAATTTCGTTAAAACTTTCGATAGCTTTAACTGTGGAGTTAATGATTCTTTACAATAATGAATGAATAATGAACTATAGGGTATACAAATAAAAAAGAGCCATTCTTCTATAGGAAGCGCTAAAAACTCTATCCCTATCAAATAACTTTTATTAAAACCCCATATTCCCCATTTAGTAAANAATATATCCCAAAGTATAAAAAAACATATTGTAATAAGTAGNCCAGGGGCTATGGAAAAAAATCTGTTAATATATTTTACTCTGCCCTCGAAGGAAAGGGCTAAAGGAATTGAAATAGCTGAAAGATTNATGATTAAATAAAGATAATTATCCATTCTTTGNGCCGAAAACCTTAAGTGACTTAAGACTTACGAACAACATTCCAAAAAACTCACCATCTTCTTTATTTTCATTCGCGTGATGTTTTCTATGTTGAAACAATACAGCTTTCAAATAGGTATTATTTGGTTTTGCGAAGACTTTGATTCTTCTATGAATAAATATATCATGAACAAATAGATATGCAATTCCATAAAAGAGAATGCCAAGTCCAGTATAAAAAAGAATATTATTATTATATAGACTTCCTAGGATAAACCCTAAAGCGCTAGGTATCGCAAATATTAAAGCAAAGGAATCGTTCTTTTGTAAAGGCTTTCCGGTTAATACATGATGATCTTCATGAAGAAACCAAAGGAAACCATGCATTACATATTTATGCGCTGCCCATGCAATGAACTCCATACCTACAAATGCTGAAATAGTTATAAATATATTTTGTATCATATTGCTATATAAATTGTCCGGTTTTTTCTCTTAAATATGCTGATGGAATCAATAGAATCTTTCTAAAGTTATTTATCCTTAAACGATTTTCCATTATTTTATCTGCATCAGTGTTTTTTAATTTATTAAATAAAACACGAAAGTAACGATAAGCTAGATAAACACCCAAACGAGAATTATTTGGTAATTTTTTTATACCCATTATTCCATCATCAAAATCATTTTCAATTTGTTCTTCAATCATGAGTTTAGAATCGTTATCTAGAACATTATTTTTATTCAATTCAGGGAAATATAATCTTCCCTTACCATGGTAATCATCTTTTAGGTCACGTAGAAAGTTTACTTTTTGAAATGCCGCCCCTAATTTTTGCGCAGCATCTGTTAATTCTTCAATCTTTTTATCATTTCCTTTGCAAAAGACATGAATACACATTAATCCAATTACTTCTGCTGATCCATAAATATAACTTTTGTAAGAATCTTCTGAATGTGTTTCTTGGTAAATATCCATTTTCATACTATTTAAAAATGACTTGATCAAATCTATGGGAATATTATAGTCATTTACTACCATTTGAAATGAATGGAGAATAGGATTCGAACTAAACTTTCTTTCTATTGATAAAAGTGTTTCTTTTTCAAAATCAATAATTAACTTTTCTTGATCCTGGTCAAAAAATGTATCAACTATTTCATCTGCAAATCGCACAAAACCATAGATACCATATATACTTGGCCGTATATCATAACTAAAAAAATTAATTCCTAAAGAAAAAGAAGTACTGTATTTCCTCGTAGTTACTTCACTAATCTTTTTAGCAATATCATTATATATTTCGCGGTTAGTCATGTTCTTTTCCAATAAGTTCAGCTGCAATCTTTCCTGAAATTATAGATGGAGGCATACCTGGACCTGGAACAGTAAGTTGCCCAGTATAATACATATTACCAATCTTTTTATTTTTCATTTTCGGTTTCAAAAATGCACTTTGAAATAATGTATTTGCTAATCCATATGCATTTCCATTCATAGTATTAAAGTCTTTTGTAAAGTCACGATGAGCATATGATCTTTGAAAAACAATATTTTTTCTTATAGAATCACCAATGTTATCTTCAATTCTCGAAATAATCATATTAAAAAATTTCTTTCTTATTTCATCAGTATCATTTAAACCATTTGCTGTTGGTATCAAAACAAATAAAGACTCACCATTTTCAGGAGCAGTACTTATATCTGTTTTTGAAGTACAAGAAACATAAAATAATGGATCCGTGGGCCAAGATGGTTTATCATAGATTTCTTGAGCATGCGAATTAAATGATGTGTCAAAAAAAAGTGCATGGTGTGGAAAATTTTGTATTTTTTTATTTAACCCAATATAAAATATTAGACTGCTAGGTGAAAAGACACGATTATCCCAATATTTTTTCGAATAATTTCTCGCACCATTAGGCAATAAATTTTGTTCAATATATTGATAATCACCATTTACAAGCAATATGTCGGTTTCAATGACTTCGCCATTACACTGAATCCCTTTGACGCTTTTTTCACTATTTGTTAAAACTATTTTATCAACAGGACATGAAAATTCATATTTAACACCTAAGTCTAAAGAATTATTATACATTGCAGTTGCAATACTTCTAATACCACCTTTTGGATACCATGTTCCTAAACAAATATCAGCATAGTTCATTAAACTATACATNGAGGGTGTTTTTTCTGGTTTTGCGCCTAATAATAGACTTGGAAACTCTAGTATTTGAATAAGCTTAGGATGTGAAAAATACTGACGTATATGCTTACTCATTGATTTAAAAATATTCAATTTACCTAGTTGTGAAATTAAAATTGGATCAATGTATTCTGTAAATGATAGNGAAGGTCTATAGATAAAATGTTTCATTGCTACATCGTATTTGATTTTAGCGTCATCAAGGAAGTCCTGTAAAGATTCTCCGCTGTTTGGCTCTACAGAATCAAACAATGATTTTAATTCATCAATATTCTCAACAATGTCTANATAATCATTNTTNCCATAGTATATNCGATATCCNGGATCTAAGNCGTTTNAANTCATAANAATCNGANGTAGTATGANCAAAATCATTNAANTAAGATTCAAANATATCNGGCATCCAATACCANCTTGGNCCCATATCAAATGTAAANCCATNAGAAGNAAATTGTTGNAATCNACCTCCATATGTNTCATTTTTTTCNTAAACNGTTACNTTGTATCCANNCTTNGCAAGATAACTAGCNGCAGAGATTCCAGCTAACCCTGATCCAATGACAGCGATATTTTTAGTTTTTTTCATTGTTAAATATGTAAAAATTAATGTGAAATATATAAATCAAATATTGATAATCATCAACACTAAATACTAAAGTAAAACCATATCATAAGATTATTTTTGAAGTTCTTTTATGTTAACAAATAATTTAAGTGATTCAGGATTTGCAAGGGCATCTTTATTCATTACTTTTTCACCTCTAATAATTTTCTTCACAGCTATTTCTACTTTTTTACCACTAATAGTATAAGGTATGTCATCTATCTCAAGTATTTTTGTAGGCACATGTCTTGGTGAACAAGATTTCTTAATAGTTGATTTAATGTTATTAATTAGTTCATCACTTAATATTTTATTTTTTGTTAGTTTAATAAATAATATGATTCGTTCATCTTCACCCCAATCTTGACCAACCACTAAGCTATCAGATACTTCACTAAAATTATCAACTATTCGATAAATTTCTGCAGTACCTATTCGTACTCCGCCAGGATTTAATGTGGCATCACTTCGTCCATAAATAATAATTCCACCATGATTATTAATTAATATATAATCACCGTGATGCCAAATATTGGGGTAAGTAGAAAAATATGCTTGCAGATATTTTTCATCATTTTCATCATTCCAAAAGTAAATCGGCATGGATGGAAACGCGATTTTACAAACTAATTCCCCTTTTTGATTAAAATCAAACCTTCCATTTATATCATAAGACTCTACAGCCATTGCAAGACCTCGACATTGAATTTCCCCGCGATATACAGGCAACATAGGATTTCCAAGAGCAAAGCAAGATATTAAATCAGTGCCACCTGAGATAGAAGACAGCATCACATCTTTTTTTACATCATTATAAATATAATCATAGTTCTCTTCCACTAATGGTGAACCTGTGGATAAAATGGCTCTCATTTTATTTAAATTATGATTCTTTATAGGTGAAACTTCAGCTTCTTGACATGCAGATATAAACTTTGCACTTATTCCAAAAACTGTAATATTAAGATCTTCAGCAAGTTTCCATAAACTACTTGAATTTGGATAAAATGGGGAGCCTTCATACAATACAATTGTCGAGCCCACTGCAAGTGATGATACTAGCCAATTCCACATCATCCATCCACAGGTAGTAAAATAAAATATGGAGTCTTTTCTATCTAAATCAACATGGAGAATAAGCTCTTTCAAGTGCTGGATTAATGTTCCTCCAGCACTATGAACAATAGATTTTGGTAATCCAGTAGTTCCAGATGAATACATAATATAAAGAGGATGGTCAAAAGGTAACTGCTCAAAGATTAGATTATCGAAATTATTTTGATCAATGAAATCATCATAGTCACACGTTTCTTTTTTTAATGATGATTTAGAAATATTATCAATAAAAGGAATGATAATAACTTGTTCTAGACTAGGTAGATCACTTAAGATCCCATTTAACTTATTAGTTAAGTCAAAACTCTTTCCATTATAACGATATCCATTTGTGCTAATTAAAAATTTAGGATTTATTTGCTTGAATCGATCCAACACTCCTTTGATTCCAAAATCTGGGGAACAAGAACTCCAAATCGCTCCAATGGATGCCGTTGCAAGCATAGCTATTATACTTTCGGGAATATTTGGAAGGAAGCCAACAACACGATCTCCCTTTTGTAAA
>NZXJ01000002.1 GCA_002701945.1 Fidelibacterota bacterium
AATATTAATCCCAATAAAGCTACAGCAATTAAGAACTGTAGAGCAGGTAGATAAAAACTAGATTTAGTCTTAACCACAGGTGGTGCTGAAGTTGGAGTCGGTTTACCCTCTGTTTTAGACACTGGCGTCTCGACTTCAGAAGGACCTACATCTTTTGCCCCCGATAGATTAACTCCACAAATATTACAAAATGGTGCATTATCTTCGACATCTACTGCACAGACTGGGCACTTTTTCATTATGGGACAGTTAAGACTATTGGTTAAAAGCTTTTGATTATGGCAAACGTTCTTAACAACCTTTTCAATGCGAAAATAATGTCTGATGATTTAATGACTCTAAGGGATTTGAGAGTCCAAACTTTTAAAGAAAGAAGAGAGGGAAGATTAACGAAATTACCCGATGGTTTTTACAAAAGAGTAGGCCGATTAGAAACAAATATTAGAAAATTTATAGAGACCTCAAATAATAATCCTCAAAAGCTTGGAAAAGCAAATGCCGATGTGAGAAAATTTTTAGATATGAAACTAGAATTACATAAACATCGAGAGAGAAAATTAACTGATTTAGCTAGGGAAAGAATTAACGGGCAGAATCCAAATACTGAAAATGTTCACAAGAGTGAAGAGGAATACTTAACATCCCTATGTGAAGTAATTGAAAATCACCGTAAAAGAACTCTTCTAAGTGAAGTTGAAGTAGTAAAAGAAGAAATACCTAAAAAGAAAATCTCAGAAAAACCTATTGAACAAAAACCTGAAAAAGAAACTAATGAAATCGATGATGAATATATAGAAGTTGAAGTACTTGAAGACTTACCAACTTTTACTGGAATGGATGCAAAAAATTATACATTGAAGAACAGTAAAAAAGAGATAATTCCCATTTACAATGCCAAAATTTTGAGTGATGCTGGAAAAGTAAAAATTCTTACTGAGGTGAAGGCCTGACTTACAAAACCAACAAAAACGGCATATTAATTACAGATGAAAGGCTAGCTGCACAAATATACAATAAAGGAAAAACAGGTACCCCTCAGGAAAAAGGTAATTTACTTTTGAGACCTGAAGAGGCCCTATATTGTGATTATCGAAATGATTTGGATCTATCAGATAGTGAAAGGCAAAATTTCACATCTAATAGTTATATTGTATACAAAGACTTGAAAGACCGTGGATTAGTAGTAAAAGTTGATGAATTAGGCTTAAGAGTTTTTGATAGAAAAACTGAAACGAAAGGACAAGCTTCAGCTATTGTACTGCCAAAAAACTTTGATGATAAAATCGATTTTACAAATATTTTTACTGAACTAGAAAAGGGACTTGATAGAAGAGTCCAAATTGGAATAATAGATTCAGACAAGGATGTTGTTTATTATGTTATAAAAAATACAGAATGGCCAAACACAAAAATAAAGGAAAATCAAGAAAGTACGATTACAGATGCTAATGTTAAAGAATTACTTGATAAAGGATATCAGATAAATTCTGGATTAAAATTTGGAACTCATTATAGAGTTTACAATTACGAATCTAAACATGCACCTTGGTTAATTCACGTTGTAAGGGAAGGAATTAATTGGTTAGACATAGCTCGAATGGTTCGTGTTGGCCATGGAGTGAATAAGATAATTGTTCTGTCTTATAAGAAAAAATGGCTGAGTATAGAATGGATTAAACCTTGATAATTGGATTATACACTAAAGATTTCGCATTACTGAATAGAATAACAAGTAAAATAAAAGATAAGAACATAAAACTCCGCCACATAGATGATATTTCGAAATTAAATGATGAATACTATGTACTTATTTCAAAAAACAAAATTCGAAATTGTGATGTACCTCAAATACAACCTGGAAATTTAGATATTCTAGAATTAAATATTAGATGTAAAATTTATGAATGTTCCGACTTAATAATAGGAATAGATCCTGGAGGAGTTATTGGATTATCAGTAATTGGAGCTGGGAGAATTTTGTTTATGAGTACTTATGAAAATCCATTAGATTTGGCAGCAATAATAAAATCTGTGGAACTAGAAATAGGAATAAAATCAATTAAAATTGGTTCCGGTTCTCCTCCAGAAAGAACAAGAATATTGGATTCACTAAAGGATCATGCTAGTAAAATACAATTAGTTAATGAATATAATAGTGGAAGTGGAAGTCATACCGAGGCGGCAACAAGAATTGCACTTCGCCAATTAGAGTATAAATTAGAAGAAAAATACCAACCAAAAAGTGGTGAAATTGCCTGGATTCAGCAGGAATCTAGAAGGCTATCCAAGGGATTAGTAACAATTGATAAGGAGTTAGCTTACGAAATATTAATAGGAAAAGTATCCATGAGTGACGCTATCAATAAGTATACTGAAAAGATTAAAAATAGGTGATGTTAGGCACTTTGCTACCTACATTTAAATAGACGAAAATAGGGAGTGAAATATGGCAATGCTAGAAGTTAAAGATTTAAACAAGGGATTTGGTTCTAAATCTTTTAACACAAGAATAGAAGTTCTGAAGGGCGTAAACCTGAAGATAAAAAAAGGCGAATTAGTGGCACTAATGGGGCCATCTGGTTGTGGAAAATCTACTCTATTAAATATAATTGGAGGATTATTACCTGCTGACTCAGGGAAAATTGAACTTTCAAATTCTACAGAAGAAGCATTTGAATATGGTACCGAAAACCCTAACGAAGTTGTTGATGTAAGAAGGAATGGAGTAGGTTGGATATTTCAGGATTTCCATTTAGTAGAACATCTGACTGCTCTTGACAATGTTGCAATGGCTCTTGAAATCTCGGGAATTGAACAGTCATTAGCTGAAGATAAAGCCAAAGCTGCACTTACAACTGTAGGATTAGGTGATAGAATAGAATTCGGCGCCGAACAATTATCTGGTGGACAAAGACAAAGAGTTGCTGTTGCCCGTGCAATTGCAGGGTCGAGACCCTTACTACTGGCCGACGAACCTACTGGAAATCTGGATGCTGAAAGTGGAAATGACATTATGAAATTATTTAAATTATTGCGGAAAGGATCAAACCCTATTTCTGTTTTGATGGTTACACACGATCCAAATCTTGCAAGTCAAGCCGACAGAATGTTACTCATGAAGGACGGAGTAGTAGCTGCTAGTAATATCAAAGCTGCATGGGGAATTGACGATAAGGAGGATAAAGAATGAGTTCTTTAGTTTCTTGGCTTTCATCATTGAAAAGGTTGTTAGGAATGTTTGCCATAATCAAGTTATTCTCACCTTATGTATTTTCACCTTATGTATGGAAGAAAAGACTGCTAGATTTACCCGATAATTTGAGAATTGCAGCACTTACATCATGGAGAGACAAAGAAAGAGGTTTAGCAGTATTTGCAGGGGTTTTTTTAGCTAGTTTAGTAATTACACTTGTCTTAATTTATGGAGTTGGCCTTTCTCAAGCTTTTTTAGAAGAATCAATTGAGCAAACTGTTTTCGACTCAAAAATTGAGTTTAAATCAGCTCCTGAACAAGGAGCTACTGGCTGGACAAATGATACGACTGTCTTACAGCAAATGTGTGATGATGTTGTCCTGAGAGAGGAATTCAATGATTGTACTCTTGTATTAGGTAAAAGTGGACTACATAGTGAAATAAGTTGGGGAAATGATGCCGCATTTTATGCTTCCCCATTGTTTATGAAAGAAATTGAGTCTTCCAATGAGGATAGCAAATGGGATACTGAAGACCTATGGAATTATGAATATACAACTGGACCGCCTGTTGTAAACATAAGAGCAATTTCTTTCCTAGGACCTGAAGCTTTCGATGGAGTTCTTGCAGAAAGAATATCTGAGAATATAATTTACGAAATGGGCGAATGGAAAACTCATGAAGAAGTTAATAATCAAAGAGGAATTTACATTCCATTGGACATCGCCTCTACTGCAGGAGCCAAAGTCGGTGATAATTTAGATACTTTAACATTCACATACACATACGAAAGAGGTTTGCCTGGAACTATGGAGGATGAGGACTGTCCTGGAGAAATAATTGAAGGCGAAGAATACCGTTTGATGTATTGTCAGGTAGAGATGTCGTTACAGAATGTTACCATATTAGGAATATATGAACCTTGGCCACAAGGAAATCCTGTACTTGCAGCTAACCCAATTTACACTACATGGACACTATTAAGCGAAGAACAACAAATTACTTTGATTGATAAGGATCATGTTTACTTGGGTATAACTGTAGATCGAAGCCTACTACCAACATCATCTATATCTGCAGCTGAAGACTGGTTAGATCTAATATCAAATGATATGCAAAAACAAACCTATGATGACGGTAATGTAAAAATATTCTACGTTGATATCATTAGCGGAACTATACTCTGGCTCGAATTTGTTTTAGGATTTGTACAAGTCTTTGATTATATACTAATGATTCCTGTAGTAATTCTTTCGTTGTACTTACTTATCTATGGGCTAGAACTTTCATTAGAGCAAAGAAGAAGAGAGATTAGTATACATCGATCAATTGGTGCAACTGCAGATAGATTGAAAGGCATGGTACTTTTTGAATTGTTTGTTATATCTTCAGTAGCATGGATTGCAGGTTATATCTTGGCATTCTTTTCTGTCCCAATCATATTGTCTAGTGTAGGCTTCATGCAATTTGAAAGCTTAGATGTAGACATAAACCCAGTTCTAAGTTTTGGAGCCACCTTTTTTACAATTTTAGCTACACTTGGTTTAGCATTATTATTCGGACGATCACGAACTCAGAGATTCCTTGAAATGGAAATTGATGAAGGTGTAAAGAAAACTTCACAATCGGGGAAACCAAGAACATGGCTTCATTTGCTAATGCTTTTTGTGGGTACTTTAGGAGCAATTGATACTTATCAAGAATTAACTACAGGAGGGACTGGAATAATCAGTAATTGGTTTTTAGGAGGGCTAATAAACATCTTTGGGCCTTTCATGCTTTGGATTGGTGGAGCACTACTCCTCTCAAGACTTGGTGCATATGGGCCAAAAATGATGCTTTTCTTCTTCAAAAGAACGCCTTTACTCTCAGACGTAAAACGGGGCTTGCAGAATACTGGCTCTAGCGAGTCAACTACTAGATTATCGCTAATCATGCTTTTAACATTATCAATTGTTACACTTGCAGCAGTTCAAGGATACACAGGTTCACTTGTTGATGAACGTACTGCCGATTTACAAATAGGTAGTGATATCAAAATTTATTCTACAGAACCTATGACATCTAGGGAGATAGAAGAGGCAGTGCTAAATCTAAGCTCTAAAGATATAGAAGTTAAGGCTCTAACAGTACCAATGATTTCTTTGGAATCTGAAGACGGTACTGATGCTAATGCTTATGTCCTGATGAATGGAAGTGGAGATATACTGAAATGGTTCCCACAAGCTATTCCTGGGAAAGATATCCCTGAAGCCATATCGGCATATGAAAACGGAGGTTTTTCTGCTGGCCCAGATATGGCTTTTTCACTGGATTTAGAGGGATCTGGTAGATTTGGGGATTCGGTTGATAGATTATACAAAGAAGGAGATAAAGAATCTGAAGTAATGAACTTTACTTGGGAAAAAACCATGCCTGTTTTTCCTAACGGCGATCCAAATTCAACTATTGACCCTAGTGAAGCGTTAGATAATTATACTAAATTATTAGAAAGAAATTGGTCAAATTTAGATTTATCGGGTCAAGATTTGAGTAATCGTAATTTTTCAAAAACCGACTTTTCAAACACTGATTTATCAGGTGTAAATTTCTTTAATGCAAACCTGGAAGAAGCATTTTTCTATCTAGCAAACTTAGAAGGTGCAAATTTTACAGGTGCAAATTTAGTTAATGCCGTCTTTTTATTAGAATCTGATAAGGTTGAAGGTGTTGATTTTTCTAATACAAACCTGACTGGAGCAGTTGAATTTGGGGCAATTAATCTATCAAATCTAAAACTTGACGGTGCTGTATGCCCTGACGGAAATTTACAAAATGAAAACAATAACTGTTTATCTGGTTTTAGTGAGAATCCAACACCTCTGTTGGAATCAGTCATTCTTCCAACCTCTATAGATTTTCAAACTACTCAATATGAAACTCCAATTAGATACATCGGAGTTCATGAATTCATACCTGGAGTAGCAACGAATGAAATGAATAACTATTTGATAATTAATGAACAAGCTTATCGAAATTTGGTGGGAGATCAAGAGGTAAATAATCTAAGGGCAACAACTTGGATTGTTGACATTGATGGTTTGAATAACGATGAACTGCAAGTATTAGCTCTCTTGATAGCTTCAGATTCAAAATTTGAAGGAGCCGATGACTGGGAAACTTCACATGAAAATGTTGAAAGAAATGGAGGAATTATATTTGGTACACAGGGGCTATTTACACTTCAATACATCGTAGCAAGTGCGGCTGCAATTGCATCTGCGTTTGTTTTCTTATCACTTGTACTCAACCAGAAAAAGAAAGAATTAGCTATTTTGCAGGCAATAGGGGCAAGTCCTAATCAAATAATTAGACTTGTACTTTTCGAAATACTATCAATAGTTTTCTTTTCAATGATTTTAGGAATAATCTTGGGAATGGGATTATCACTTGCTTTCAATGGCTTTTTCAATATATTTGGTTTCTTATTTCAGCTATTTTCAGGAACTGGTGAAGAAGCTGTAATTAGCAGGATACTACAATGGCCTTGGTGGGTCATCACACAAGTTACCTTAGGAGTCATGACTGTTGTAGTCATAGCCTTAGTACTAACTACTAGGAGAGCCTTACGAGCAGATCTAGCCGTAGTGCTTAAAGGAGAATAAAATGGCTGAAGAATTATTTGAGCATACGACTGGTCAAGGAAAAGAAGATAAAGATTCCAATGAAGAAATGGAAGCTCTAAAATTTTCAGAGAAAATGATAGATGATAAAATAGATAAAGAGGCAATTCTTCAAGCTATAGCATTGTATCACGTTTATTCCTCAACGGCCGAGGACGGGAATGTTGTAGCATTAAGAGGATTAAATGTCTCTGTGAAAAAGGGTGAAGCTGTTGCCATAGTTGGGCCTTCTGGTTCAGGAAAATCTACTTTGCTAAAATGTCTGGGAGTTTTGATGAAACCGTCGGCCGGTGGGGTCATTCTAAATGGAATATCAACAACAAGAAGAACAGGTATTGAATTAGTCAAAATGCGCCAGGAGACTGTCTCATTTATCTTTCAAGAAGGTAATCTTCTCCCAGATTTAAGTGCTATAGACAACGTTGCTCAAGCTTTACGCCATAAAGACGTAAGGCCATCAGAAGCAAAGAGTAAAGCTAAGGAAATTTTAGTTGAACTCGGTTTAGAGGAGCGTATCAACAGTATGCCTGAAACGCTTTCTGGAGGTGAACAACAGCGGGTTGCCATTGCACGAGCTCTTGTCACTGAACCCAAATTAATACTAGCTGACGAGCCTACTGGAGCACTTGACCCCATTACTAGTAGAGAAGTTTTAGAATTATTTGGAAAGCTTCACAGGGATAAAGGTGTTGCGTTCTTAATCGTAACACACAGTGATGAGGTGGCTGCATTTTGTGATCGCAGTCTTGAACTACGTGATGGAAGATTTGTAGCAGAACATGGAACTAATCTTGATGTTGATGACTTAGAAGGAACAAGAGAATTAATTGTAGATGAACTAGGGACTGTTTCCTTCCCACCTGAAGTATTAATGAAAATGGGTGGCTCTGGACGATATGAAATTGCTAAAAATGAAAAGGGAGAAATTACATTAGTAACTGCCGAAAAAAATAAATCCTTGATAAAAGGGAATAAAAAATTAGCTGATCAGTGTCCTGCTTGTAAATACAAATATGAAGATGATAGTCAACTATGTCCTGAATGTGGATCTAGCCGTCCAATGGTTAAAAAATAAGTTCTATTCTAGGACATTTTCTATTGACTTCAGGAATTGTATCTTCATTTATTGGATTTATGAATTCATTGTAATTTTCTAAATAATCGGGAATATTTAGCCCCATAAAATCATCTTGGCCAACTTGAGATAAAAGAGACATTCCTGATTTTGATAAATTACGAGCACCTATCAGGTCCTGAATTTGATAATTAGCCATCCTTACTTTTAGAAGAGCTGCACCACACTTAATCAAACCCTGAAGAAATCGATGTTCACTACTATTTCTCACAGCTCCAATCCATAAACCTTCCCAAGCTTCGTGTGCTTCCCAATAATAATGGTAATTGTACAAATCAATACCAAATAAATAATCTTCATTATCTCTCCACAAATCTGAATTCCACTTTGCATTTTCTTCATCTTCTGCACCATAACTATGTCCTTCTGGACTATTAGTTGGATGCGGATGCATACCTGGAACGTAACGATAAGGAGGGAAATCTCTGGAACAATATCTTTTCTGTTTAGAATTTAAATCTGTTTCAGATTCTGCTAAAGGGTAATCTACCATCTACTGATTACTCAAAGTATCTTCAATAGCATCTGTGAATTTTTTAACATCTGATTCATTATTGTAAAGGTAAGCACTAGCTCTGGCAGTTCCTTCGATTCCTCTAGAATTAAACCAAGAATGAACACAATGCATACCGCTTCTAATCGCGATATTATACTCTTCATCTAAGTGCATTGCTACTTCAGTTGGATCCCATCCTTCGATATTAAAAGAACAGATACCTCCTCTTTGAGAAACATCTTCAGGTCCCACAATAGATATGCCTTCCAAATCCTTTAGCTTATTTGACATAATAGTGTTCAATTTATTCTCATGAGCACTAATATTATCTCGTCCAACATTCATCACATAATCTGCAGCTACTCCTGCACCTATTGCACCCGCGTAATCTTGTAATCCAGCCTCAAAACAGGAAGGAGGTGGCAACAGTTTGTAATCATTGTAAGATGAATTGACAACAGTAGATCCTCCAACATAAGTCGGAATTAATTTTTCTAACTCTTCATACTTTCCATACAATGCACCCATACCGCTAGGTCCACAAAATTTATGTGCACTTACTGCTGCAAAATCAACATCTAAATCAACTACATTGACTTCTTTATGAGGTGCAGATTGAGCTGCATCCATCATAACTTTAACACCTTTATCATGACAAATCTCTATAATTTCACTAGCTGGATTTGAATGACCATCTAAATTAGAAGTATGGACAAAGCTTACTAATTTGGTATCTGTAGTTATACTCTCTTTTAAGGCTTCTAAATCAAAATAGTAATTGTCCTTGGCCGGTAAAACTTCATATTTAATTCCCTTGTATTTTGCTAAATGATGCCAAGGAACTACATTTGCATTATGTTCTTTATCTGATGTTAGGACTTTGTCACCTTTCTGAAGATTTAGGCCATTTGCAACTATATTCATTCCTTCCGTAGCATTTTTGGTGAATACAATTTCAGTTGGTTTTTCAGCACCCATAAAACGTCGAATTTGATCCCTAGCCATCTCAAAATTTTCTGTTACTTGCCAACTTAACTTGTGTACCGATCTCCCGCCACATGCAGGATAATTAGTATAATAATCTGTTATAGCATCAATAACTGCTTGTGGTCGAAGTGTCATACAAGCACTA
>NZXJ01000001.1 GCA_002701945.1 Fidelibacterota bacterium
AGCAACTAAAGCATATACTGCAATAAACAGAAATACTGGAACGGCACATACTATTACAACAAAAATAAATGTAAGACCAGGCCAAGATTCACTTGTTGGAAGCCATGTAATTAACTGATCAACAATCATCGGTCAATTTCTCCTAATACGATATCAAGACTTCCTAATATAGCAATGACATCAGAAAGCATCCATCCTCTGGATATTTCATTTAGAACGCTCAGTGCTGTAAATGCTGGAGACCGCATCTTTAATCGGTAAGGTTGTGGAGAACCATCACTAATAATATAGTATGCTAAATCTCCTCTAGGACTTTCAGTCCTTTGATATATTGATCCTTTTGGAGGACGAATTTTTTTAGGAAGTGCCTGATGAACATCCCCATCTTGGGGTAAATCCTTTAATGCCTGACGTAATATTTTAGCGCTTTCAGTCATTTCAAGCATGCGTACATAAAATCGATCCCAACAATCACCTGTAGTGCCAATAGTACCTTCTCCAACAGGCACATCAAAATCAAAACGTTCATAGATTGAATAAGGTTCATCTTTGCGTAAATCCCATTTAACTCCAGACCCTCTTAGGTTAGGCCCTGAAACTCCATAACTAATTGCAACTTCTGGAGGCAATACCCCAACATCTGCAGTTCTTTCTATGAATATCTTATTATAAGTTAATATTTCATTATATTCTTTTAATTTTGGTTCAAAATAGTCTAAAAACCCATATACAGTTTCAACAAAGCCAACGGGAAGGTCATGCGAAACACCACCTACCCACATATAGTTATATAATAGTCGCGCACCACATGTTAATTCAAAAATATCTAGTATACGCTCGCGATCTCTAAACATATAAAGGAAAGGAGTAAAAGCGCCTACATCAAGACCATAAACACCCAGAGCAAGAAGGTGGCTAGCGATACGATTTAATTCAGCCATAATAACTCGAATATATTCAACACGATCTGGCACTTTAATTTCCATTAATTTTTCCATTGCTACAACATATCCAAAGTTATTATTCATGGATGCGATATAGTCACAACGATCAGTAAATGGAATTACTTGTTCATAAGTACAATTTTCGCAGTGTTTTTCAAAGCACCGATGTAAATATCCAATAACAGGTTCAATATTAGAAACAATTTCACCGTCTGTACTAATTTTAAGACGAAGAACTCCATGAGTACTCGGGTGTTGAGGCCCCATATTCAAAATCATTTGATCGCCTTTTACTATTCCCATCCTTCTTTCACCTTTGGGACTACTATACCATGGTATGTTTCCTGTACATCATAGTCTTTTCTTAATGGCCACCCTTCCCAATCCTCTGGGAGTAAAATCCTTGAAAGATCCCTATGTCCATCGAATTCAATTCCATACATATCATAGGTTTCCCTTTCAAACCAATCACCAATTCTCCATATTGATTCAACAGATGGCACTTTAGCATTATTTCGAGAACAAGTAATTCTTACTTCAATTGCATGGAGATGCGTCATGGAGTGTAAATTATATCTTACCTCAAGGTCAGATTCTTCACCTAAGTCGACTCCAGTTATACATTGTAATGAATCAAATAAGCAAGCCGGGTCATCACGTAAATACTTTGCAATTGCCATCCAATTCTTAGGATGAATCTGGATATGTCCTTCTGAACATAAATCTTTATTAATATCTTCTGGAAACTGTTGGATAATTAATTCAGCGATATTTTCATTAGAAGTTTTAATTTTTGCAGAATCTTGATTGGAATCTGATTCATCAGAACTTACCTCAGGTTTTTCTTTCGCAGCTTCTCTCTTTGCTTTTACAAGAGCTGCTTTAGCTTTTGAGCGAGTTACGCGATCCTCAATATTATTGATTGCATCCATATCTCCTTCAAGTGCTTTTTCAACAGCTTCTTTTATCAGCTGTTCTAAATTATCTGTCATGCAATTTTCCGAGTTAAAGGTCTATCGCTTTGGATCTTTTCCTGCAGCTTTAATAAACCTTCAATTAATGCTTCTGGTCTTGGCGGGCATCCTGGTACATATACATCAACAGGCACTACCAAATCAACTCCTTTTAAGACATGATAACCATGTTGCCAATAAGGTCCTCCGCTAGTAGCGCAACTCCCCATGGAAATAACATACTTGGGATTTGCCATCTGTTCATAAAGTTTTTTTACTCTCAAAGCCATTTTTAAAGTGACTGTTCCAGCGACAATCATTACATCAGCTTGTCTTGGTGATGACCTAGGAAGCATTCCTATACGCATTAAGTCATGTCTACTAGCTGCAGTAGCCATCATTTCAATTGCACAGCATGCTAATCCAAATTGAAAGAACCAAGGAGACGTTGATCTTGCCCATCCTAACAACTTATCTAAGGACGCAACAACTACATTATCCTGGAATTTATTTTCAAATACTCCCAATGGTTTCTCCTTCCGTTTGCGAAGCTTTTTGGCGATATCTTCCTCTACCATACTTCACATTATATTTTACCCAATCCAAATCACCTTTTTTCCAAACATATGCTAAACCTACAATCAAAATAAGTAGAAAAATTCCCATTTCTACAAATGCAACCATCCCCATTTCCTTAAAAACCATAGCCCATGGGAATAGAAATACAACTTCAACATCAAATATGAGAAAAATAAGAGCAATTACATAAAAACGAATATTGAATTGTACCCAAGCAGATCCCTCAGGCTCTTCTCCACACTCATAATTATCAAGTTTATCCGGAGTCTTCTGACTTGGAGCTACTAAACTTGAAATTAATAGAGGAACATATACTAATACTATTGCTAGCATAGCAAAAATCAAAACGGTTCCAAAATCTCGATACATTATATTTATATGACTTTTAGCAAGCACTGAATTTAGCAGAATGACTTTTCTCTAGTCAAGCCAAACTTCACTATTATTTTATATAAGCAAAGAAATTGGCAACATTAATATCATTATCCTAAATTACTAGACGATGTCTTGGATAAATAAAAGTATCCTAACCCTAATTAGCATTCTACCAAAATGGATGATACATCCTTTTGCAAAAACCTACGTTGCTGGTGAAACAATTGAAAAAACAATTCAAGTAGTAAAAAATTTAAATAACCTTGGCTTTTCATGTACTCTTGATATTTTAGGAGAACATGTTCAATCTTCCACTATCGCAGAAAAAATCACAAAAGACTATTGTAATCTTTACGATATAATCTCAGAAGAGAAATTAAATTGTAATATTTCAATTAAATTAACACATATTGGTCTTGAACTTGATAAAGACCTTGTTGAAACAAACTTTCAACAAATTTTACATCGTGCAGAATCATATAACAATTTTTTAAGAATAGATATGGAGAATTCTCCTTATACTCAAAAGACTATTGATCTATATCAAAAAAATATTTCCATTTATAAAAAATTAGGGATCGTATTACAGGCATACCTTAAGCGTTCACTTAAAGATGCCAAAGCATTAAATGCTCTAGATTTTAATACAAGAATTTGTAAAGGTATTTATAATGAACCTTCAAACATTGCTTTAAAAGATAGAAAACAAATACAGGATAATTTCTTTCTCATTACTAAACAAATCCTTTCAGGTGAAGGGTTTGCTGCAATTGCTACGCATGATATTCCGCTTATTGATCGAATTGAAACTTGGATCGAACAGAATAATATCCCAAATCATCGATTTGAATTTCAGGTGTTATACGGAGTACCTATGGGCAATAGACTAAAACGGTTACTTAGTAAAGGCTATTCTGTAAGGCAGTATATTCCTTTTGGACCAGATTGGTTTGATTATTCATTGCGCCGATTAAAGGAAAATCCTAAGATTATATCATACGTTCTTACTAACTTGTTTAAACGATGAATTCAGTAGATAATATCAAAGAAATTTTCTCAATGCAAACTATAGCAGTGGTTGGGATGAGTCCTAAACCAGAACGACCTAGTCATTACGTCTCTATGTATATGAAAGAACAAGGATATAAAATTATTCCTGTTAATCCCGGTCATAATGAAATTGCTGGAATAAAATGTTATCCTTCTTTACAAGATATCGAGGAACCTGTAGATGTGGTAGATGTATTTCGTCGTTCAGAATATGTTGTACCAATTGCGAAGAGTGCAATTAGTATCAAAGCAAAAGCATTATGGCTTCAAGATGGAGTCATTAATAATGAAGCAGCAGAATTAGCAAATAATTCAGGGTTAATTGTTGTTATGGATGATTGCATGCTTCGAAGACATCGACAACTATAATGGATTTAAAATTCAATTATTTTATCAAATGCATAAAAAATTATGCAGTTTTTAAAGGAAGAGCTAGCAGGCCTGAGTTTTGGTATTTTATTTTATACTGGATTATTCTTTATGCATTCATAATTATAATAGATAGAGCCATTGGGTATAATATTATAGATTTAAATGATTTACCATTTTCTGAATATATTCCTCTTGCAAATATCTATGGAGGAGTAGGCCCTTTAATCCTTTTTTATAGACCATTAACAATTATACCTAGCATTGCAGCTGCAAGTAGAAGACTACATGATATTAATATGACTGGAAAATGGAGTATGCTACTTATAACTCCATTTGCCCCATTTATTATGTTGTTATTAATCAAAAAGGGAAATACTAAAAAAAATCAATATGGCAATCCGCCTTATTAATTAATCATTATTAGAGGATGGAGATCCTTTTACCATTCTTTTTTCATATTTTTCTAATACTTTATTAAGAGCTTCATCCAAATCTATTTCAAATACATTTGCTATAGTAATAATTGAGTATAAAACATCCCCTAATTCCATCTTAAGCTTATTATTATATTTAACAGGATGCTTGCCATAATTACTCATTTTTAGGATTTCTTTAGCAACTTCACCTAGTTCAGACATTGTATCTAAAACTCTATGTTCAATTGGAGAATTCAATTCATTTTTTTCACAAAATAATTTTACTTTTTTTTGAATGTCTTTCATTATTAGATCTCCTTAAAGGCTATCAAAAAGAATACTGCAAAAATATAGTTATTAGTATCAAACTCAAACTAATCTAGAAAATCGTTTATTAGATTTTGGAAAATCCACACCACCAAAAAAAAGTGCTACAAGACCTGAAAAGAGAGCAAATGCTACTATAGTTAGACTTAATTCAAAATCCGATTTACTTAATGGTGATGAAATAGTTGTAAAAAATGCTCCAATAAAAATGAAGATCACTGAAATCCACTGATATAATCTGAGTTTCCATAAAATGGGTGTTTGAGGTTCTCCACGGTATGATTCTTCAACAAATCGGCTTAAACCACTAAAAATAAAGCTTAATCCCATCAACATTGATATCGGTGTACCATTAATCCACATTTTAACAAGAAATGCACCATAAATCATGTTTGCTAGTATGGAATATAAAGGTGCTGGATAGACAAATTTTCCTTTCCATGCGGCCAGTTTCACAACCCGGGAGCGCTCATGAAAATACCTGATGCCTTGTGTAGGTTTACAAGGTGCTCCATGGCAACAACCTTGAATAAGACATCTGAGGCGTCCCACCGCTTGTGCTAGAGGTGCAACAACGCATGTAGCAGCTGCAATCAATAGAAAGTTTACATTGAAGAATATACTTGCTACGAGACACCCTAAAAAGGTGCCGAGTACACCTCCATAAAAACCAAATGGTCGGAGCAGTTTTTCGGATCCTTCAATAAATTGTGCCCATAAGGCTGAACAAACCATTGTGCTAATTGAAACGATGGAAATAGCAAACATATGTTCTTCACCGATCATTGTGCCAACTAAAACAACAGCAAAGAATGGAACAAGGGCTCCGTAGAAACCGTGATTCAAAATACGAATTGATCCAAAATCCCACTCCTTCCATGAGTTTGCAAATTGCTCTGTATTTCGTTGAATTTTCTTCCATATAAATTGTCTCTTTTTAACGAATAAAGTCACTATAAGACCTGCAAACACATCAGGCATTGTTTCTTGTCCTGCTATAATACAACTCAAGGCAACTAATATACCAATTAGTAACCAAATCAATTTTGCTTTAGGAAATAAACTTGCAATAGTTAATAGAGAAATTGCAGTCCATATGATATGAAATGAGGGAAAGGTCAAATATGATGAATCATTCATAATCATCAAATAGTAGCCGAATGCAGTACCAAACAATCCGCTAACAGCAAATTCCTTTAAATCAGCTTTTGTCCGTGCAACCAATGGAGACAAAATTGTAATTGGAATTGATAAGAGGAAAAAGTTTTCAGTAATAGATGAAAGAGATAACTGTAAAGTAAAAGATATATTGATGGGAATATATTCACTAGGTGACCCAAGGTAATCAAGGATTTGATATAGTAAAAACCATGGAATTAATACTAACACATAAACTGATATTTTATTCCATAAAGTTGGAGCATCATTTGATTGATTTGGAAGACTAATGAGAGAACAAAATGTATTATTAGGAAATCGCTTTATTAGTCCGTGTTTTTCAAATCCTATAACATATGCAACAAGGCCCATAATTAGTATAGGCGAAACAAGCCAGATTCCACTAGCTGAACCAAAATAGAGTGAAAGCCCCAGGGAGAAAAAAGATGCTCCTACATAAATCGGGTGAGGGATGAGTTTATATATACCTTGATAGACAAATTTTGCGGGCGGGAAAGGGCTCATAGGTAACCCTTTTCCGTAAAACGATAGCGTTATAGATCCTACCAACATAATAAGGAAGCCTAAAATAATCAAAAATATTCCAACATAATCAGATTGTACGGCTGGCAGAAGGATCAATCTATCACTAGCAATAGCCCATAAAATTGCAGCGAAGGGTAACACAAATGTAAAAAGTACTCCAAAAAGAATTTTACCCAACAAGTTCTCTGTCATCTGTCCCATGACACAACTTCATGTATAGACCAAGCACTATCAATAATCTTTCCGTTTTTGATCAAGTCTCCACGACTTCGCCATTTTGACTCATGGCTATTCTGAAATTTGGTAGGGATAATTTTTCTGATAACTGGGGCCTTAGAAAAGAGCGTGGAAGCCAGCAAGCCCTCTCTCAAAACAATAGAATCGTAAAGCCTGAGCGTAATTCCTCTATTATTAAGAATAATCTTATTATTTGTAATAGTAGCATCAGTAATTCTATTTCCATTGTAGTAAACAAAACTGGAATTATATCCCCCCTCCAAGATAATCCAGATCAACATTGTATTCTGAGATAAGAATCTTCCCCACCATAATTTTGAGATAGGTAAGCGCCAAGGTAGAATCGTCATATCAATTATTTCCGTATATCCAATTGCATTACTAAGAAAGATGTTATCAGTCTCAACTTTGGCTACTGCCCGCGGTTGTTCACACGTCCACACTATGGAACCTGACTTATTGCTGAAAATATTTTGTCTAATCGTATCATCAATGGAGACCCAGTGCCCAGTTGTGTTTAATTTTTTATGAGACCAGTGGAGATTTTCTCCAGAACGAATTGGGTTGGATAATTTTCCTAGTGTTGAAGCGGTCTTTATTTCACCTTGACTATTACAAGTCAGAGTACTTGAGTAGCTAGCCTGTATCAATTTCCAATCAAATGAACCTGAATAACCCATAAAAAGATTACCCATCTCATCGATACAGTCCATGTACCACTTGCGTAAAAAGAAAGCCTGAATAAATTTAACTCATTATTTAAAAAAAATTAATTTTTTGGAGTGTTCCATATTTATTCTCGAAAATAAACGCATATCTATATAATAAAAAGTCATTCTGCAGAAATTTTATCAATTGCAGTAATTGTAAACTTTATCTCTTTATCTCCAATTTCAAGAGTAAAATCTTCATTCAGCTTTTTACCAACCATGGCTTGGCCGAAAGGTGAATGGTAGGTTACAATCATGGGATACAGATCCAACTCAAATTCAATAGGACCTAATAGATAATAATCTTCGGCCTCATCTTTTCCCTCTTCAAGAATTGCAACCTTATTGCCAAAGCTTACTTCATCTGTTTCAATTTCTCCAAAATCTACGAATTGAAATGGTGCATGAGACTGGAGCAATTGTTTCTTGTATACTATTAAACTCTGTTCCTCCCTTGCAGCATGGTATTCCGCATTCTCCTTCAGGTCTCCATGATCAGCCGCTTCTCTAATCTTTACTGAAGTCTCTCTCTTTTTTTTATCAATAGATTTCATTTCTTCTTCTAATGCACGGTATGTTTCCCGCAATATCAAAGTCGCCATATTTATATTCCTTTTGTTAATTAAACAACTATTTCAACAGCACCATTTTCTTAGTCTGCATATTCCCACCAGCCTGTATCTGATATAGGTAGATTCCAGCACTCACGGGTTTACCATTGTCATTAGTAGCATCCCAAACAACTGACCTATAGCCAGCATCTTGTCTTTGGTTGACTAAGGTCTTTACCTGTCTACCAACCATGTCGTAAATGGTAATATTCACCAGACCGTTTTCTGGTAGTTCGTAACGCAGTGTTGTGATTGGATTGAATGGATTGGGATAA